>JAPLFL010000032.1 GCA_026390695.1 Candidatus Kapaibacterium sp. | reverse complement strand
TAGTATCTATTTCCATTTCGAAGAATTCATTAGAATCAGAACCAATGACGTTGCTTATGGCAAAGGCATTCTTAGTTGGTACAAATTAGCACTTAAACATTTACGAAATTTTCGACCTGACATCACCTTCGGTGAAATTGACGAAAACTTCAATAGCGCGTTTGTAAATTATTTGACAAAAACAAAAAATATGGCAAACAACACAGTTGAGGGAATGGCTTTCAGGAAGTGATTTATCAAAGGGCTCTGGCACTTGAATTATGCGAATGTGGTATAAATTTTGTAAGGGAAATTGAACAGAATATTTTTTACAAAGATTATACTGAACCAATCGGCACACGTAGGGCAGACTTTTTGATTGAAGACAAAATTCTTGTAGAGTTAAAGGCGATCACGGAATTGAATGATGTGCATCTATCGCAGATTTTGAATTATTTAACTGCATATAGATTAGATATTGGATTATTAATTAATTTCGGAGAAAAAAGTTTGAATTTTAAAAGAGTAATAAACAGTAAATTTGGAGGCGTCTGAATCGCGGATGAAAAATTTCTGAATCACGGATTAAACGGATTAAGGGATTAAGAGGATTTTGGAAAAAGAATTCTTCAATCCTCTTAATCCTTTAATCTGTTTAATCCGCGATTCAGACATCCTTGCTCAGCGCAATGAAATGACCCCAGTCCCCCCAGCAACGAAGTTATAGTTTATGCTGAGGGAGCGGGTCCAGTGAGTCCGGTGTAGGAGGTTTATTGATATTATAATTTATTTTGTGTATTAGAAGTAAAATAGTTAATTTTGTAATTGAGATTATAAATATAGAAGAGGTCCAAAAATGCTAAAAATCGAGAATAATAATGTACTCATTCCATTAGTTCTTTGGAAGGAGTTAAAAGGTGATTTATATTTCAACGAATTAATTGAAATTATTGAAGATAGAGAAACATTGTTTGAAGCAAAAGCAAAAACCGAATATTTCGTTGACTTGGATGAGTATCACCAAGAGAGAATGAAAAGAGATGCTTTATAAAATACATATATCAAATCATGCCATTAAACAGCTTGATAAAATGCAGAAAGCTAATTATTTAGGCTTATGAAAAGATTCGAACTTTATCATAAATCCGAGACCCAATGGATGTGTAAAAATGACCGATGAAAATGATTATAGAATACTTTACTTGATAAATGATAAAGATAAATCAATTGAAGTTTTTGACATTGCAGATATAAAAGAAATTTATAAGAAAAAATAACATAAGCGGATGTATTATGATTAAAACAACATTGAAAGCGACGTTTGACAAAGTCTGAATCGCGGATTAAACGGATTTATGGATTAAGAGGATTTTGGAATGAAGATTTTTAGAAATAAGAATTTAAGAAAAGTAATTGAAATTAAATGAAATATGAAAATATCACTGGTAAGGTTATTGGATGCGCTATGAAGGTACACTCTTTTTTAGGGAATGGCTTTCAGGAAGTGATTTATCAAAGGGCTCTGGCACTTGAATTATGCGAATGTGGTATAAATTTTGTAAGGGAAATTGAACAGAATATTTTTTACAAAGATTATACTGAACCAATCGGCACACGAAGGGCAGACTTTTTGATTGAAGACAAAATTCTTGTAGAGTTAAAGGCGATCACGGAATTGAATGATGTGCATCTATCGCAGATTTTGAATTATTTAACTGCATATAGATTAGAAATTGGATTATTAATTAATTTCGGAGAAAAGAGTTTGAATTTTAAAAGAGTAATAAACAGTAAATTTGGAGGCGTCTGAATCGCGGATGAAAAATTTCTGAATCACGGATTTAACGGATTAAGGGATTAAGAGGATTTTGGAAAAAGAATTCTTCAATCCTCTTAATCTTTTAATCCGTTTAATCAGCGATTCAGACATTTTAGTTCAACGCAATGAAATGCCCCAGTCCCCCCAGCAACGAAGTTATAGTTTATGCTGAGGGAGCAGGACAGTTATTAATGCAGAATGCAGAATGAAAAATGCAGAATGAGAAGAAATAAGAAGTAGTAAAGATTGAATATTAGAATCAGCATTTGCTTTTTCTTTAATTTATTCCGTATATCTTTATTCAAATTCCAATATGTTCTATATATAAAACATTCCATCTTATATATAAAATAGTTCATCTTAACTATAAAGCACTATATTTTATAGTTAAAGCAAAGCATTTTATATATAAATCGGAGTGTTTTATATATAATTGAAAATATTTTATTTATAAATCGGACTCTAATTTAGTTATTTTACTCTAATATTTATACAAGCCAAAACAAGAGTAAATATTTTTAAAATAATCTTTGCTCATAATAATTAATTTTCTTAATTTGCATTTCCATTTTAATTATTTTGCATTCATATCGGAGATTTTATTATGGCAACAGGTGATTTCGTCCCTCAAAAAGAAGGTGATTTGCTTCCATGGCTCGATAATTTTATCGCCATCGGAACTGCTAATCTGGCTACTCTTGGTATGTCAACTACGATTATAACTAATCTGACAACCCTTAAATCAGCTTTCGCAACCAATTTTACTGCTGCTGAAGCCAAGCAGCTTGAAGCAAAAGCCGCAACAGAAAATAAGAATCTTGCCAAAAAGGCTGTCATCAATGAGATTCGTGTAAATGTCAAACAAATTCAAGCCAAGCCCGGCGTTCCTGCTAATTTGAAGGCTCAGCTTGGTATTACCGTTCCGGGCAGTCAACCCGCGCCTCCCGGACCTGTTCCGCCGCTGGCTCTGGTAGCACTTGCGCAGTCCAACGGAATAAATTCCTTAAACTGGAATCGCAACGGCAACACGCAAAATACTTTATTTATTATCGAGTACCGACATGCTGTAACTCAGCCATGGCAGATGGCGGGCACAACATTGAAAGCGACGTTTGACCATTTAAATCAAACGCCCGGCTACACATTATATTATCAAGTCAAGGCTCAGCGCAATGAAATGACAAGTCCCCCCAGCAACGAAGTTATAGTATATGCAGAGGGAGCGGGACCCGTGAGTCCGGTATAGGAGCTGAATTTGGGGAAATATTTTTATTATTATGAAAATATAGTTAATTTTGGAAGTGCATAATTTTTTTAACTTAATGAATTTTGAAATGACTTAGAATATTTAATATTTTTTATATGTAAGACTTGTCTTATAATTGTTCTTAACTGAAAACGACCAATTAAAAGTGAATGGAACAGTATAGAGGCGCGTCCGAGAAATCGGGCGTTTTTCTTTTGCTTCATTCACGGGTGCTTGGTCGTACCTCAGTTAAAAGCAAAAATTGTGAAAACGCTCTTTTTTTGTTTATATATGGAGAAGAATATGAAGTTCAGAACAACTATCGCTTATCTAACCATCATTTCTTTAATTAATTTGGTTGGATGTACTACAACAAAACCCATTTTTGATGAAAAACTTCCAAAAGATGGAGTTGCTCAAAAGAATGATATTATTAATTTTGTGAATCCACAATTTAAAAATGAACCGACAGCCTTCTATTCGTATTTAATTTTCAGTACATCATTAGCTGCTGGCGCCGGTGGAGGATATATTGGTTATCAATCAGAAGATTCTAAGGTGGGAAAAGCCATTGGATATGGTTTAGTTTCATTTCTGGGAACCTATGTTATACTGGCAATCTATGGACCAGATGTAAGCACAAAACCTATTACTATTGATCAGGGAAATAAATGGTTGGAAATGCTTAATCCAAGTCTGGCAAGCAATAATAATTATTTTCTAATGCCTAATGATAAGAAAATTAATAATTTAATTTTAATACCTAAAATAAAAGAGAATAATTACATTATAGAAAACTATAATGATGCTTTCTTCTATAATAAACTTTTCCCATCAAGTCAATACACAACAAATGTATTAACAAATTCCATCAATACTATTCCAAGGGAAGATATTCCTGATATTATCGAACTTTATAATAATTCAATAAATACAGAATTTCTTCAGTATAGATATTTAAATTTAGGTAAAACATTTGTAGAATATAAAACTGCTTATAAAAAATATCCGAAGATAAAAATTGAAGCAGAAAAGAAATGCGCCATAGCTGCATATTCTATTGATGATTTTAATGAATATTTAAGTTCATTCCCAGATGGCGCTTCATATTCAGATATTTTAAAGAAGAGAAATAAAGCTCAAGAAGAGATAGATAAAGAACAACAACGAATTAAAGATGAAGCTGCGAGGCAAGAAACTGAACGTATTGAAAAAGAAAAACAGGAAAAAATTCAAAAGCAAAAAGCATTAGAAGAACGAAAAAAGCATTTAACAACACAAGATAAAGAAAGAATCAAACTTGAGATTTCTAAATTAGAAACTGATATTAGAATAGCAAAAGATAAAAAAGAGAAAATAGGCAAAGATATGAACTACTATGGAGATTTGTCTTGGAAAACAAATAACTCTACCTTAAGAGATGAATATAAACAGAAAAGCTTTTCGCTATTAGCAGAGAGTGTGTTAATGGATCAGGAAATATCAAAAATTCAAGAAAAACTGGGTGATCTTTATGATTTAGTTCCAGAATTAAAATAATTTATTAAAAGAAAGGGTGATTTTATGACTAAAGAAGAAATAATTAACTTGTTCAATCAAGAATTTGATCATGTTAAAGACAAATTCAATATTTTTGATTTTGCATTAAATGATCCACAAGTACATGCTAAAGAAAATCCTTTAGCTATGCCTGGTGTTTATGTATTTTGGAAAGATAATAAAGTATTGAGAATTGGGAGACATCTAATCAATTCAAGAAAAAGAGCATTTGAACATTTTCCAGATAATACTGGAGACAAAATGATTGAAATAGAAAATGATCCTCAAGCTCATTTATTATTATTCAATCTTAAAAAAGAAGAAGATAAGCATTGGGCAGCAGCTTTAGAAATTTTCTTTGAATTGAACTTAAATCCAACAATTCCATCAGAGCATCTTTAAAGTGCTTAGTCAAAATAATTAACTCCAATTTCATTATTGATTTTGGAGTTTTTCTTTTTATTAATATGATATTCATCCCTTCTTCTTCCCTTTTATCACGCTTGGCATTGTGTCCCCTAATAAAAAGCCCCATGGTTTTAAGGGGTTCGGAGCTGCAATAAAATAAATATATTTACTATTCGTTTATAATCTTTTTTTGAGGTTTGTATGTACGATAAACAAAATATTTCCTTACCGGTAATCATAGAACTTGATGAAGACAATGTATTTATTGTTAGCTGTCCTGTTTTCAAAGGCTGCCATAGTTACGGCAATACAATTGATGAAGCAATGAGCAACCTCAATGAAGTAATTGAGATGTGTATCGAAGAATCAGAAAATAAGATTGATATAATCAATAAATATGTGGGTATCAGAGAAATAAATTTAGATAGAAACAAAATTAAAAGAGTCGAATATGCCTGATTATCCGGTTATTTCAGGAAAAACCCTGATTAAAATCTTAGAATCGCTGGGGTTTGAAGTTGTTAGGATTAATGGCTCGCATCATCGCTTAAAACATCCCGATGGCAGGATTACAACAGTCCCAGTTCATCAGAATATTGACTTGCCAAAAGGATTAATCCGAAAAATTGTGAAGGAAGATTTACAAATGGAATTTAAGGATATATTTAAATAAGCCATAATTTTAACCAAATCCCCTCTTCCTGCAGACCCTTCTCCCTCATTTCTTCTTCTTTCCTTTTATCACGCTTGGCATTGTGTCCCCTAATAAAAAGCCCCAGTGTTTTAAGGGTTCTTTGTGGCCATTGATTAGTTTTATTATGACAAGTAAGGAAATGCCACATAATACATTGCCCGCTACCAGATAATATCTACACTATATTTCTTAAAATTCTTGTCGTATGTGATTATTGGAAACTGATTATTTATTGATTGTGAAATAATTATCCGGTCAAAAGGGTCATTGTGATGATTTTCAAGCCCTGAATTAACAATTATGTCCCCGAAAACTATCGGTAGAATATCAATACTCTTTTGTTTTAAATGAGATTGCAACTGGATTAAAGGAATATTCAATGTCAATTTATTTAATCTTAATTTAATCGATATTTCCCATAAACTTGCAATACTAATGTATAGATTATTTCTAACGTTTTCTATCTTTTCAATTGCAATTTTACTGAGTTTTGGGTCCCACTCCAACGACCAAAGCAAAACATGAGTGTCCATTAAAATATCCATTACTTATATTCCTTAAAATCTTCAAGTGGTTCGTCAAAATCATCAGCCATGTGGATTAGACCTTTCAAACTACCCAAAAGTCCTCGTGTGAGAGGTTCAGGCTCAATTTTATTTCGATTTGTTTTAAACAATAAAAACTCAATAAAATCCTTTACATCCTGCTGATAAATCTCAGGAAGCTGCTCGTACTGGTTAATTATAGGTGATGGATACATAAATTCCTCAAAAATATTGTCAAAATTGCATTGACGAAATGAATTATTGAATTATTTTATGAAGGAATTATTTATTTTCTTCTTCTTCCCTTCCCTCTCGCTTGGCATAGTGTCCCCTAATAAAAAGCCCCAAGTTCAGCAGCTTGTCGGAAAGCAATTAATTCAACTGTATAAAATAAGAAATTTATTGATTCGTTTATACGTTTGGAGAACGAATTGTATTTAATATAACTGAGAAACATAGTGAATGAAAAACCAATAAGATTATCAAAACACGCTCTGATTCAATGTCAAGAACGAGGAGTAAGTACTGATGAAGTTATTGAAACTATTAGAAATGGAACTCGCGAGCCAGCAAAGGAAAATCGTTTTCAAAGCAAACAAAACTTTCAATACAATGATTTCTGGTTTGATTCGTTTTACCCGATTAAACAGGTAGCGCCTGTTTTTGTGGATGAAGAAGATGAAATTGTTGTTGTTACAGTTTATAGTTATTACTTTTAGGAGATTGAAATGAAAATAAGTTATGATAAAGAAGTTGACGCCGTCTATATTAAACTAATTGAAGGCGAACATCAATGCCGTACTCTAAGGCTAAACAATGACATTGCATTAAATATAGGAAAAGGCGAGAAATTAATCGGTATCGAAATATTGGACGCCAGAGAAGTCTTAGCAAATGGTGGGCTTCCAAATATTTTACTTGAAAATATCCAATTACAAACGGCATGAGGCTCCCTCATTTCTTCTTCTTCCCTTTCATCATGCTTGGTATTGTGTCCCCTAATCTGCTTCAGTCAATGCCAAAGCCTGACGAACCTGATCAAGTCCATGTTGCTGATATAACGTACATCTGGACACGAGAAGGCTGGCTTTATTTGTCGATGATACTTGAGACCTGTGCAGCCGAAAAGTTGTTGCATATCAGTTCTCTTCGCGGCTTACAAAGGATTTTGTGGTCTCGACAATCAAACAGGCAATTAAGCTCAGGAAACCCAAAGCAGGACTTATTTTTCATTTTGACAGAGGTAGCCAATATGCCAGTAATGAAGTCAAGGCCTTGCTAAACAAAGCTGGTATCAGGCAATCAATGAGTTCTACAGGCAACTGTTACGATAATGCAACAGCAGAATCATTCTTCCATACATTAAAAACCGAACTTGTTTATTTTGAACAATATCAATCAAGAAAAGAAGCAGAATTGAGTATTTTTGAGTATATTGAGGGATTTTATAATAGAAATAGAAAACATTCTTCTTTAAAATATTTATCACCAGATCAATTTGAATTTATGAAAAATATTTCTTAACTTTGTGTACACTTTTTTGGGGGCAGATCATTTGGTCTTTGATCAGTTTGTACTGGGTCAATATCACTTTCTTTATTGGGATCACTTGGATCACTTGCAACTTTCATCGGTAATTTAACAGGTTTATCGTTGGGTTTCTGTGGATCAAATTTCCAAATTGCGCCACTTGGAGTAACAACAAATCCTATTATTTTATTATCAATATATTTTTGTTCATCTGTTGTTGAAAATTCATTATCAGAAGGACGTAGGTAACACCCATGAGTATGAATGTCAGCTTTAACATCTGATTCCTTTGTTCCATCCGGTGGATCACTTGCAACAACTTCGGAAGTCTTACCAAGATTTGGAATTGAATATGTATAATAATCACCACTTTCACCTTTTACTTTATAAATTGTTGCTCCAAATTCTCTACACATATTTATAGAGGCAGGATTATATAATTTTGCAAAATCCATTGCCGCAGATTTAATACTTGCAAATGCGTCACCCGGCAAATAACCGTTATTATCAAATAAGCGTACAGGATTATTTAAAGCATACACATACGGACTAAGGCTATAATACTTCTCCCACATCTTATCAGGACAGAAGAAGCGCCCTATGTTATCTCCATATTGCCGCACGCCGAGGTTGTTGTCGCCGCTTTCCGCATCTTTCTCCTTCTCCAGAAACTTCGTGCGGCTGGTGAAGCTGACAGTAGGATTAGTCCAGCTTTTCAGCAGGCTGCCGAATGGGGCATAGTCATATTGAGCTGTGATTATCATTATGAAATCAATATCTTACTTTTTTCGAATAATAAATCCGGACATAAATCAGCTCCATTAACCCATTCTATACTGTCGTAATTAATCTTAACAGACCTAAATATTTCCATATTTACTAATTCTTTGAATACTCCGTGTTCAAGATATTCTTTCATATCGAATATTTTAATTTCGTTATTATTAAACTCAAGTTTTAGCAGATAATTTTCTAAGGGTTCAACTTTTGATACTTTTATCATAAATCACCTTAATGGTTCAATTTTAAATGGCAATTCACCTGCCTGAGCAAGTTCCCAGTTTTTCAACAAATCTTCTTGGTGTAGTTCTACCCAAGCAATAACTAATCTTTTCTGCTTATTTGGAAAATCACCCTCAATAAATTCAATGCTCTGAATATCAACAATTGCAGAATAATCTTGATAAAAAACGTGAATATGAGGTGGATTATGTTCCATCTTTCCAAGATGAAGTCTGACTAATATTCCAAAAAATAGTGAAATTGTCGGCATTAAGAACTCCTATATATTTCAAAACAAGTATAGACGAAACATTTTCCAAATTATTTTATGCTCTTTATCATTCTGAGAAATATCCCAAGAATCTCAAGGAAATTGCTAAGAATCCTGATATACCTCTAATTTTTATAAAGAACGGAAGAAAGAATTAACTGAAAACTGGGGAGGAGGATGCAGCTCGGAGGAAGTATATAAGTATTAGAAATGTTCATTTTAAATCAACTTCTTAAAATAATAATTACTCAAACTTTTTAATTTTTATAGTTGGATATATTCTGTTTATGTTTTTATATTCTAATCCAAATTTATCAAACTCTTTGGCAATAAAAGTAATTAATAAAGATGTGACGATTATTACTTCATTTTTTTCAGAAATTATTTCTGCATAGTATAAAGCATTAAATTCAGAAAAACCGAAATTATGAATATTAATTTGCACTATTTCTTTAAATTTCATTACTTTTTGAGTAACTCCATCACTGTATTTTATTAAGTTATCATCAGGATTTATTTCCAATACCACATTTTTATTAACTTCATTATATTGAATAAACAAATAGGTATCAAAAAGGATTTTCAATAAAACCAAATAAATGACTAATTGTGAAAATGGGTTAAATGTCGGATTATTATCCCAATAAATATACCATATACAAAAAATGCCTATAAATACAGTAATAATAGATTCATAAAAAACATATATCTTTTTTTTTAAATCAATTTTAAAGGTGAACATTCGTGCTATTTCAATTGCTTTTTTCATAAATTTATAAGAATTAATATTTAAGGCATTGAACCAAATTGAAAATCTATTAAACCCTTTTGAAGAGCATTTAATTGCGGTTCAACTTCATTAATATAATAATCTGTTATTAAAAAAGGTGTTAATGATATTGCACCAAATGAAGCACCAACTAAAGGATCAACAAGACCAATAAGCGCTAATTGTGTTAAGTCGATTCCAGATTGAATTGAATATCGTGTAGCATCTGCAACCCAATCATTCTTCCAAGCTTTATATGTATTATAACCTATATTTGATATTGGCCCCAACATTCCACTGCCTCTAAACAATCTCGGTAAAGATTCTTTAATTTCAGGGATTTGTCTGACTACATTCCATGCTTTAATAGGAATTTTATAATAATCTGGCATATAATTAGAAATAGTTCTGATTTCGAAATTATTATTCTGCTGATTTATATTTCCTCCAAAATCCCATGGATTTTGATATTCTGGGTCTCTATCAGCTTCAACAATTAAAGCAGGACTATAATAAGTTTTACAATTTGTTCCATCATCATCAAAACCACTTGGGTCTTTAAAAACCAATGGGTTATTATGACTGTACACATACGGAGACAAGCTATAATACTTCTCCCACATCTTATCTGGACAGTTCTTCAATGCAGAATAATTAGACGCTTCATTCATGGCTTCTATTCTTACTTCTTCCATTTTGCATTCTTAATTTTACATTGTGCATTAAATTACCACTTCCGTCCAAGCCTCATCACTAAAATCACCCGTCAAAGTTGCATTTTTCGCACGCACTTTATAATAATTACGCTTATTTGCCGTAAAACTTATATCATACGGCTCTCCAACAAATTCAAACAAGAAAGCATAAGTGCCCGACGGCAAACCAAAATCCACCGCACAATGATAAACCTCATAACTCGTAGCCCCGACAACCGCATCCCAATTCAAATGCACCATCGGATCAGGAGCAACCCAATTCGCCGTCAGGTTTTGCGGCTTTCCCAGCCCCGCCGAAACCGAATCGTAAATCAAATAATCATTATACTTCGCCGGATCGCTCGTCGCAAAAACCCTTTTCCCGATTTCGCAATACGTTGAAACAAAAGAATATATCTCATTACCAGCCCCGATACGCTCAACAGTCTTCTGGTCACGCGTATTAACCGCCGTTACCTGCGCATTCATCGCCGCCTCAAACTCCTCATTCAAATCCTCAAAATCATCAAGCATCCCCGTCGTCAATCCATCAGCAGACAAATCAGTTTGAAACGTCATCATCTGAGTATGAACCCTCCGCGCCGCCACCAGCAGCGCATCGTCCGAAAAATTATTCATCCCCGTCGCCCCAAGAGTCTTCTCCTGCCACGAGTTAGCACCCCACTTAATCGTACAACGCAGCACCATATTGCGTATCGACTCCTTCACCAGCTCTTTTTTCGCATTCTTAGTCTCGGTAGCACCCGTGATATAAGCCAAATACACATCGTCGGTCGGCAAAACCTCAAACGCATCACCAAGAGCTTTAAGCGCAACAATTTTAGGAGCAGTGATGCCAAAAGCAGCCAAATCCGTCAAATCTCTCGTCATAGTCAAACAAAGATTAGACGTGAACATACAAAGTTCAGCATCAGTCATCCTATAATTTCTCATCAACAAATTAGTAGCCATAGCAAATAACCTCAATATTTATGAAAAGAACTAAGTTACAAACTTAAACAAAAGAAATTTAATATCCAACAAATAAAAATTATCACCAAACAAATCACATTTTTCATTAAACAAATCCTTCATTAATCATAAAACTCTTTTGTTTAATAATAAAACTCTTTTGTTCGAACGTAAAACTCCTATGTTTGATGATAAAACTCCTATGTTTGAACGTAAAACTCCTATGTTTGATGATAAAACTCCTATGTTTGAACATAAAACTCATTTGTTTAATGATAAAACTCTGTTCATTAGTACTAATAATTACATATTTTATCAATATATCTATTTCAATTATTATTTATCAAGGAAAAAAGTTCTCCCGCCAGTTGGAAAGCTGGCGGGAGGGAAAAATTCCTTAATACAATGTAGTATCTTTAATTATTAACTCTAAGTTAAAGTGGTTCGAATCGATTGATATTGGACAGTAAACATCAGTGCTATTTTTTTCTCCTGGTTTTAAGACAACCTTATATTTTCCGTAATCGATATAGGAATCAATACATAAATAATATAGATTTTTCCCTGATTTGAACTTAATTCGTAACAAATCAATTGAATCTAATTGCTTTGATATGTTTATCACTTTCAAAGATCCGTACACGAATATGGATTTTTGATTATAATCATTCTTTAATTTAATACTTTGGCAAATGAATTGAATATTAAAATTTCCGATGACAGTATCTTGCATTAAGATTGAATCATTATTACATGAGACTAAAAATATCAATATAGAGAAAAAGTACGCTTTCACTTTACTAACTCTCCTGTTCCAGTAGAAGGTGTTAAACTTGGATCACTCGATTTTAAAGTATTATCCGCTGCCTTCAGTAACTCTTTTTGCTTTTCAGTATTTTCTTTTAATTCTTTAATCCAAGTATTAGGTTTTACAGTTGATGCAGGATTTGGGATTTGTAAATTTGGTAAAGCACAATTAATAACATCTACAGCTGCATCAGTACAATTATTGCTATACAAATTATAGAGTTTCGTACCATTGGCATGATCTACTTGACTTTGATCTGCACAATCACTGACTTGTTTATCTTGTTCAGGTGTTGTTTGATAAATAACTGTACCTTCAGGAGGGGCAACATTAACTGGTTCGATTGAAACTCCGCCTTTGACACTATTAGCACTGAAAACTAGTCCTGAAGTATTCGGATTACCTTCTGCAAATTGATCATATTTATACCAGATACCATCTTTTTGGAAATAGAGAGAAGTATGTCCATTACGACCAGCTTTGTCTTTATCGACATAAAATCCAAAATCCAGCCCACTCGGATCGCTCGCGCCAACCGGATTATTCCCGCAATACACATACGGAGACAAACTATAATACTTTTCCCACATCTTATCAGGACAGAAGAAGCGCCCTACTCCATCTCCATATTGCCGCACTCCTAAATTGCAATCTCCTGATTCTGCATCTTTTTCTTTCTCTAAAAACTTCGTTCGGCTGCCCGCGCTGACAGTAGGATTAGTCCAGCTTTTGAGCAGGCTGTTATTCAATGCAGAATTTATAATGCAAAATTCAGAATGTCTGGACTCTTCATTCATGGCTTTCATTCTTCTTTCTTCCATTTTACATTCTTAATTTTACATTCTACATTAATAAAGGCTCATTTCCATTTTTCCGCCCGCTCCAAATATGTTGTACTCCACAGGATACAAATATATGTTTTTTTTATTTATAAGAATTATACCACTTTTCATACTCTTTATGCTCTGAAAAACAATGCAGTATAATTATTTTGTCTTCTTTCAGTTCATAAATTATCCTTGCCTGCTTGGTTACATTCTCAACATGATAAGGTATTCCATACTTCAAATGTCGGCGTACAGGATTTTCGAGCATTTTATTGAAAGATTTCCGAAATAATAATTTCATTGAATTATCAAATTTAAGAAATTCTTCTTTAGCGCGTAATGAAAATACTATCTCCATCAAAGTTCTATTGTTCCGATTACTTCATCCAAAGAAAATAGTCGTTCATTTGAATTTTCAATATCTTCCAATTCTTTGCGAACAGCTTTATCAACTAAATAAATTTCTTCAAATTCAATTTGCTTGATAAAATTAAATAACGATTGCTTCACCGCTTCAGCGGGGGAATCAGCAATTCCAAAGTCAATAATTTTTTGTATATATTCCGTATAGGGAGATTGAATTGAAAGTTCCATATTGAGCTCAAATATTTTAAAAAAGTATTGACGAAGAATCTTTTCAATTATTTTATTCTCTTTATCATTCTGAGAATTATCCCAAGAATCTCAAGAAAATTGCTAAGAATCCTAATGTTCAGTTAAAATTTACAAAGAACGAAAGGAGGGATGAGAAGAAAACTGGGGAGGAGGTTTCAGCTCAATTAGTATTTACAACTTTCGAATGTTTTAATCTATAACAATTTACTTTGTATTTGATTTCTTATATCTTCTTTTTTTATTAAAGCCATAAACCAGTTAAATTTCTTTTCGTACTCTAATCCCAGTTTATCAAGCTCCTTAGGTATATTTCTAATTAGTAATGAAGTGATAATCAAAGGTTTTTCCTTTTTAAATATTATTTTACAGTAATGAAAATCAAACCATGGCATTTTATGATTAAAGCCATTACTATCCCAAGTTGAAACAACAATAATCTTTTCAACTTCTTTGATATGAATAGACTTGTGTTTATATTTATCGGAATAAATTATCTCATCACTTTCTAAATTTATTGCTAATTTCGCTAAATAGTTAACTTTAATATAATTTAAATAATTGTATAATGTAAGTAAAGTAATTGGTATAATAAAATATAATGAATAAAGTAGTACTTTGTAATTCCTATTATTAGACAAATAATATCCGGCACTTAAAAAAACGATGTCTGATATTAATAAAATACTTAATGATAGTAATTTGTTAGTAAAATTCACTTTATATTGACTGACTTTTTTCATCATTAACCTTACCTATAAATATTTTAGTAAAAACTCCATGGAATTCCCATTTGCATCATAAATAATTGGGTATTCATTGCACCATTTTTCTGCTCTTCAGAATGTTGGCTATAGTAGTTACCATATGATTGAAATATCGGTCCATACCAAAGTCCTAATACTGCACCTTCTTGACGACCAAAAACAGTTGTAGTGTTTATTACTGTATTGTAGATAAACTCATTTGTACTAATTTTATTTGGGTCTCCAGCTGGCAAAGTGAAATTTTTAATAGTATAAATTTCACTTAAACCTGTAAATAAACCACTGACTCCATTGGCAAATTTACCAGTTAATAGACCGACCGCTTGTCCAGCAGTTATCGCATTTGATGCTGTAGAAACTGACGTTTCAACTTCTTTATCGGATGTATTTGTAGTAGATCCAGAAAAAATTGGATTAATTGCCCTACTGGAAGAACTCAAATTTAATGGTCCACTTGAATTATTTTGATCATTTTTTGTTGGAATTTGAATTTCTGGATGATTAAAGTACTCAGGATTGTCTTTCATCTCATCTAAAGTTGGTGGTCCTACAAATGTTGAATAATCATGTAATATTTCACTAAGCCCACTCGGATCGCTCGCGCCCACCGCATTATTCCCGCAATAAACGTACGGAGACAAGCTATAATACTTCTCCCACATCTTATCAGGACAGAAGAAGCGCCCAACTGCATCTCCATATTGCCTGACCCCTAAATTACAATCTCCTGATTCCGCATCTTTCTCCTTCTCCAGAAACTTCGTGCGGCTGCCCGCGCTGACAGTAGGATTAGTCCAACTCTTGAGCAGGCTGCCGAATGGGGCATAGTCATTCAATAAAAATAAACCTCGCATTCTACTTTCTATCTTTCTACTTTTCTACCTTCTATATTTCTATAACCGCTCATTTCCATTTTTCCGCCCGCTCCGAATATGTTGTATTCCACAGGGTACAACATATTCGGAATTAATTTCTAACGAAACCTTCCAAAACGATATTATTATAGAATTCGCTGCTATTGATTTCATGAGAATAATTAAGAATTACTTTTTTAATTTTACCATCTAAACAAACTCCTTGAAAATTTGGAAAAAGTTCATGTATTTTAATATCCGAAATATTAGTAAAAATTGTATCTGTTTTTGAATTTATAAACCAATTTATCATACAATCTCTAACAAAATCCTTTTTCCAAATTATATAAGCACAAAATGAAATCCCATTTATTTTTTTCATACAAATCAAAATATTAAACATTAATGTTCCTCTTTCGATTTGATCGAATTCAATTTCAAGATGACTAGTATTAAACCTCAAATTTTTGGCTTGTTCTGTATAAGAAAACCTCTTGTTTTGATAAGTATCAATCCCATGTGTTGTATATTCCGAAAAATAATCTGAAATTCTTCGGTATTCACTATTATTGATTTCACTAATTGGAACATTATAATAAATATCGGGTAATATTTTTTCCCCATTCTGACAACTCGTTATTATTATTGCAAAAATAATAAAAAAGTTTGTTTTCATACTATTCCCCAATTATTGAACGTCCTGTTTTTAACGCTTCATTTATAACTTTATCACGGTCAAGAATGCCATTTGTTTTAAAATCATCAATATTGTGACTTTTTACAAAATCGTTGAACATATCTTCCCAATTTAAATTAAATTCTTTGTTACTTAAATAACCAGCAGCTAATTGTGCCGAATAAGCTCCAAATTCACCATATCCCATTTTATGAACAATTTCGTGAAAAATTATAGATTCAGCTTTACCCGCAAATATTCCAATATTCTTAATCGCATTAACATTAACTGCTATATTTCCTGTATTTGGATCGAATTCACCTCCCTCAGAATTAGAATTAATATGCGCAATTCCAATACCTATTTGATGATCAATAAAATATTGAGCTACGTTTGGAGCATAGTGTGCGCTACTATTCCAAGAAGCAGCATATCCGCTAACCTGATCATTCATTTGATCTGCAATTTGTTTACCATCAAAAGTATTAGCATCAACAAAACTCTGTACTCCACTATTAGTTCCTGTAGAATTATTATAATTGCTGCCTCCATTATTATTAATAATCCAAGCCCACTTGCCATTTGGATCTTTTGCTCCAATAGGATTATTCAAACTATACACATACGGACTAACCGAATAATATTTCTCCCACAGCGGCTCCGGCTGCACAAATCTTCCTATTCCGTCATCATATTTTCTTACTCCAAGATCATTCAAAGCAGATTCATTATCTTTCTCTTTGCCTAAGAATTTCGTTCTGCTTGTGCTGCCCCAGCTCTTGAGCAGGCTGCCGAATGGGGCATAGTCATATTCAATATTAAATAAAAATAAACCTCGCATTCTACTTTCTATCTTTCTACTTTTCTACCTTCTATTTTTCTATAACCGCTCATTTCCATTTTTCCGCCCGCTCCAAATATGTTGTACTCGGCGCAGGATACAAATATACAATTATACAACTTTTGGAATAAAATCATCTGACGTAATTAATTTCGCAATATCATAACCAGCTGAAATGAAATAATATCCACTTTTTAAAACTTTATTCATTGTTTCATCATCGTAATCAGTTGCACAAATTAATCCATATAGTTTTTCATTTCGATAATGTTTATCAAATTCTTTGAATTTCTTAATTGTCTTTTCTAATTGCTCAATTGCTTCCTCGCGCAAAGAGCTTTTAATTTCAACCAGATAACAAGCTTCATCAGCAACACCAAGCAAGTCAACTTCAAAAGAATTTCCATTATCTCTGAATTTATATCGACGCGCAAGATTCGTACAATCAAATGAATTTTCAAGTATTTTCTCCAAAGAAGGGAAAAACAATCCTTCATTATAAGAACCAAATTTATTATTCAATCCTCCGATTTGCTTTCCAAGCTCACTAATTTGCTTGTCAGTTTTCTGTTGTTTTAGGTCGGTGTCCTGAAACTTATTATCTAATAAATTTCTGGTTTCTTGAAACTTGCGGTCAGTCTCTTGAAACATTGCCCAAATCTTCTCAAAGTTAAGTGGTTCTGCTGTAGGTACGTATTCTTGCATAATAATAAATCCTTAAATTTCAAAAAAAGTAATGACGAAAGATTTTTCAGATTATTTTACTTCTCCCACATCTTATCGGGACAGAAGAAGCGCCCTATGTTATCTCCATATTGCCTGACCCCCAAATTATCATCTCCTGATTCCGCATCTTTCTCTTTCTCCAGAAACTTCGTGCGGCTGCCCGCGCTGACAGTAGGATTAGTCCAGCTCTTCAGCAAGCTGCCGAATGGGGCATAGTCATATTGAGCTTCATTCAATGCAAAATTTAAAATGTAAAATGCAGAATGTCTGGAGGCTTCAATCATGGCTTCTATTCGTCTTTCTTCCATTTTACATTCTTAATTTTACATTATACATTAATAAAAGCTCTTCAGCAGGCTGCCGAATGGGGCATAGTCATATTGAGCTGTTATAAGCGGCACTGTGGCGGTTTTCTGCACGATACTCCTTACATTTCCAAGGTGGTCATGTATTTTAAAGTTCTTCTGCCATGTCCCGATTTCGTCCTGCATGTAGCTCATTTCCATTTTTCCGCCCGCTCCAAATATGTTAATTTTTTGTTTCACTCATCAAATAAAGAGTATCGGGTGATAAATCTATTTCATTTGCCCACTCTATTGCTCCATTACAGATTCGGTATGTTTTAAACAATTGAATATCATGCAATTCTTTGAACTTTCCTATACTCATAAATTGAGATACATCAAAAATCTTCTTCTCCCGATTCTCAAACTCTAATAAGAGTTTATATTCGTTACTATACTCAACTTTTATTACTTTCGGTGACATAAAATCTCCTATTTTAGTGGGTCAATTTTAAAAGGTGTTTGGCCTTGAACTGCCAAATCCCAATTTGCCATCAAATCTTCCTCATGTATAGAAATCCACGCTCTAACCATATTTAGCTTTTTGTTAGGAAGAGAACCATCAAGAACTTCGCCCTCTGGAATACCGATAACAGCAGAATGGTCCTGATATTTTACATGTAAATGTGGTAATTTATGGCGCTTTATATCTATATTGTAAATGTAAATTACAAGTCCATAAAACATTGAAATAGCAGGCATTAAGAACTCCGAAAATTTTTAAAAGTGTAAAGACGAAGCATTTTTCCAATTATTTTATGTTCTATATTTCCCTGAGAAATACTCCAAGAATCCTAAGAGAAAAGCTAAATGTTAAGTTAAATTTTACAAAGAACGAAAGAAAGAACGAGCTGAAAACTGGGGAGGAGATTTCAGCTAAATGCTGGTTTATCGAAGAACAAAATTGAATCATTTTGGAATTTTCATCATGATTTGAATATGCTTTATTTCATGCGTTAAATATTTACAATCTAAGAATAATCCTTCTTCTTAAATCGTCCCAATAAATTTTATCTTTGTTCTTTGAATACCAAGTTTCCCAATTAAAATAATCTCCTTTTGTTGGAATTTGCCTTTTGCCAAGTAAATCAACAGCTTTTGAAGGTATTCCAGTTGTGATTTCAAAGAAGTTTATTACATCATCTACGTAATATTTATAATTTTGTAAAATTGAATCTTTTTGATAACATAATGAAAGATATTTTAATCCGGACTCGATTAATTTAGTTGAATCATCCCAAGTATTTGATTGAAGATTTTTTAAGTACCAATTTGACCAAATCAAAAATATTCCTTTACACGGGGGATTTGATTTTACTTTAGATTCATTTATGAATTCAATTTTAATTAATTTTGAGAAAATTTCATAGAAATCAATTGTATCAAACCGAAATCTTGAATGCAAAAAAGAAATAGTGTCTTGATATCTGAATGCTTTTAATAAATCTGAAATCATATTTTGAGCAAAGTAAATATTTGATGAATCAATATAATTTGTATCCGTTGGACAATTATTATTTACACCAAATGATGGAATTTTTATAAAAATTAAAATTGAAAGAAATATGAGTGTAGCCAACGATTTCTTATTATTTTTGGATTTGTTCATTTTTTATAATATTGTTTTTATTAAGAGTAGTTATTATTATTCCTTTATCGTATGTAAATTGAATTTGGCCAGTAATAAGTGATGAACCATTTAATGTACCAACAATGAATGGAGTTGGATCGGTTTGAGATAATAATCTTGAGCCACTAACCCTCGATTCTATTCCAAGACTAATTAGATGTGCTTGCTCTTGAGGAACATTTCCTATTTGCATAAGTGCTTGCTCTGATAATTCATGGTCGAGAATGGCAGCAGAATTAACAACTGCACCATTATTGTAGGTTGCAATATCACCAATATCAATTTGTTTAAGATAAGAACTTCCGATGATAACCTCTTCACTTCCTTTTACAACGCCAACCGAAACTGTTTTGGGGTTCGCAATAATACTCTGTACATCATCTTTAAATGATTTTTGTGCTAAAGACGGAGGCCCGACCATATTTGTGGGGTTTAATTGGACATTTCCCTCTGTACTAACAGAAGCTGAATAAAAATTACCTGTACCATTTCCAATTAATGCCAATGTTTGATCTACATTTTCTTGCGAACCACTTAATTGCAATTCCAGCCCACTCGGATCGCTCGCACCCACCGGATTATTCCCACAATACACATACGGACTCAAGCTATAATATTTCTCCCACATCTTATCAGGACAGAAGAAGCGCCCTACTCCATCTCCATATTGCCTGACCCCTAAATTACAATCTCCTGATTCCGCATCTTTTTCCTTCTCCAGAAATTTCGTGTGATACTCCTTATTCATCTTTTATTTCAATTTCTGGTAATTCGATTTCATCTATATTATAAAGTTTCTGCATTTCTTTAATATATAATAAATATTCATATCTGTACTCACTTTTTAAAAAAGGAATGATAATTTTGAGAATTTTTAATTTTGGAATTGAATATTTTCCATTGAAAAACATTACTTCACAATTACCAAATGCTAATGTGTCTATCACACCATTATCCCAGTTTACCTTGCATACGATTCTATAATCATCACAACTTACTTTTTCTTTAAAACTATTATTTTGGAGTAATTCTTTCCTATAATTAATTAACAAATTAGAATCAGTCAAAACTAATTTTTCATAGTTAGGATACTTCTTGTTTTTAAAGAAATATTTAAGAGGCAAATGCCCATTAAATATTTCAATATTCCAATCAATGTAAAGAACTTCTATAAATTTAATGTTAACCTTTTGATTATCATATACATTTACAGTAAATAAGTAGAAACATATTAATAATTTTAAAAACATTATACTCCTTTAATTTTATTCTGGAACACAATCAGGGCCTTCGACTTGTTTGGGAGTTCCCTTATCATGATTTTCTCTTATTTTTTTATTCTTATCCTTTTTATGGTTAAGTTCTGTTGATGTTTTGTCCTCGTTTTCCATTACTCGAATTTCTTCATGTTTTTGATTCGTATTTTTATCAATCCATGTATTTAAAAACATATAATATGTATAAAACAAATTGAAATTTAAAGCATGATCAACTTCATGAGCAAGAACTTCAGCAGGTGCCAATGCTCCATTATCAGTTAGAAAACCTAAAGTAGGTGACCACGTTATCTGATTCTTCTTTGCACTAAATTGATTATCACCCATATAATCGACTTCTTGTTCAGCATCAATTTGAAATTTTATAGTAAAACTCTGATCTTCCCTTAATTGCTTTAAATTGTCAGCAGCTTCCTTTGCGCCATTGTCTCTTAGATAGTTTTCAGATCTATTATACATTTGTTTTGAATATTCTTGTTCTTCTGGAGTTCCGAGCCATTCAATTAAATATCCAGTGTTGTCCCTTGCAGATATAGGATTATTTGCCGAATATACATAAGGAGATAACGAGTAGAACTTCTCCCACAGCGGCTCAGGCTGCACAAATCTTCCTATGCCATTCTCATATTTCCTTGCGCCGAAATCATGCAGCTTGCTTTCTTTGTCCTTTTCCTTATCAATATAGGTCAGGCGCGGCTTTTCCACTTTTCCAATAACTTCGCCGTAAGGTTCGTAGTCATAACTTGCAATAAGCTCACCTGATTGACTAAACCTTTCCCTAACAGATCCAAGATGATCGAAAATAGAATATTCTTTAGTTCCGTCGGGTCTGCTAATTATATCTGAAAACCCCTGCGCTCCATAGCTTAGATATTCTGAAGGATATATGAAAACATCGCTTCCCGGGCCGCTGCAATAGCTTGATATTCCATGATAAATGGCTAATTGTTTATTCTCAGCACCCAATAAATAATATTCCCACGGATAAGCATTCTGCGGACTTGATGAATTACTGTATTGACGCTTCTGCTCCCTTTCTCCGGCTGCGGAATATCTGTATTTCCAAGTTGTTTGAGCAGTCTCGTCCAGACATGGTTCATCAGAAGAAGCGTCAGAAAAGGCGTTTTTCAATTTATAGGTCTCCAATTGACCGTTCACATTATATTCAAAATCCTCAAATCTCATATTCCACAAATCCCCGGATTTGGCTCTAATAAATCTATTTTTCAAGCCGCCGTTCAAGTCATAATCGAAAGACGAAAGATAATTTGAATTATTTTGTGTAACGGAAGTTAATTGATTAGACGCAACTAATACATTACTAACTTTTCTTAAATTATACGTTTACGGATAATTTTGTTTGACAAGATGAATTTATGGAAACATAGTTTTTGCCTATAAGGTGAATATTAAATGATTATTCATTCTGAGGCAAATAATAATTGATTTTTGCAAATATTTTTACAGGTAGCTGTCAGAGCCACTGAGGAATGGACTTGAGTGACTTGAAACAAATCAAATTTATATAATAGCTCCTACAGCCATGATCAATGAGTTAAATTTGAGAATATTGGCATTCTCATTAATTTACCAGAATAGGAGCCGAATTCATGTAAATTGATAAAGCAGAATTCTATGTTGAACTATCAATTCCAGAATTGATAATTCAACATAAGCAGCGACAGAAGCCAACTTATACACAGTGTAGTAGTTGATTTTTTTGCTGTATATAGTGTACATTAACATATTACAAAAATATAAAATACTGAAATTTCTTATTTTTCCATTAGGATATTAATTGATTGGCTTTAAGAGCTACTTCAAATGAAATTAAAGAAGAAATTTATAAAAATATTGAAACTCATTTGACGAATTTTATCAAAAAGATTTGTAAATTTGCAATATATACAATAAACATGTAGTATCCCCCTCCAGCCAGATATTCCATCTGACCGGTAATTCTATTTTTCTTCATTCTAAATCCTATATTTTAATAATCTTCTTGGTGAAAGCCTGCCCTGCTACCCACAGCGTTAATAAATACGTTCCTGCTGGCAGGGCAGAGGAGTCGTAATCCAGATTCACCGGGCCCTCTGCTTGCTGCTCCAGTGCTATGTAAGTCTATTCATTTAAATAATCCAGAATTGGCTTTGCCCAATTATCAACATTTCTATAAGTTTTAATTAATTTACCATCCATGGTTCTGAATAGAAGCAATGGTTCTACAAACTCAACGGAATTGTCGTAAACATATAATCTGTCAATCATCTTGGAAACAATTGCACAATTTGCGATAGATTTTGAATATCTGCTAATTATTTTGCTAATAGGCACGTCATGGCCACCTTGCATTACTCTTCTTGTGATTCTACTGGCATTTATAGAAGGATGGTTAGTGCCCACAAAAAATAATCTAATGAAATAACCTTCATCCTTAGCTTTTTTAAGAAAATCCAATTTGTCTTCGGCTGATAAAACAGTCTCAAAAATAAAATTAACTTTATCAGAAAGACATTTTTCACGTAAATCAGAAGAATATTCAATTGCTTTTTTCACTGCTGTTTGTGAATTCCAATCTCCAAAGCGTTCTTGAGCGATTATATCAGGATTTATATAAATACATCCCTCAACCCATTGATGTTGTAGTATTTTACTCGTAATTGAAGTTTTACCTGCACCATTAGGGCCAGCAATTACAATGAGTACAGGTTTAATATCAGCAAGCATTTCTTCTATTTATTAAATTCGATAATTCTTCTCTTATTCTTTCGTTTAAAATTTGATCTGCAATAAAAGCTTTTTCTTTCGCTTCCATTGCGACTTCTTTCATCAGTCCTCGCAAGGCTTTAAGCGGGATTTCATTATTACTTAATGTTAAAGTCTGCATGATAAATTCTTTCAAAATTAATATTTTAATTGAAGACGTACATATTTATTTAATATTACATTATTTTCTTTTTTGCTCTGTTTTTTTTCTCCAGTCAGAAATTTGTTCTAATGGAAAATTCTCTTTTCTTCTTCTTTTCCCCTCCTTAACTTAATGGTACGGAGATACTGCAAAAAATAGAAAAATTCGCTCATCTTCTAAACACAAGGTTATAGAAGGTAGAAAGAAGAAAAAAATCGAACATTTTTCCAGTTCATCCTCTATTAAGAGGGGGTTAGGTAGTGTGTTAATTAATCTCATTTTTCATTCTAAATCCTACATTTTAATAATCTTCTTGGTGAAAGCCTTCCCTGCTACCCGCAGCGTTAATAAATAAGTTCCTGCTGGCAGGGCAGAGGAGTCGTAATCCAGATTCACCGGGCCCTCTGCTTGCTGCTCCGGTGCAATGATGGCTACTGTATTGCCCTGAATATCGCAAAGAGAAAGAGAAGTTTGTGCGGGCTGCGGCAACGAGTAGCTAATCGCAAGCTGCGCGGTGAAGGGGTTGGGGGAGCAGTTAAATGTACTTATAATGGAAGGATCAAGTACAGTGATTTTAGTATCGACAAATACAAAATTTCCAACGACTCCACCTTCTCGGTAAATTGATACTTGTGGAAATGAAGAACCTGCACTTTTTGTAATCATCTACTTATTGTTATCTGCATCAATACCAATTGTATATATTCTTTCACCCGCAAAGCTCGGCATATTAATCCCTGATGATAGTCCATTTTCCAGTTTCAATAATATACCCTTACCACCAAGCCAAACAACATCATTTTTTATACAAATCCCATCTGCATCCAACAAATTTTTCGCAATATTAATAATCTGGTGCCATGTACCATCAAAAAAGGAGATAAAGCTATCTGAACGAATCCAAATCCTATTTTGAGAATCCGAATTAATATGAATATTAAAACCAGAACGACTTATCCCTGTTTGAGTGGAATCAAAATAAGACCAATTCTTACCATCAAATCTCCCAATATAGGAATATTTAAAGTTAATATCAAAAACAGCCCAAATCTCGTTTTTTTTATTTGCACATATATGAGCAATTTTATCTTTTGTTTTTATCAAAGACCAAGAAGTATCGTTATATTTCATTAAGCCGGAATCTAAACCGAACCATTTGTTATTTAAAGAATCAACTGCTACCGACCAATAACTACCAGATGGAAATGTTGTGTCCGAATGTCCATAAGCTTTTATAACAGAATCATTTGAATTACGCTTTTCGATACCGGACCCTAATTTTGATTCAACCTTCCAAACAAACAAAGTTCTGTCAATTTCGAGGTCATAAGTTGAACTAAATTCATAACCATACCATTTGATTACGTTGTTAACTGATTTATATGAATTACAATTATTAGTAAACCAAATTTTATTTTTATCATATTGCTTGATAAAATCAAATTTTACATTGAAATCTGGTATCATCAGATAAAAGGAAACCCATTCAGAATTTACTGCTTTTGCTTCAAAAAAAGAAATAAAAATCAATAAGAGTACAAATATTTTCTTTTTCATGCCAATACTCTTTCCTTCCCAATTCTCTAAACTACAAAATTACAAAATATAAACGTTCCAGTCAAACATTATTTAACTTTTCTTTATAAATATTGGAATTCCTTTATTTCTTTTGTCTTTATAAATCCGATTTAACACCAATCATATTTTTCTCATTTTTTTTTATTATTTTTGTATGATGAAAGTATATTAACTAAAATTGAAAATATGAAAAAACTCCTGATAACCGCTATACTCCTAATCTCAATAATCAGACTTTACGCCGAAGCCCCACGCCTTATGCTTCAGTCCGGTCACAAAAGTTCCAGCTCCATCAACTGCCTGCGCTTCAGCCCCGATGGCAAAATGCTTGCCAGCGCGAGCGAAGACCAGACAATCAAGGTTTGGGATGTTGCCACAGGCTTATTAATCTATGATTTAGTCGGCCACGAAAAGGAAGTAACTCATATTTCCTTCAATTCCAAAGGCGATTTGCTTGTTTCCGCCAGTGCAGACCGATCAATACGGCTTTGGAATCTCGAAACCGGCAAATTAATGAAAGTTTTCCGCAAACATCAGTTTCAAGTATCTGGTGTGGAATTTATTTACGGTACAAATACATTCATCAGCATTGGCAAAGACAGTTATATATTCAAATGGGATGTAACTCAAAAAGACCCAATCGGAAATTTCTCCGAACGGAAGCCACTTTCCTCGATTGTTATGGCTAAAGACGGCACTTTTTTCGCTGTCGCCGGTGAAGAAGGCACTATAAAACTCAGAGGATTAAACCCCGACCGCCAAATTTTCCCCTCATTAGAAGGTCATAACACTAACGTAACATCTATGGCTCTCAGCGAAGATGGAAAAACACTTGCCTCACGCGAATCTGATTCCACCGTACTCATCTGGGACATGAAAGAAAGCAAAAGTATCAGAAAATTCCAAGGTTTTTCCTACGGAATCGGTTTAAGTCCCGACGGAAGATACTTCTGTTCCGCCGTCGAAGAGAATAATGCCATCATATTACGCAATGTTTATACAAATGACTCTATTGTTTTCATCGGACACGACGATGCTGTTAATACTTTCTCGTTTAGTCCTGATGGGCAGCTCTTAGCTTCTGGCTCGTCGGATGGCAAGATACGTATTTGGAGCATTGCCTCTCGCCGGAGCATTCATGTTTTAACCGGGGTAATCCAAAATGTTAATGATCTCGTCTCTGTTAATAATATGCTCTTCTCCGTTAATGATGATAACTTTATAAGAATGTGGAATCTGGAGGATGGTTCTGCTCCGGTGTCTATCGCTACTAAAATCGGCAACTTATTTTCTGTTTCGGCGTCTCAGGATGGAAAGTTTATTGCGCTCGGAGGTGTCGGGGGCGATTATCTTGAGCTTTATGATTTATCTAAAAATGAATTTAAATCCTTTAAAACACCTCAGAATCTTGTTTCTTGTACGCGGATTGATTTTAATTCAAAATATTTCGCGGCTTGCTCTGAAAATTCCCTCTATGTTTATGAGCTGCCTTCTTGCAAAACTCTTGCGGAGTTCAAAGCTGAAGATAATATCTCCCGTATTGCTTTCTCGCCGAACTCCGAAATTATCTCGGCAGGCTCGAATGAAGGCAAAATCTATTCATGGAATATAAATTCTAATAAATTAATATATAAAATCTCTTCTCATGCTTCCAAGATCTCGGATTTATGTTTCTCGGCAACGGGCGATACTCTCTTTTCTGCGGGCGATGATGGCAAAATCAATCTTATTAATGCTCAGAACGGTTCTGTTATTCATGAATTTCCTAAATCTCATGCGGGCACTCAAATCTCTACTATTGCGCTCAGCAAATCTGGTCGTTTTCTCGCGTCCGGTGCTTATGATAATAATATTAATATATATGATCTCAATTCCGATTTTAAAATTATTCGTAAAATTTCTCGTGCGCACGCTAATATCGTTAATAAAATCACCTTTGGTATGGATGATAAGATGCTTATTAGTGGCTCGACCGATGGCGTTATTAAATTGTGGGACATCCAAAAGGCCGATTCCTCGACCGCAACTCTCGCTACTCTGACAAATATTAATAAAAACGACTGGGCTGTTGTTAGCGCCGATGGTCATTTTGACGGATCACCGGAAGGTGTTCGCAATCTTCACTGGGTTGATAAAGATCAGCCTCTTTTGATTGAGGCGTTCTTTGAAAAACTGTTCTATCCAAGCTTATTACCTGCTTTGCAGAATGATGTTCTTAAAAGGCGCATGACTAAAGCTGTCGCGGTGCTTAATTTACCTCCGCTGGTGACTATTAATTCTACTGCGGATACGCTTACGACTGATTCGGTCAAGTTAAAAATAGAAATTGAATCCCGCAAAACTCCCTGCTCCGAGTTAAGAATATTCGCGAATGATAAATTAGTTAAGTCGGAGATCTTTGATAATCCCATAACCGGTAAATATGAAAAGGAATACACCTTATATCTTACGCCGGAGTTTAATTCCTTTCGTGCGATTGCCATTGATAAAGAGCAAACCGAATCTTTTCCTGCCGAAATCAAGATATTTAGAACCGGAGAGAAGCCCAAAAGTAATCTGTACATCATTGCCATTGGTATCAGCGATTATAAAAATCCCAAATTCCATCTTCCCTTTGCCAGATTAGACCAGGAAGCTGTTACGGCAACCATGCTTAAACGCGCGACAAACATTGCCAAAGAGACGAAACTCTATTCCTTTATCAATTCGCAGGCTGAGAAATCCGCGGTCATCAATGCCTTCAATGAGGTCGCTAAAAAAGCAAAGCCGGAAGACATTTTTGTATTCTATTTCGTTGGTCATGGAACCACGTGCGCCCCAAAGAACTCCACGAAAGCTGATTTTTATCTCGTGCTTCACTCCGTCATGGAATGGGACTACAACCAATTAGTAAATCAGGGCTTGTCCAGTCAGGAATTACGTTCTTTAATGGTAAATGTGTCGGCAAATAAACAGCTGGTGATCATTGATGCATGCAAATCCGGTAAATTAGTATCCGATATTGCTTCCGATACAGTCTCGGTCGGGGGCCAAGCAGTCGCGCGTCTTGCCAGAAGCTCCGGATTGACTGTTATTTCATCCACTTCGGCGTCAAGTCCAGCCTATGAACACATTGATCTTGGTCACGGCATCTTTTCCTATGTCATGTTAGAGGGTTTGAATGGCAAGGCGGCTAATATGGAACACGACATCCTTGTTGTTGATCTCAAGGCCTACATTGATACAGGTGTTCCGGAGAAATGTAAATCGCTGGGGGTGGAACAACATCCCGACGGCCGCTCCCAAGGACAAAATTTCCGCATAGGCAATGTTCAGGAGTGATAAAATGCAGCTGAGTATTGATATAATGATGGCGCGGTTTGGTATAAAGCAGAAAAATATTGTTTGTTATTTCCAAAATATTCCTTAATTTTGTAATTGGAGAGGAATGATGCAGGGAACTTCTGAATCGCGGATTAAACGGATTAATGGATTAGACGGATTAAATCCATTCCAGAATCCTCTTAATCATTTAATCCGGTTAATCCGTGATTCAGACAAGGGTAATTCTGAATCGCGGATGAAACGGATTAATGGATTAGATGGATTTAATCCATTACAGAATCCTCTTAATCATTTAATCCGGTTAATCCGTGATTCAGACAAGTGTAATTCTGAATCGCGGATGAAACGGATTAATGGATTAGACGGATTTAATCCATTCCAAAATCCTCTTAATCATTTAATCCGGTTAATCCGTGATTCAGAAGGGCTTTTTCCAAATATCACGTAGTGATTACATATTGGTAGAATGATGAATCTCTCCCCGCCCCTTCTTATCACGTACGTAGTGATTATATATTTCCATAAGCCTTTTGAATATTTAATCCCTACGGGATAAGAGAAACCAGGGGGAAATGAACTGCTACCAATATTTAATCACTACGTGATAAGGAATGAAGAAGATAAATAGTTTTTGTTATTTCAAAAATATTCCTTAATTTTGTAATTGGAGAGGAATGATGCAGGGAACTTCTGAATCACGGATGAAACGGATTAATGGATTAGACGGATTTAATCCATTCCAGAATCCTTTTAATCCTCTAATCCGCTTAATCCGTGATTCAGACAAAGGAAATATGGCTTGGATGATGGCGCGGTTTGGGCTGTGGGTGGTGAGGAGAGATTATCATATAAAATATTTCAATAAATTATACGTTTAAACCATTGTGTTGATGTTTTGTAAAATAAAATAGAATCGAAAACTAATTATGAATTTCACAGAAGAACATTTAGATCAAATAATCTGTGGTGATTGTCTCGAAATAATGCAAAAGATGCCCGACAATTCTATTGATTTGGTTGTAACTTCGCCTCCGTATAATCTAAAGAATTCTACGGGAAATGGAATGAAAGATGGGCGTGGTGGAAAATGGGCTGGGGCAGCTTTAGTTAATGGTTATTCACACCATAATGATAATATGCCACACGAAGAATATGTTATTTGGCAAAGAAATTGTCTTAAAGAAATGTACAGACTTATTAAGGAAGATGGAGCTATATTCTATAATCATAAATGGAGAGTTCAGGATGGATTGTTACAAGATAGACAAGACATAGTTAACAGTCTTCCAGTAAGACAAATCATTATTTGGCGCAGAAAAGGTGGTATAAATTTCAATCCCGGGTATTTTTTACCAACTTATGAAGTTATTTATCTAATTCCTAAAGCTAAGTTTAAGCTCGCACCTAAAGCGAATGCCTTCGGAGATGTTTGGGAGTTCGGACAAGAGATGAATAATCAGCATCCCGCTCCTTATCCAGTTGCACTTATTGATAGGATTATCTCATCTACTAATGCGAATATCATTTTAGATCCTTTTTCAGGTAGCGGAACCACTGCGGTTGTTGCAAAAGCTCTTAAAAGACATTATATTGGTATTGAATTATCTCCAGAATATTGTGAGTTGTCAATAAATCGAATTGAAAATAATAAAATTCATAATGAGTTATCCAAATTAAAACCTTCTTCACTATTTTAAAGCATTATAATGAAAATTTATACTAAACCACAATTAATAACTGAATTAAAAAAGATTGCAGCAACAGGCTGGATTGAAAATCGAAGACATGGGAATCAAGGAGGAATTGGTAATACACTTGAAGATTTACTTGGGATACAGGAAAATAATCTTCCAATACCCAATGCCGCAGAATGGGAATTAAAATCACAAAGATTGAATACAAGTTCACTCACTACTTTATTTCACATTGAACCTTCGCCAAGAGCAATTGGTTTTGTTCCACAATTATTACTTCCTATGTATGGTTGGAAACATAGTCAGGCGGGAATAAAATATCCTGAAACAGAGATGTCATTCCGTCAAACAATACATGGTAATTCTCCGAGTGATAGAGGTTTTAAAGTAATTATTGATCGTAATGATAGAAAGGTTCTTATCTCATTTAATTCGGACTTAGTTTCCGATAAGCACAAGATTTGGCTTAATAAAGTAAAAAAGAATATTGGATTATTAGAACTAAATCCTCAACCGTATTGGGGATTTGATGATTTGGCAAACAAAGCTGGTACTAAGTTATTGAATTGCTTTTATGTGCAGGCCAATGTAAAGAAGGAGAATAACAAAGAATATTATCATTATTGTAAAGTTATGATGCTGCAGAAGTTTAATTTTGATGGGTTTCTAAATGAACTCGATAAGGGAAATATTTTAGTTGATTTTGATGCAAGAACTGGTCATAATCATGGAACAAAATTCCGTATGAGACAAAATTGCTTACCTAATTTATATCAGAAAATAACTGAAATCGTATAGATATATCGTTCTTTGATTGTGAGAATTGCTTAGTGAATCATTTGAAAGCTATAGTGGATGTTTTGAATTGATTAGTGAATGATTTGTATTCGCCAGTGAATGATTAGAAATGCTTAGTGAATGGCTCGTATTGGTTAGTGGATGATTTGATTGCGCCAGTGAATGATTTGAATAGCACAGTGGATGAATCGTAAAGCTAATTTATTGTATTTTACTTTGTTTCATTATATATTAAGAAAGGATTTTGGTCTTATGATTACTGTAAACAGAACTTATACTATTTCTGACGCCGAACTTAACGTGTTTGCCGGGAGTTTGGTGGTGAAAATGACTCGCGATACTACTCAATTTGCTTCGCGAGGTGTTAATTCGGCGGCTATTACCGCTTTTGGTGTGCTGGCTACGGCTTTTGGGCTGCTGCCTACCGATTCTTATTATCTTGCTGATGTTTCGCTTGCGGTTCAGGGCAAGAAGGCGCACCGTGCAGACGCGGAAATCGCTATTCGGGCGATTGTGAGCTGTGCTAAGATTAAGTGGGGAGCTGGTTCGCCGCAGGATAAGAAGTTTGGGGCGGGCGCGATGACGAAGGATGATGATAAGCGCTTCCTTTCTACTTGTCGGCAAGTGTGTACTACTGCGACGGAATACCTTACTGAGCTTACGCCGGTGGGACTGACGTCGGGGATGATTGATAATTTGACGGATTTGGCGGATAGTTTTCAGGCGGACATGAATAGTATTGCCACGGCGCAGGAGGCAAGGGATATGGCGACGCAGAATAGGATTACGAAGGGCAATGAGTTGTATAGTTTTGTGAGCCGCTACTGCGAGATTGGGAAGATTATCTGGCAGGATGTGGATGAGGCGAAGTATAATGATTATGTGATTTATGATACGGTGCATCATGGCTTGCCAAAGCCGCAGAATGTGACGGCGAACTGGGCGCTGGGCAATCCGGTGGTGCATTTGAACTGGGATAGCGTGTCTGGGGCGACGTCGTATGATATTTATACTTGTGCGGTTGACCTAAGTGCGCCGTCGGGAACATATTCATTGCTTACGAATGTGCCGAATGCGCCGCAGGGAGTGGCATTTATAGCGGATAAAAGGAATTATTACAAGGTGAAGGCGAAGACTAACAGTATTAGCAGTGATTATAGTGATGAGGCGTGGGTTGATGTGGTGATTTCTGTGTAATTAAAAATTAGGAATTAAGAATTAAGAATGGAGGAGTAGGAATGAAAGAAGAAGAGAATAATAAATATTAAGAAATTATATAAATAAATGATTTATAAATATTAGAAAGGAATTATAATGGTTAATAAGATTAGTATGAGACTTATGTTTATTGGGATTATTGTTGTTTTTAGCATGTTGGGTTGCCAAACATATTATATTCCAGTAAATAATTTTAAGGAGCAATTTAAAAATATTGATTCTACTAAATTATTTTTGACTAATGTAGTTGGACCGCTTGGTTCTCGTTATACTTATTATCGTAATCCTATAAAAATTATCAAATGTTTTGATAAGGAAAATAATCCAATTGATCTACCAAATAGTCCTTCGATTGAGATTAGGTTTACAGATAAAGATAATAATAGGACAATATTCTATTTTGATACTATTTACATGCAGGATTCGCTTATATATGGTACTCAATCAAGGTTTATTACAAGTATTAAAGATATTTTATACATCCCAGATATTATTTTGATTGAAGTACAGGATGGACATAAAGATTTTCAATATTATTAGGATCATTAAAAGGAGAAATATCTTTATCATACTCTTTCCCACGCCCATCCAAACAAATCAAAAAGGTATTGAAGAGGGATTTGGGGACTTTGGAAGGTGGAGGAACCTCATCATAAGACGGAAGAACCTCACCTTAACCCTCTCCAAAGGAGAGGGAATAAGAACGATCCAGTTCCCTCCCTTGTGGGGAGGGTCGGGGTGAGGTTTCCAAAGGAATAGAATGATTCCCCCGCCCATCCAATCAAAGCAAAAAGGGATTGGAGAGGGATGTGGGGGGATTGGAAGGGGGAAGAGCCTCAGCATAACCATTAAGAACCCCTCCCTAACCCTCCCCGAAGGGGAGGGAATAAGAACGATCCAGTTCCCTCCCCTTCGGGGAGGGTTAGGGAGGGGTTTCCAGAGGATTTGAACTTTTCCCGCGCCCATCCAATAAAAGCAAAAGGGTATTGGAGAGGGAAGGAGGTGTATTTAATACATAAGATTATGCTTTAATAGCTTATTTGTATGTTTCTTTATGAGATTATGCAATATCTTACTTATTCTCATTTATATAATATGTCTATGGATTTGCAGATATCCAGAATTTTCCTATCCTTGATCCTGTTTTGACTATATATAATCCCGAAGGAAATGTGGATATGTCAATTTTTATAGTATTTGAATCGTAAAAAATTGCGATGATGTTATTTATTTGCTCACCCAAGGTATTATAAATCGTAAAATTCGTATTCTCTGATTCATAATTCCTAATTAAAATAAAATCATTAGATGGATTGGGCATAATATTAAGTTCCGAATGTGCATTATATTCGGTAATATCAGATTTTATTCCTCTCACTGTCCAAACATCACTATATGGCCCCCAACCAATTGTATTTTTTGCTTTTACCCGCCAGTAATAGACAGTATTTTGTTTCAATCCGTGTATCACTTTAAAGGTATCAGCTAAATCAGATGATTCGTAATAAAAGGATAAGAAGGTAGAATCAGTAGTAAATTGAAAGGAATATTGAATAGAATCGGGCAAAGCTCTTTTCCAAACAAATAATAATGAATCGGATGAGAAAACGGATTTATCGAATGGATTGGCGAGAATAACTTTATCAGGCAAATTCTGATTATAAGGTTGCCCGACATAAATCATCATATACGAATTATTTCCAAGCTTTACCACCGATGGATCGCCCCCGTTTATATTTGTTTTAATATAATTTTTCCATGTAACAGCATCATTCGAGGTATTATACCAAATATTCTGACCACATCCATAAAAGCGCAATTCATTATTATCAACAAGAAAATTACCAGTCCAGTTGTGCATATTATCAGAAGGAATATTCGCTTGAAGGGCGAAATTAATCCCATCAGCGGAAGTGCAGTGATAGGCTCCATCTTGAGGCGCTCCGATTGGAGATAGATAATGCCATTGATTATTGAAAAAGGTTACGGCAGGATCAATCACCCGATTTGTAGGATGATCATAGCGAGCGCCATTTTCAAAAGTATAATGAATACCGTCATTGCTTACCGCGGAATAAGTATTAATTGTGCTGTCCATTCCTTGGATAGGATTTTCATTAGATGAATAATAAATTCTTATTTTATCATTATTATAAACAACAATTGTCGGATCAAAAGGACGTTGATATGATTGCGGAAGACCTGCAATTTCAATCGGAACAGGTTTAGACCATGAAGCACCATTATTGTATGAGAATTTCACAGCAACTTTATCCCATGTAGCCGATCCCATAGGTTGCCGGAACCATTGAAAGACGCACGCAAGAGTATCAGTGCCCTTCCAGCGAATAACGCAAGGAACTCCGGCAGAATCCTGAAATATCTTTTCACCAGTGAAATTGATTCCATCATTAGAATAGGCTACCTTCAAAGGACTTTTCCAAGGGCCCTTATCAGCGGGTTGAGATTTCAATGTATTCAAAGTGATTCCGGGACTTTCGCAATTGGAATTTGCACCTAAATTCATTAATGTACCACTAATAGCAGGTTTAAAATCAGTGGGAGATAATTGCGAATTAAAATCCTGATGAACCGCAACTTTAATTAAAGTAGTTCCGTTTTCATTTGTATGAATATAAGAATAATATTTCTTGGTAGTAGAATCATAATACCCGCAAGCAACTCCACCGGCACTTGTAAGAAGGGAATTTGTCAGATTCTGAAAAACATTATAATTCCCCTGAAGCGAAGATGAATGATACGCATAAGTATTTGCTCCGCGGGAGATATATAGTATATAATCCTTGCCATCATAGAAAATATCCGGATCCGAAGCTGAACCATTCTGAAGAACAATAGTGAGCCGATGACCGGGAACTAATCTGAATTTTTTACCATCAGCAGCATCTTCTTCAATAGCAGAATCAAAAAATTTAACACATGGATAAGTTTTGCAACCTGCAGGGTCTTGCCCGAAAAGACCAGTTGAATTTAAAAAGAAAAGAACAATTTTCCCATTTGAATCCAAATAGGGTGAGGGATCAACAAAATCAATTTTATTATTATTGGAATCAATAATAGACACCGGAGAAGAAGGTTCCCAGACTTTAGACGAATTATTATATGTCCTGACCTGTCCCGGATTATAAACATATAATTTATCACCACGAGCAATCAGATCCGGAACAGAACCGGGCATTTGTGGCAGATTCGGTATTAAGTTCCAATTAATCAAATCATCGGATTCGGCAATTTTTGTAACATGATTTTTGGGATCTCCACAATTTGTGCCGGTACAAGTATGAAACGCCATTAGATATTTTTTAAGGAAATTTGTTATTGATGAGGTATCTTTAAATAAACTCGAATCTCTTCCTGCAACATAGTACATAATATAAGATCCATTTTTTAAAATAACTGCCGGATCTTTAATATGATCAATTTCGAGAGCAGGATTATCAAGACTAATTCGCACTCCTGCGTCTCTTGACCAGCTTATGCCATCAGTAGAATAAATAGAATATAAGTTTTTATGATCACTATTTGAGAAGCAATAGAAGCGATAACCCGAAGGAGTTTTCAATCCGTTTGCCATCATAAGATTATCGATTTGAAAATCAGAAATCCGAGTGAAATTGAGACCATCAATGGAAACTGCATGCCAGTTTTTACCAGCCTGTGCTCCACCGGCAAAATGATGTAGTGTGTCAACTATCTGCAGCAGCGATGGATCCATAATAGGGCTACCCGGTTGAACAAACCTTGTACCATTTTCCACAGTAAAATTGATACCATCATCGGAAACAGCCGAATGAGTCTCAGGATTGACTCCTGAATTAGGATTACCCGTAAAATATAGGCGATATTTCCCTTTAAAATATACAACATCAGGATCACAAGGCTGTCCTGACCAATTTTCTGTACCAGACAAAGTAATTTGATACCGAGTCCAGTTATCCAAACCATTATCAGAAATAGCTACGAAAATTCCGTCTTTGAATTGAGTTACTAATCCTTGATAATAAACTGCGATTTTACCATCTGGGCGAACCAGTGCATCAGGAACTTCACCGTTTTCAGCGAATATTTTGCCAGTTTTTGTCCAATTCAATCCATCAACAGATGTTGCTGTGAGCAACCTGTTTTGGAGAGGCTGGGCATAAAGACTAATATAAAAAAAAATTAGAATACAAGAAGGGATATAAGTTCCAAGTTTAAAGTTCATAAAGTTATAAAGTTGATGGTAGATTTTTATTGAATTATGAATTTATTTATATAAAGTAATAGAAAATTAAACTCTTAGCTTTTAAAGATTAGAAAATGACTGTTTCTTATAAAAAAAATACCTCGCTTCTACCTTCAACTTTCAACTCTTCTACCTTCTGTAACCGTTATTTGGAGAAGCGAAGGATCCAGTCCGGTAGCCATATCCGGCTCACTCATTTCATAAAACTATCCGAAGGATATATTTTATTTTCCCCATTGGCGGCAAGCGCATATTCAAAGCCCTTTGCCAATGAATAAGCTCCTGTTTCACCTGCTTTATTCAATGCAAGGAAGCCTACTTGATGTTCTTTGTAGTTCTTTTGCTTTTTTACAATACGTTCTATTGCTATTCGGCATGCTTCAGCAGGAGATTTACCATTTCGCATAAGTTCAACGATTAAAAAGCTACCGGCAATTTTTATTACCAGTTCTCCAGTTCCCGTCGCACATGCTGCACCTACTTCATTATCAACATAAAGGCCCGCCCCAATAATTGGAGAATCACCAACTCTACCCGGAAGTTTAAATGCTAAACCGCTTGTTGTGCATGCACCAGATAAATTTCCATGTTTATCAATTGCTAACATTCCAATAGTATCGTGTACATCTCTTTTATCAGGAATAAGATTCTTCTTTTTCCACTTTATCCATATTTGTTTTGCGGATTCGGTTAACAAGTTTTCTTTTTTGAATCCATTATCTAAAGCAAACTGCAAAGCACCTTCGCCTGCTAAAATTATATGTGGAGTAGTTTCCATCACCTTGCGTGCAACTGATATCGGATGCATAATATGCTCAAGAAAGCAGACGGATCCGCAGTTAGCATTATCATCCATAATGCAGGCATCCAGAGTAACGTGCCCATCACGGTCTGGCAAGCCACCATAGCCAACCGAAGTGACATCGGGATCAGCTTCCGGAACACGCACACCTTGCTCAACGGCATCCAAAGCAGAACCACCAGCACCAAGGATTATCATAGCAGCGGCATTTGCCGGAATACCATGCTTCCATGTAGAAATAACGATAGGTTTGTTGCCGGCAGTAGAAGCCGGAGTTTGAGAAATTAATAATTTAGGTGCTAAAGCGAGTCCAGCACTAACTAAAGTAGTTTCTACAAGAAAATTTCTGCGGTTCATAATGTAATTAATTATTAAATTGTAAAGTTAAAAGTTATAAAGTTAGTATTTAATTTATATTGAACATATTATATCCATAAATAATATAGCAAATTTACTCATTTTAAATTTCACAAACAATTATAAATGTATTTCTAAAAATATACTTTCAAACTCCTTTGTAACCAAGAAGGAGCTTGATTACAAGTATAATAAATATACCTTCAACTTTATAACTTATTATCACTCCACTACCGTATATCCAACACCATGAATTGCATTAATCACTTCCTGTCGTTTAATATTTCCTTCTATATAAGCTTTATTCTCGTTCAGTACCACGCTTACCGATTCAACTCCCTGAACGCCATTGATTGCTTTCGTCACGTTCATTACGCAGTGATTGCAACTCATGCCTTCGATATTAAAAATTTGTTTGTTATCCATTGGTTTACTCCTATTAAAATAAATTAAAATATATTTTCTGTAAATAGACCCAAAAAGCAAAAGCCCAAGAGCAGTGGCATAAATAAAATCCATCGTCCCGAAATTTTTGAAATGCAGATGAGTGCTATGGTTCATTAATTCATGAGGATCAAGATTGAAGAAAGTAAAAATAAAGTCTAATAAATAACCAAAAGCGATAGAAGAAATGGTTATTATCAGTACAAATAATGCTGCAAATTTCCTTCCCATGGTTTTAGATAATATTGCGAGGCTTGCTGCATTTGTCGCAGGACCGGAAGCTAAAAAGACAAAGGCTACACCTGGCGAAAAACCTTTCATAATTAATGTAATTGCAATCGGAATAGATGCGGTTGCGCAAACATACATCGGTATCCCTACAGCAACCATTAGCAACATTCCTAAAATCCCATTATTTACAGATGTATTTCTGAAGAAACTATCAGGAATGAAATAAGTTATAATTCCGGAAATAATTATTCCAAAAATAAATTGAATAGCTATATCATCAAGAAATTCAACAAAGGCATACTTATACATTTTCTCCAGTTTGGAAATAAATATTATGCCCCAACCAGCACTTTTGCGAATTTCGGATTCTGCTTTGTTAGGAGAAATTAAAGGCTGAAAAAGTTTTGATTTGTCAGATTCATTTCCTTCTAAAAAATTCGATTCCTTATCAAAAAAACGCAGCGATATTCCTCCTAAAATTCCCATGATAAAAGCTGCAATAGGACGAAAAATCGCAAAAACCCAACCCAACATTCCAAAAGTGGCAATCATCGAGTCAACACCCGTTTGAGGAGTGGATATCAAAAAGGACATTACTGAACCACGCGAAGCTCCATTTCGTGCCATAAATACTGATGTTGGAATAACTCCGCAAGAACAAAGCGGGAGCGGAACTCCAACCAATGCTGCATTCAGAACAGAACGAATGTCATTTTTCCCAACATATTTTAAGATAATATCTTTTGAGAAAAATATATGGAAAAGTCCGACAAAAAGTAAACCCAGCAGCAGGTACGGCGCCATTTCAAAGAATTGTCTTAAAGATTCTTTCAATATATCTATTATAATCATTAATTCAAATTATTTAATAAAACAAGCTATAACGTTTAAATTATTTAAAAAGTGTGCCATAACTTTTTTGGAACTATTTCGTGAATCGTTTTCGAACGGTGTAGTTGACAGCGAAGATTTTAGTAGTTAATTTTGCAGATCTTCCATTGGAATTTCATCGTTTTCACACAGTCTTCAATGCGTTAGAACAAAGAAATGTATATTATATGATTGAAAGCGAATTGGTATTAATCCCAAATTTCTCAGTTCAGACAAAAAAAGGCAAAAAACTATGCAAAACTATGCAAACGGCATTATAAAGCGCTGCTGGAGCAGTATATCGTTGCACAATGTATTATGCAAAACTATGCAAATAACTGCATTTTTAATTACAAAATATGCAAATTAGTTTATAAAGTTGGAGAAATAAAGGAAAAATTTGCCTTTCTTTCATTAGGGGGATTCCTGCATACGAGCTTGTGTGAAAACTACAATTTCTGTCATTCCTGCGCATGCAGGAATCCCCTGATTAGTACTGGAAGGAGATTCCCGCATGCGCGGGAATGACAGATACGTAATTATTTCGTGTTTTTACACAGTCTCATACGCAGAAATGACATTTTTGGTAAATATTCTACTTTTGAGTTTGTATGTTTGAAAAGCAGGCTTAACCAAAAATTGATTAATTTAGTTTTTGGTAAAAATAAAATTTATAAACAATTAATGGAGAAGCCATGCTTAGAATGCAAAATACGCAATTAGATTATTCCGGCAAAA
>JAPLFL010000115.1 GCA_026390695.1 Candidatus Kapaibacterium sp. | reverse complement strand
GCATTTTTGACGATGGCAAAAGCATTTTTGACGATGGCAAAAGCATTTTTGACGATGGCAAAAGCATTTTTGACGATGGCAAAAGCATTTTTGACGATGGCAAAAGCATTTTTGACGATGGCAAAAGCTAAACGGAGTGAAGAAAATCCATTTTTTATAAGTCCGTGAACCTTTTTCCTCCGTCCGAAGATCATTTTCCTCCGTCCGAAGATCATTTTCCTCCGTCCGAAGATCATTTTCCTCCGTCCGTGAACTATTTTCCTCCGTCTGTGAACTATTTTCCTCCGTCTGTGAACTATTTTCCTCCGTCTGTGAACTATTTTCCAGCTTAAAAAGATCATAATCCAACTTAAAAAGAGGTCTTTTCTATGCCCGTCTATTAAACCCAGATATTTCATTAAGATTTAACGTAATTGAAATATTAAATGCTAATAAAGAGCTTTCTTAAATCTCCCCAACCCCTCTTTTTCAAAGAGGGGAATTTAGTTAAATCCCCCTTTGAAAAAGGGGGCAGGGGGATTTTCTATTGCCTAATGAAATATTTGGGTTAAAATTCATTTTAATTATATAAAAAAAAGAGGTTCATTAACTGAACCTCTTTCTTCTTCAAGTTTATAATCTTTATAAACTTGATGATCTTTTTTAAATTCTTCTACTCACCAATCAAAGCCATGTATTCAGGAGCTTTCATTAGTTTATCGGCTTCGGCAGGATCGGACAATTCGATTTTAATCATCCAGCCTTCACCGTAAGGGTCTTTATTGACCACTTCGGGATTTTCATTAAGTGCGTTATTGATTTCAATAACTTTTCCGCTGACAGGAGATAATATATCAGCAACAGTTTTGACGGCTTCGATTGTACCGAGAGTATCGCCTGCACAAACGTCGCCTAAACTTGAATCGATGTCAACATAAACAACATCGCCTAATTCGCCTTGAGCATGATCGGTGACGCCGATAGTACCGGTTGTGCCATCAATACGTAACCATTCGTGGTCATTAGTATAAAATAAATCGTTGGGATAATTCATAGCGTTTACCTATAAAAAATTAATGTTCAAAATTTATAAATCTTTCCAATCGTATCTTTCAAGGAAGGAAGTGTCAAAACTTCCCTGTAGGAAATCAGGATTGTTCATCATTTTCACATGGAATGGAATTGTAGTCTTCACGCCTTCGATAATGAATTCATCTAAAGCAACTTTCATTTTAGCAACTGCTTCATTACGTGTAGGAGCCGAAGTAATGAGTTTAGCAAGCAGAGAATCATAATGCGGTGGCACGGTATAGCCCTGATAAATGTGTGAATCAACGCGCACGCCATGTCCGCCGGGTAAATGAAGGCTTTCGATCTTGCCGGGAGTCGGCCTGAAATTGTTTTCGGGGTCTTCGGCATTGATTCTGCATTCGATGGCATGTTTTTTAGGGGATCTGGATTTCAGGGAAAGAGTTTCACCAGCGGCCACTAAAATCTGTTCTTTGACCAAATCAATGTCAAGAGATTCTTCGGTAACAGAATGTTCGACCTGAATACGGGTATTCATTTCCATAAAGTAGAAATCCATATTTTCATCGACAATATATTCAATAGTACCGGGTCCGACATAGTTCACAGCGGCAGCACCTTTGACAGAGGCATCACCCATAGCTGATCTCATCCTTGGAGAGATGATAGGACTTGGCGATTCTTCGATTAATTTCTGATGACGGCGCTGAATGGAGCATTCGCGTTCATTAAGATGGACAATATTTTTATATTGATCGCCAATGATTTGAATTTCGATGTGTCTGGCATGGGAAATTAATTTTTCAAGATACAGATCGGGGTTATTGAATGAGGAATCAGCTTCATTGCGAGCCATAATATAAGCGCGTTCAAGTTCAGAGCGAACGTTGACAACTCTCATACCTTTTCCACCACCACCAGCCACAGCTTTAAGAAGAACCGGATAACCAATTTCCTCGGCAAGATCCATAGCTTCTTCTTTAGATTTGAGAACACCAATAGATCCGGGAATAGTGGGAACGCCGGCTTCGCGCATAGATTTCTTAGCAGCAGCTTTATTTCCCATTCTTCGGATGGCATCGGGTGAAGGGCCGATAAAAGTAATCTGATGATCAGCGCAGATCTGTGCAAATTTATCATTCTCAGCTAAGAAGCCATATCCGGGGTGAATAGCATCCACGTTGGTGACATCAGCAGCGGAAATAATAGATGGAATATATAAATAACTTAATTTTCCTGGGGCAGGGCCGATACAAACGGCTTCGTCAGCGAAGCGCACGTGCAGCGATGCTTTGTCGGCTTCTGAATAAACGGCGACCGTTTTAATACCGAGTTCTTTACAAGCGCGAATTATTCTCAGAGCAATTTCACCGCGATTTGCTATTAAAACCTTTTTTATCATATTATTTCTTACAATTAATCTGGTTTTATATGGAATAGAGGCTGGCTGAACTCAACGGGCTGAGAATTTTCGACTAAGATTTTATCAATTGTACCGGAAACGTCACTTTCAATCTCATTCAATAATTTCATTGCTTCGATAATGCACAAAGTGTCTCCCTTATTGACGTGTGAGCCTATTTCAACATAAGGATTAGCATCAGGAGAGGAAGCACGGTAAAAAGTGCCTACGATGGGCGAATTTATTGTATGAGAAGTATGTGTTGCAGGAACATGTTCGGTAGCAATGGGCGCAGGTTCTGATTTAACAACAACATCAGAAACCGAAACATTAGCTTGCTGAGTATTCAATGGAACAGGAGCAGGATTGCTATATCCTGAAAAATATGAATTCTTCTCACGTGAATTTTTAGAAAGTTTTATTTTCAAACCTTCTTCTTCAACGTTAAGCTCAGTAGCACCGCATTCGTCAAAAATCTTGACAACTTTGCGCAGGTAATTCAAATCCATTATGAGTCCGAATTTATTAAAAAAATTAGCTTTTTATACGTTCAATATATGAACTATTGCGAGTATCAACGCGAATAATATCATCTTCATTGATAAAAATGGGAACATTGACTATAGCACCGGTTTCTAAGGTTGCTGGTTTCAGCACGTTAGTAGCAGTATCGCCCCGGACGCCGGGTTCGGTATGAACTACTTTCAAGTTTACGTGTGCCGGTAGATCAATTGCAATAATTGAACTTCCTTCGAAAGCAAGTTGAGCTTCATCATTTTCTCTTAGAAATTGAACCGAATCGCCAAGAAGAACCACATCTACAGGGAATTGTTCATAATTTTCAAAGTCCATGAAGATTAATTGATTCCCATCGCGATAAAGATATTGATAATTTTTTCTTTCGACTCTGACGAAATCGATTGATTCGCCCGAACGGAAGCGGTTTTCGGAAAGTTTACCTGATTTCAGGTTACGCATTTTTACTTGGTAAAAGGCTCGTAAATTGCCAGGAGTGCGATGTTCGCTTTCAAGCACTACACAGTTCTCGTTATTGTATTTAATAACAGCACCTGGTCTTAAATCTGCTGTGGATCCCATAATTCCAATTTTCAATTTAACAAATTTTGAGGTTCCTATAGGAGTCGAACCTACGTACGCGGTTTTGCAGACCGTTGCCTAGCCACTCGGCCAAGGAACCAAACAAGATTACAAAATTAAGACTTTTTTTCGAGATAAACAAGAGAATAATGGTTAATTATTAAAAAGTTCTATTAATGTACAACTTTAGAACTTTAAACTTTATAACTCCTTCAGTGCATTTTTTAAAGCATGATTTGTGAGTTCAGCATTATATTAATTTATGGGTAATTCAATGCTTAATTTTGTGCCTTGATCAGCTTTTGCAGCTATTTCAAAAGTTCCGTTAAAGTGTTTGATACGCTCGCGAATACCAATTAGTCCAAGTGAATTTTTAGAATTTATTGATTCAGTTTTTATTCCATTTCCGTCATCTGAAATCTCTAAATGAATATAATCATTTATTGAGTGTAGTTTTACAAAAATATTCTTTGCATCGGCGTGGCGGGCAACATTGGTAAATCCTTCCTGCAAAACCCGGAAAACACATAGATTTTTATTTATATCGGCAGACTGAATATATTCTAAATTCAAATGGCAATTTATTCCGGTTCTATTCTGAAATTCGCCGCTATACCATTCAATCGCCGGAACTAATCCTAAATCATCTAAAATACTTGGGCGTAAATCAGTAGAAATCCTTTGAATTTTTTTGATGACATCTGAAACAGTTTCTATCATAGTGTCTATTTTATTTGTGATATCAGTAGTTCCTGTTGTGTTATCCTTTGTCCAGGCCAAATCAATTTTAAGAGCAGTTAAGGACTGTCCTAATTCATCGTTGATTTCTCGTGCAATGGTTGCTCGTTCTTCTTCGCGAATATCATTCAAACGGGTGTTCAGTAGCTCTAACTGATGGTTTGCGTTTAATATTTCTCTTTCGGCAAATTGTCTTTTTTTAATTTCACTGATCAGTGAAATATTCTGAAACTCTTGAATTTTTTTTAGCTGAATCATCTGTATATAATTTTTAACCCTTGCAACCACTTCTTTGTTGTTGAAAGGCTTGGAAATGTAGTCCAGAGCGCCTAATTCAAGCCCATAAAGAATTTCTCTTGTATTACAAAGTGCACTTATAAAAATAATTGCAACGTCTTTTGTTAGTTCATTAGCTTTGATTTTTTGAAATATCTCGTAACCGTCCATTTCCGGCATCATAATATCGAGAAGGATAAGATCGGGAACAGAAACATTGATTCTCTCAAAGGCTTCCTTACCGGATTTTACGGCATGGACGTTGTAGCCTTGTTTCGATAAAATTCCATTTAAAAGTAGCAGATTTTCAATCTGATCATCAACGAGCAGGATGGAGGGTTTACTCAAATTCATAACTTAACTTTCAAATAATTTATTAAGCTCAAAAGATATTTTCAATTAAAACTATTTCACTAATTCAGCAATCAAGTCATATTCTCCAGAATCAATAATTTTTGCACGAATAAAAGTCCCATTTTTTAATATCTGATGGTTCTGGGAAACATTCGGATTGAAATTTATTTTTACAATTACTGCACAATCTATATCCGGAGCATCCGACTGGGAGCGGCAAACATAGTGGTCATCTTCAATGCGATCAATAATTAAATTTAATATTTTACCGATTTTCTGTTTATTCAGATCGGTTGAAATTCTGTTCTGTAGCTCCATTAGCCGTTCAAAGCGTTTTTGTTTAACTTTTGGTGGAACATTATCGGGCAAGGAATATGCACTGGTGCCATCTTCGTGAGAATAAACAAAAACGCCGACCCTGTCGATTTTTTCTTCTTCTAAAAACTTATATAACAAATCGAAGTCTTCTTCAGACTCATTCGGATAACCGACAATAAATGTGCTCCTGATGCAAATATCAGGGACAGTACTTCGGATTTTCCTTAATAGTTTGCGAGTTTTATCAGCATTCAAGCCACGTTTCATCGATTGCAAAATATTATCTGAAATGTGCTGAAGAGGCATATCTAAATATGTACAAATATTCTCATATTTATTTAGAATATTTAAAATATTTTCCGGAAAACCTGCCGGATAAGCGTACATCAGCCGTACCCATACATTTGAATCAAGATTGGCAATTTCTTCTAAAAGCTCTGCAGTTCTGCTTTTTCCATATAAATCAACCCCATAAAAAGTTGTATCCTGAGCAATAAGAATTAATTCTTTCACTCCACTTTTTATCATTTCTTTGCACTCAGCCAATATTTCTTCGAACGAGCGAGAAATAAACTGACCGCGAATTGCGGGAATTGCGCAAAAAGAGCAAGTCCTATTGCAACCTTCAGCAATTTTGATATAAGCATAATGGCTTGGCGTGAGCAGTTGGCGTTCACCACTAAGTTCATAGCGTAAATTTGGCTCAAGTGCTTTCAAAACCTGATCAAATGAATTTACACCGAAAATATGATCGATTCCTTTGATTTGAGCTTTTAACTCTTCGCCGTACCTCTCGGACAAACAACCCATTACAATAACATTTTTAGTCTTGCCTTGGCGCTTTAGTTCAACTGCTTCAAGGATTGCATTAACATTTTCTTCTTTTGCCGGGCCGATAAATCCACATGTATTTATAATGATAAAATCAGATTTCTTATGATTAGGTGAATAATCAAATCCATTTTTTGTAATAGCTCCCAAGAGCTGCTCCGAGTCAACCAAATTCTTGGCACATCCTAATGTCAGTAATGAAACTTTTTTCCGTTTTATCATATAAATTAAAGTTAAAACGTGATAAGTTAATATTAATTTTAAATGTTTTTGAATAAAATGATAATATTTTAAGAAAATTTCCTTAATTTTGTTGTTTTTATCTTGGAGATTTCAATGTTTAAATCAATTCTGTTAGTACTTGTAATAGGATTTTTCCTTGCTTGCGGTGGTCCGAAAACTGAAAAAGAGCGCATTGTTAGCCTCATGACAAAAGCAACCGAGTGGATAAGTTCGGAAGGTTTTGTCGATGAAGTTTTAACAACTGCTAAAACCCCCATGGAAGTTAGTGAAGTAATAAATGCAAAATTAACAACGTTTAGAAAAGATTTCGGCTTTAACAATGACGCTGAACTTGATAGTTTGTTAGTTAAATATGAAAAAGAGCAAGACAAAGATTTTATGAAAGTTGTTCATAATCTTGACAATGCTTATAGCCTTAAAATGGAACAAATCATTGGTAAAATGACCAAAGACCATGGCGGAATGGGAATGCCTCCCGGTAGTTCAACGATTGAAGGTGCAAATCCTCATGGCGGAGCCACCGGCGCAAATCCTCATGGTGGAGCTACGGGCACGAATCCTCATGCAGCTCCTCCTGACGGTATGCCTAATGATGATGTACATTCCAAAGTGAAAAAGAATAAAGATTAATTATATAATTATTGTGTTCTTAAAAAATAATTCATCCGATAACTGAAAGCTATCGGATGAATTCTTATTTTCGAAAGAATGACATTTATCAGATATCATTTAGAAATTGATATTATAAATTCACTCCGATTATCATTCTCAATCTGAATTTCGGATCCTCAATCGCTATTTTTCCTATTCCGAATTGCGAACCAAAAGAAACCCACATTTTATCAGTTCCATGGCTAATAGTCGGGCCAATATAATTTGCTCCGGGATCGCCGGCAAGCTCTAAGCCTAATGACATTAATTTTGTAAACCTATAAAATGCACCAGCAGCATATTTAAATTCAGCGTCCCATTTTTCAGCACCCTTTTTTTCAATCTCCATATATGGATTTAACGAGATACTGAACTTGCCAAAATCTTTTTGGAAAATAAATTTTGGCTCGAATGCACTTTTCTGAAATGTTGGGTCGGCTTCATATTCAATATAAAAAATCGGATTAACCCAAAAAGAATCTTGTTCGGCAAGACGAAAACGCCAGCGAAGTTTCAAGCCATCGTATGAGAAACCTCCGGTGTGGGATTGCGTAAATACCTGATAAACTGCAAAATCCATAAATTTTGACATTCCGAATTCAAGTTCAAGATTAAGTTCAGCATTTGTAGCCGATCCAAATTTTGCTTTCTCGGATGACGAAAAAGTAGAATACTGCTCAAGCTCGGCTTCACCGGGGTTTAAAATACTGTACTGATAAGTCCAGACCATATTGCGTTTGTCTGCCAAAGCGCTGCTAAAGCAGATAATAAAAACAAAACAAAATACATTAATAAACTTCATAAAACACTTTTTAATAAATTAGACATAACGAATTACAAATTTAGCTATATCTAATATCAAAATCAATTATTTTTTATTAATGAGAGAATATTTGTCATTTATAACTTTTTTCTACTTTGTAATAAACTTATATCAAGTTACCCCAACTGTTTCATTTGTGATCAATATTTAGCAAAATCTCACTATGCAAATAGATGATATACAATCACTTAATGTCGCGGTATTACCCTAATCCCTTTGGCTAAAACCTCATTCCTGATAAAAAAGTGTTTAACAAAATTTGGACTGATTGGTCAAATTGATAATCGCAAATCAATTTTTCTATATAAACCACGTATTTTTTCTTTATCAAGGAACCTATTCCCTACAAATTTATCTGAAATTATTGCTAAATCAATATCAGACCATTCATTTTGAGTTCCACTCGCATAAGAACCATATAAATATGCATCATGAATTGAGAAACCTTTATCTTCTAAAAGTAGAATATAATCCTGAGCAATTTTCAATATTTGAGGTTCAATTTGAGCCATTGAAATAAGTCCAATATTTGTTTAAAATAATTTTCTCTACATTCTTTATTACACAATTTATAAAATTCAAGTTTCTGTTCGGGATAACGAGCTTCAAGATAAAAATCATTTATCTGTTCCATAAGATGAAGCTGATCTTCGCTAAATTCTATTCCTAAAAATGATGATAGACGTACTAAATCACGTAACTTAGGAGGTGTTTTTTCATGTTCATGAACAAAATGTGCTTTTAATAATTTTTCGATCACCAAATGACCTATAAATAAGCACCAGTCATATTTTTTTGAATCGAATAAAGACTCGGCTGTCTCTAAGTCATGCTCTGCGGTATCAATCCATTATTCTATATGTGCTTAAATATTCATAATATTTATTAATTTCCTTCCCAAATCGAAATCTATGTAGTAGGCTATGTTTTCCCAATATTCTTTATTACTTCTTCACCGGTGAAATTGCTGCAATCAGTTCATTATTCCATTCATGTCCTTGAGCTAAGAGCTGGCGTACTTTGATGAAATCACATTCGCGGTTATCTTTCGGGCCGTCATTGAAGGCACGGAATCCTGCTTTTCCTTCGGTCATCATATTTAGAGCCAACCAGTCACGATTACTTTCCTTGTTCTTGTCCCAATGCTCTAATTTATGTTTACGAAGTGAATTAATAGTCTTGCTCAGGCAATTTGGCATTGTCATCATTAGTGATGTGCAATATTGGTCTATTACCTTATCAAGCAGAGATAAATCAACTGCTCCGCTTTTCATTATTTCTTTTCCTTTTGACAAATCTTCTCCAGTTTTAGCTTTGCCATAAATCAAATCACCAAATTCATTTACCCATTTATCGGTGTAAACTAATGGGTTCGGGACGTAATTACCATCAACCTTGAGAACAGGCACAACTTTTGTTAGCAGTCCATAGCGCAAAGCCTCATGCGCAGACCATGGTTCGCAAACAGTACAGGAAAACATTGCATTTTCAATTCCGACAAAAAGCGGTAGAAAATCAGTGGAACCGCCATCAGGTGCAGATCCGTGCTTTGGACCTGCTTGTCCGAAACGTGCTAAATCCGATGCTATCGAAAAGTCACATGCCATTCCGATTTCCTGACCACCGCCAATGCGCATCCCATTCACGCGGCAGATAACAGGTTTGTCATTCATCAATATAGAGGAAACCATGTCGTTGAATAAACGCATGTATTGTTTATATTCCTGTGGATTACCGGCATAATATTCGGCATACTCTTTTGTATTTCCACCGGTACAGAAAGCTTTGTCACCAACGGCTGTGAATACTACTGCAACAACGCTGCGGTCATTCGACGCCTGACGCATAGCAAGGATAACTTCTTTCACCATATCTGTAGTATAAGAGTTAAATTGTGATGGATTATTGAGAATAATCCAGGCGTTATAGATACCTTCGCATATATTGCCTTTTGAGTCAAGACAGGGGCGTTTTTCAAATAAAATCGTTTTGTAATCGATATTGTCGATAAGATTATGGGAAGCTAACATTTTAAATACTCTAATTGTTGAACAAAATTTATTTAATTTTACTTATTTCAAATAACTATTCATTATTTGCAAATTAAGAAAATATTTCGTGAAAACCAAAGAGTAAATAATGCAGAATGCAGAATGCAGAATGGGGAATGGAAGGAATGGGAACACATTAGATAAAATATCCGATGGGAGAAAAATCGCTGTCATTTGTGCGCATGAAGCTGTCTCAAAAGCCTCATTTCTGTCATTCCAGCGAATGCAGGAATCCCCTAAAGTGGCACTGGAAGGAGATTCCTGCATACGCAGGAATGACATTCTATTGGAATTTTCGAGTTTTCATACAGTCTCATTCGCGGGAATGTCAATTCATTAGATGTTGTGAGTTTTTAAACAGTCTCGCATGCAAGAATCCCCTTTGATAAAAGCATTGTCATTTGAGTGAAGGAATGCAGAATAGAATTGTAAAAACTATTATACAATCAACTTTATAACTTTCAACTTAAATCACTTTCTGGAATTTACCTGTTCTAATTCATTTTGCCAGCGATTTATCTTTGAGGAGTTTATGGATTTCAATATATCTATACTCTTACTGAGTTTCGAAATTGCATCTTGATTATTACCACTTTTAAAATCATTAATCCCCAACTCACCGAAAGTTTCTGCATAATTCTCTTTATCTCCCAATTTCTCGAAGATATCTGCTGCTGAACCGAGATATTCCTGAGCTTTGAGCTTGGATATTTTAGAATCACGGTAAAGTATTCCAAGTTTTTTCATACAAAAAGCTTGCTTAAGCTTCGAATTAGTTTTCAATGCAAGATCAAGTTCGTTGGTATATTTTATAATTAAATCTTCGTTTTTGGTTGTCACTTTGTCCTTTGATTGAACCGAAACTTCATTAATATCTTTAATAACAATACCTGAGTTCGGGTCTTGATTAACAGATGGAATTACAGCGAATGATTGATTATTCTTACTTTTGGAGAATTTTGGTTTATTATTTACTGGAATTTCATTATTTGAACTGATTTCACTTTGGGAAAGAATAACTGCTTGGGTTTTGCTTTGAGGTTTAGCTTCATTTACTATAATAGAAGTTTTTATTGCTTCATTTCCTGAAGAATGATTCATAAAATAATAAACTCCGGCAAAACTTCCGACAATTAAAGCCCCTATCATACTTAAAAATTTGACTGAGACTATACTCCTTCCTCCTATATCAGGTGGAATAGCAAAAGGTTTAGTCGCAAATGAATCAAACATTTTAGAACCGAAGGAATTAATAAATGCCAATTCTTCGGAACCAAGCTGAGTCTTCATCTGCCCTAATCCTGTTTCAATAGCACACAGGAAATTGAAATCTGTTTTTAGCACAGGTGATGAATCAATCAGAACATTGAATTCATTCAATTCGGGTTCGGTAATATCTCCGTCGAGATATTTAGTGGTTAAATCTTCAAATCTCATTTTATTAACTCCTTATATGGAGACAGTATTAGTGATAATTGTTTTTTCGCTCTAAATAAACGAACTTTTACTAAGGACAATGAAATATTAAGCATTTTAGCAATTTCTTCATAAGAAAAATCATCGAAATAACGCAGCTCGACTATTTCGCGGTAATCTTCATGTAAATTGGAAACAGCACTGTGAATATGTTCGTTCAGATAGAAATCTGTACTGGTAAAAGAATCGCTTGTCAAGGTGTTGTCCGTAACTTCCTCTTTATTTTTGGCTGATCTTTTTTCCATCAGACATTCGTTTCGGGTAATAATCATAAGCCAGGCAAGGAAGTTGCCACCTTTGAAATTATCCCGTTTCGCGATTATATTGTACATAATTTTCTGAAAAATATCCTTAGCTATTTCTTTATTGCCAAATGTTCTCAAACAATAAGCAAACACACGTTTACTATATCTATCGTACAGAACTTGAAAAGCGACTTTATCGTCGCTTATTTGGAAGTACTCAAAGAGTTCTTCATCTGCAATATTTTTATAATCTTTCATCATCCAAGACTAATAATGAATAAAATTAAGGTTTGTTACACAGGAACGAAAAATAATAATAAAAATTGTAAAAGCGTTTATCTCAAATTAAACATTAGCATGTTACTATTAATAATAATATTGGGGTAGGGGGCACGGCTTGCCGTACCCGCCTCTACGGCTATTATTAAATCAATATTTCTTTTTGTTGAATAATCTTGGATAAATATGTTTGCAAGTCCCCTTCGATTCAGCGCTGTTAATTGCATTTGCAAAAAGACTCTATAAATCACATTTGCACAGCCTCAGAAGCAAAATAAAGTTAGTATTAATTTCCTACCTTCCATCATTAATCATTAACCTTTCACCATTAACCATTATTAACGCACACCGCAATTGACCTGGTGTTTCCGTTGGAAGATATTCTGATAAAATATACTCCGACCGGCACACCGCTACAGTTCCAGATCAAGGTTCCGTTCCAGTTCGACTGATAATCAATCGTTATACGGCTACTGCCTTCAACAAGCTCGCCCATATAATTATAAACAGCGAAATCAGCATTAGGCATATCGAAATGATTATCCCAGTATGATTCAGAGCGGGATTGGGGTAGGGAGGGAAAGAATAGAAATAAGCAAAGTTACTACTCAGCGGTGTTTCAGTTACGGGAGTAGAGGCTTTGGGAGTGAGTTTGAGGAAGCATGTTCGGTTTTTTGAATCTGTTGCGAAGATAAAAATCGAATTAGTGCTTGCATTTAAAAGCCCAAAAAACGAATAAGAATCAGATCCAAATTTTATATAATGAATAACAGAGTTACTATCATTAAGCTCAAAAATACCCTTATTTAACAAGTAATAACTTTTATTTTTTAATTTAATAATATTCGTAGGACAAGTTAGAGAATCGTAATTTAGGAATTCAGTTATTTTTTTTACAAAATCTATTTTTACATAATATTTCTTATAAATCTTATTTGAAAAATATATTGTTGCCAATCCAAAATCTGAAAAATAATTAAAATATTGAAATTGCGCGCCTTGAAGAAAAATAAAATCCTTTTCCCATGTGAAGCCATAATCATTTGAACGAACTATCCAGAAATTTTTTACAACAAACTGACTATCGCAAGGTTGTTTTTGCTCGTATGCAGTTCCAATAAATTTCCCATTACCAAGATCCTGATAACTCGTTATCCATAAAGAATCATAATAATTGAAGGAATTATGATAGACTAAACTGTCGTTATATTTATAAATATAAGTATATTTGTTGGACAAATAAGTACCTTGAACCATAATATTGATACCGAAATCAGAATTTGAGGTTTTGATTGGATAACTAATATTTGTGTTATAATAAAATTGGTCATCGATTACTAATTTGAAATGATCACCGAAATCATTAGTAAACATGGTGTTGGGGATATTTGAAATTACATTTCCTTCAAAGATAAAACCATATCCTTTATTATTAAAATAGTAACTTGAAGGGTACATTAGGTAATTTGGTGCATAATACTGAGTTTTCCAAGTTATTCCTTTATTTATTGTATGAAACACTTGACCATAAGTATTAATTGCAAAAAATAAACTGTCATTTACGATTTGTATATAATGACCATAGTTTATTGGAAAATTTGAAATAAGATTCCAATTTTTTCCTCCGTTATATGAAATATTTATAAAATTATCTGACCCAACACAAATTATTGTATCTTTATTTTTAAAGTTAAACTCAGAAATAACTACTTTACTAAAATACCTTTCTGGCTTATCTATGCTAATTCTTGAGGCTTTGTTATTTTTGATTTTTTGGAAATTAATCAGTTCCGCAAATGAATTTTGATCAAAAATATCAAAAGTAATATTGAATATATCATCATCAAAGCAATTGTAATTAGAAATCACATTTGCTTTCAAGTTCCATTGAATACCATCATTTGATGAAAAATAAAGATTTGAGTTTTGCAAGACATAAATATTTGAACTATCTTTTTTAAAATGATGAACCTTACCGCATGAATCGCATAAGCCAATATTTTTATTTTCTCTTATTGTAGAACTCTTAGTTTTTAAATTATAAATAAAAATTAAACTATCATTTCCAGCTAATAATTGAATATCTTTTATTATTATTTCATTAAAATTATTATTTGGTAAATAGATAGAATCAATTAATTTAAAGTCTTTATTAAATATTTCGATTTGTCTATCCAACAGTACAAAAATTGAATCTGAGCATACTACACAATCAGAAATTTTGTTTTTATCTTTTAATGGATGAAGAACCCAGTTCTTCCCTTCATCATCAGAAGAGATTAAATAGTCTCGATCACAAGCACCTATAAATAATTTATCGGAATAATTAATTTTAATTATATCTACTGAGTCTATTAGAAGATGGCTTTGCTCCCAGTTTTTACCCCAATCACTCGAACGTAAAATAACAGATCCTGTTCCATAGACAATCAAACTCTTTTCATTAAAGACCGAACCATTGAAATCCGAAGAAAGTCGTTCTATGTTGAATGGGAAATCAGAAGCCAATAGATTAATTTTGCTAATTACTACGAAAATGATCAATATTAACTTTTTCATTGATGATAATTTAATTTTTTAAATTAAGGTTCCCAAAAATTAATCGGGAACCTATTATTCTTATTTCATTTAAAATATACGATTTGAGCATGGTGTTGCAAAGCAGGGTAATGTCCAACTCTCATAAAAGGTTTTTCCTTGAGGAGGAATAACAGGAGGATAAACCCCATTACAATTAACTTCTCCATCTGCACCTTCAGAATTATAAATTATTTTAACTTTTGGTGGAACTTTAGTATTATCAATGCAAATTTCATATAATTGCCAACAATTGCCAGTTGCTTCTGAACATGTATAAGTAGTAATTACCCAATTCCCTCCAGGGTATTGTTCGTTTTTAATAGTTTGGCATTTTTTATGAAATATTTTTAAGGTCATTCCCCTTTCAGATCCACAAGGAGGAATTGAACCCATTACATGATTATACATTGCATCATTTGCAGCAAGTTGATAAAAATAAGTGTATGCATCAGGATCGATATTAACAACATCACAAGGATAATGAGATGAATAAACAAGGTCAGAAATTTCTAAGTTACATCCTTCATCCAATCTCCACTGATAGCTAAAGAAAATACTACAACCGGGATATTTCGCCCAAGTAACAATGAATGGCCCCTCTATTGTCCATAAAGTCGGACATTGTGAGTATAAATTTGATATAAATAAAAATATCAAAAACATGAGTAATACCATGAATTTCTTCATAAAAATAAACCTTTCACAAAATTAAAAAAAATGTTAATTTTGCATCGAACTATTAAGGGGGACTTTTAGTAGATTGAGCCCTTGATAAGTTCTTTGCTAAAGGCTCAAAGTGATCTATTGCTTTGAGCTTTTTTTCTTTTCTACCTGATTAGCTGCTACCTTAGCGGCTATCAAAGCATCCGACATCGCACAATAATTTTTCGCTATTGCTTTAAGCCACCGCTATGCGCACTCACAGCGGCTATCAAAATAATAATGACTTTGCCCTCCAGAAAAATGGAACATATCCTTTTCAATGAACTCAGCTCCCATTGCTGTTTGCTGTTGGCTGTTTGCTGATTACTGTTTGCTGTTTAAAAAAAATCAAAAAGCAAATATAGCTTCTGAACAAACTTACGACTTTTATTTTAATTAACCAAAATAATCTTCATAGTTTCTAAAAATTATATTAACCCGGATTATTTATTACAACTCAATCACTGGCAGAAACCAAGAACCACCCCTATTTGTCGCTACACTCCAAATTTCCTCTCCTTACAAAGTTGGGAATTAAAAGGGGTGGTTTTTCAAAGTATTAGAGCAGATATTTGTTTTTTATTGCAAAATTTAGGTTTAACCCAAATTAGTCAATGTGAATATAGAAACTTTTGGCAACCTCGCCCCAACCTTTCCACAGGATAATGTCATTAAGTTAGGGGAGTTAATTTATGACAATTAAATTCACTATCTTCGTGCCATTACTCCACAGGAGAGGGGGTTGGAATGTTTGTCATACTCCACTGGAGAGTGGCTGGGGGTGAGGTTATTCGTATTATTTTGTATTCTAATGAATAATCCAGATTTAAATATCATTCAGATTTTGATAAACGACATCAAAACAATGCTCATCTTATTACTATAAATTTTTTAATTGAATATTCTGAGTTCATCTTTAATTTTATAAAGTAAGAACCTTGATTCAATGAAGAAATATCAACTTTAGAATTGACCATTATGTCTTGAAAAAGCAAATTGCCATTTATGTCAGTGATTTCGTAACAGGTTGGCAGAAGTTGATTTTTATTAATATCAACAAGAAGAAATGTATTTGCAGGATTTGGGAATATACTCACTCCATCTGACAACAAATGCATCTCCTCAACATTAGTAACAACTTTTCGGTTTGAATAATAAATTTCAATATCGCCTGTGCGTAAATCAGCCCAATTTACATGAAGCATTGTGTTTGAAATTGCCACCCCGATAAAAGAATTGCCTTTTGAGATATTTACATAAGGAGATGATAACGTACTCAATAGTTTATTAGGTGCAAAATTATCACCACCATCAGATGATATTGTTGAAAAAATACTAAAATTGACTGTATCGCCTTTGCCGTTTAATCTTCTATCCCTCCAAGCGATACCCAAATTACCATTTAATGAGTAATTCATCCATACTTCATCTTGTTCTATCCCATTTTTTAGAGAATCGTCATTAACTCTCAAAGGCAATGTCCAAGTAATACTGTAATCAGTTGATTTTTTCAGAAAAACATCGGCATCGCCATTGCGTTCATCTATCCAAGCCAAAGATACATTCCCAATACGATATGGGTCAGCAGCTATGCAATATGATTTAGTAAAGTCACCCGAATTAGAAATTTTTGAATAAAAAGCATTTGTAATTACACCTCTTTGAAAAGTACTTCCTAAATCACTTGTTCTTGCAAATAATATTCTTACTAATTTGCTAACAGCCGGATCATAAGAATGATATGCGATGAATGCACTCCCGTCCATGCCAATAGATATTACTGCAGAGGACTTAGTCATTAGCCCGACAGAATACTCAGTATTATCAATTTGTTTTATTGTTGACCATGATTTACCATTGTCGGTTGAAGTTTTTAAATAATTATGATGCTGCCCTGAAAACCAGTAAGCTGACATAGAAGTCAAATAAATTGTTCCATCATTTTTCCCACCGCTATTATCAACAGCAATCCAGGGTCTGTCAATTGGTAAATCAGGTTTTTCCTTCATATCAAACACTTTGACTGGAGCTGACCAATTAATGCCACCATCTGTTGAAGAAACCACAAAATCAGCGCCGGCAGTATCAGGTGACGTTCGGAAATTAATATATGATAAAAATGCAACACCATTCCGGTTAAATGCTATTGAAACATCCGCAGAGCCGTTTAGAGCAGTATCGTGTGGCATAAATTGAATATTACTCCAGGTAATACCTTCATCGAATGAGGATTTAGCAGCAATCCAGATTTTTCCGTCTAATCTTCCTCGCATCCATCCTGCAATAATGTTCTTAGGATTAGTCGGATTTACAGCGATATTAGGCTCTCCGTCGAAACCCGTTAAGTTTGATAAATTAATATCGCTTGATTTTAAATCTAAAGTTGTGAAAAAGTAAAGGAGTATTAAAATTTTTATCATAAAGTATCGGTATCCTGAAAGTTTTTAATTTATATTTATAATTTCTCTAAAAATTCTTCCACTGATGTTCCTGAACATCTTATTAATGATCTTAACGTGCCAACAGATAGTTCTTTATGTGAGGAACCGACAAGTTACTTCTTTCATTGTATTTGGATAGAACCACAAGGCAGGACATTCAACAACGGACCAATCGTCCTCAGCTTTTTCAATTTTCACATGAAATAACATTTTAGCCCAAAAAAATATCTATAAACGTTCAATTTTGTTCTTTATTTTACCTTAATAACATTGGCATCTACCTTCGGTTCCGAACCTTCGGAAGGTTTTCCAAAAGAACATCAATTTCTCATTTTTCGGATACTAATTTCTCTGGTTTTGATTCCGGTTCCGGCGTATCTATCGACCAAATTTTCAATATTGAATTAGTTCCCTTCTCATCATCAGATTCCCATTTTAAACTAAGACCATTATAATTTGGTATAAATCCTTTATAATTCTTTTTTTGTATCTCCCCCAAAGCAAACCTAAAACATTCATTGGAATTTGAGATGACTTTATTGCTAACTTCCTTGTTCAAATAATTCGGAATAGAATATTGAACAGGTTCTGCGCCCGTTTCAGCAAAGTACAACTGAACTACATTACCATCTGCAAAAATACTACTTATTTTGCATCCATTTGTAGGGCAATTTTTTGTAACTCGCACAATGGAAACATTTGAAAACTTAGTTGCAAATGTAAAATAAGCCGCTATAACTGCAACAATACCTACAATAATTAATAAATACTTCTTCATGATAGCCTCCTAATTATTTAAAAAACCAATTTTTTTGTAATCAAATTTAATAAAATATTCTGAATTTTCCAATTCTTTATAAAATGATGAATATTCATACTTTTAATTCACCGGAACATCCACAAACATCGCCGAAAATTATTTAATATTCAAGTCGCGCGTCATAGTAATGCACAGATTTGACGTAAACATGCAAAGTTCTGCATAAGTAAAGTTATAATTTCTTTGATAATTTGAAGTAATCATGTAAACACCTATAATTTATAAGACATAAAACAATTATTTTATAT
>JAPLFL010000090.1 GCA_026390695.1 Candidatus Kapaibacterium sp. | reverse complement strand
ATTCCCCTCTTTGCAAAAGAGGGACAGGGGAGATTTAAGAAAGCTCTTTATTAGCATAAAATATTTCAATTACGTTAAATCTTAATGAAATATTTGGGATTATATAATTTATGGCTTTTATTACAAAAAATATATACATTATTTTTGTAATAAGACTTGTTTTTTTTGTAATAAGACTTGTTTTTTTTGCAATAAGACTTGTTTCTTTTGTAATAAGACTTGTATTTTTTATAATAAGATAATTATTTTTTATAGTACGTATTATATTCTTTATAATAAACATCATTTTTTTTCAAATAATTATTGTAAATTCTTTCATAAATATTATAAAATGTATAATATACTATTTTTTTTTATAATATTTGGTAAATTCATTCTATTTTGTTAATTTTGAATTGTAATTAATTAATATTTTTTTTATATATTAAGGATTATTTTTATGACTAATGCTTCTGTTCAGAGAATTTATAATATCAGTGATCCAGAACTAATTGGTTTTTCACAACATGTATCAGATTGCATCAGCAGAGATATTACAGATTTTGAGTTATATAATGTAACTTCACTTGCCGTAAGTAATTTGCAATCAATTTGTGACGCTTTCAAGATTTTTCCGACCGATGATTATGTTTATCAAGAATATTTATCGGCAAATGAAACAAAAGATGCTCTCATAGAAGCTATGAAAGAGATTATCAGAAAAATGGCTTTGCGTGTCGAGATGAAATGGAGCAAAAATTCACCAAAATATCGGAGTATTGGAATAAGTGATGTGTATAATTGTCCAGATGAGGCATTTATTATGCGGGCTCGATTGATTCTTGAATTTATGATTGAGAATAAAACTGAACTTATTTCTGAGGGATTAACAGATGAAATGTTAGATCAAATGGAGGAAAAATTACAAGAATTAATTGATGCGAAGTATTTACAGAAAGAAAAATTTACTAATCGCGCAGAAAAGACTATCGAAAGGGTTGAAAAGGGTAATGAATTATATGGAATTGTTAGCAAATACTGTGAAATCGGTAAACAGATATGGGAGAGGGTAAATCCGGCGAAATATAAGGATTATGTGATTTATGGCGCATCAAATAAGAAAGCAGTGAATCCTAAGAATATTGATGAAAATTGAATTGAAAGAAAAGCCGGAACAATATTTTGACTTCAGGTGGAAGCAATAAGGTTTTTTTCCATTGTTTTACAAGGTGCCTTCCTGCTCCTGAAGAATTGAAGAATGACAAATCATTTTTTTGGACTTATTAAAAATTAATTTAAAAATTACAGAACATGTTAGAGAATAAATTTAAAGAATAATTAAGAAACACTTGTTAATTAAAATTAAAAGAAGTATATTTGAATTGTAAATTATTGATAATTATTCATTATGTTAAGTTGATTACATTAAATTATATATATTTTTTCATCTATTTATTTGTAAATAATTCTTTATTATTAGCAAAACTTGACGATTCCACAAACAGAGAAGCAAGTTATAATGTGCGTTATGAAGGAAAAATCAAAAGCAAAGAAGATGTTGAAAAGAAGAAGAGTATTTTACAATCGATTGGTGAATTCCTTTTAGGTAAGGAACAGAAGCAGTTGATGAAGCCTTATGCAATATTAGCTGACGACAGTTCAAATATCGTTGTTCTTGATCAGGGATTGGAATCACTTGTTAAAATAGATATGCTGAATTCTCATTTTGAATATTTGGACAATGATACGGGAATAAATTTTCCATCTCTTGTTGGAATCACGAAAATCAACAACCAGACTATTGCTTTTACAGATTCAAGGTTGAATAAAATCTATATTTATGATTTAAAGAAGAATAAAGTTAAAGCATTTAATGATTTTGAATTAAGCCAACCGACAGGTATTGCTTATTCTGCAAAGGATAAACAATTTTGGGTTGTAGAAACTGCAAAACATAGAGTTTTAATTTTAAATGAACAGGGTCAAATTGTGAGAGCAATTGGTATTCGTGGCTCAAGTCCTGGTGAATTTAATTTTCCAACGAATATTTGTATAGATAAAACTGGAAAGGTTTATATTGTAGATGCAATGAATTTCAGAGTACAAATATATTCATTGGATGGTGAGTTCATCAGTACATTTGGTCAGCAAGGAGATGCCTCCGGATATTTTGCATCACCAAAAGGCATAGCAACAGATACGTTCGGGCATATTTTTATAGTTGATGCAATGTATCATTCGGTTCAGGTTTTCAATGAGAAAGGTGACTATTTGTATTGTTTTGGCAAACAAGGTAGAAATGACGGAGAATTCTGGCTTCCAACAGGGATTTATATAAATAATGATAATCATATATATGTTACCGATTCTTATAACTCACGGATTCAAGTTTTTCGGTTATTATTAAGGAACTAAAATGAAAATCAGAGTGATTCTACAATCATTATTTATAATATTACTTTTTTTGATTTTTTTTATAAACCTGAATTCGCAGCGAATTTCGACAACAAAGCATAATTTATCATCCGGCGGCTCAGGTACTATAAAAGCGAGTTCAGAATCGGAAATTTGTATCTTTTGCCATACTCCACATGCTGCCAAACCTCGAAATCCTCTCTGGAACAGGGATGATCCCGGAATAACATACTCACTTTATCAAAGCACTACATTACATGCTTCTCTCGGACAACCGGACGGATCTTCAGTATTATGCCTTTCATGCCATGATGGAACAATTGCATTGGGAAAAGTAGCCAGCAGGTCAACAAATATAACTTTCAATAGTGGCATAACAACACTTCCATCTGGCAGAAGCAATCTTGGCACTGATTTAAGAAATGACCATCCGATATCATTTCTTTATAATGCTGCATTAGCAGCAGCTAACGGAGAATTACGAGATCCTTCTCAATTAAGTGGAGGAGTGACTCTTAGCAATAGTAAGGTTCAATGTACATCATGCCATGACTCACATTATAGTATATATCCTTCGTTTTTAGTGGCTTCTACTCAACGATCAGGACTTTGTACAAATTGCCATATCCGAACAAACTGGAGTACTGCATCGCACGCCACATCAACCAGAACATGGAATGGCAGCGGCACAAATCCCTGGCCGCATACTTCATATACAACAGTTCAGGACAATGCTTGTGAAAATTGCCATAATCCACATAATGCCGTTACACCTGTCAGATTATTGAACCAAAGCGGCGAAGAGAATAATTGTATAAGTTGCCATAATGGAAATGCAGCATCAGTCAATGTTTGGAATGAATTTGCTTCAACAAGAACATCAAAGCACGACATTGCTTCATATTTGGGGGTTCATGATATGGCAGAATCCACAATTCCTTCATCGAAACACGTTGAATGTACAGATTGCCATAATCCGCATCAGGCAGCATCCAATTCTCCCGCAGCTACAGCACCAAATGCATCAAGATTGCTTCGTGGAGTGAAAGGTATTAATCTGTCAGGAAATGCAGTAACAAATGTTTCGTATGAATATGAAATATGCTTTAAATGCCATAGCTCTGCTTCATGGAGACAGCAAGCATATATAACAAGACAAATAGTTCAAACAGATACCAGACTTGAGTTTCAATCCAACGGTCCCTCGTTTCATCCGGTAGCTGCTCCAAGAGGCAATTCCGAAGTACCAAGCCTTATATCTCCATGGTCATCTTCAAGCTATATGTATTGCACTGACTGCCATTCTTCGGCAGATGCTACCTCGTCACAAAAAGGGCCTCATGGCTCTATATACTCACCTCTTCTTAAAAAAAGATACAAACTAACAGAGACTAACGGTCAAAATAATAATGATGCGACAGATTTTGCTCTATGTTATACATGTCACGACAGAAATACAGCAGGTAAAGGCATTTTGCAAAATATGTCATTCAGATACCATAGCAGCCATGTTGTTGATGAAGGTGTTTCATGTAGCACATGCCATGATTCGCACGGAATAAGCAGCAGCCAGGGTAATTCAACGAATAATTCTCATCTGATAAATTTTAATACTTCCATTGTTTCAGCTTATAATGGAGTATTAAGATATGACGATACAGGCGTCTATCACGGCAGATGCACATTGGTTTGTCATGGTAAAGCACACGATCCTTATACTTATTAATCAAGTTGAATGTTCATTGTTTGTAAGTAATATTTCTATTTCATCAAAACTTAATGAAAAATTTGGGTTTATTTGATTATATATTTTATCAATTCCAATATAAATTCAGAAGGATATTCCCTTCGACTTCGCTCAGGGAGGAGTTCAGGGCATTGAAAGTAGTCGAAATGGCAGAAGTCATGAAATTAATGGATAATGATTGTTTTGTAATTTAATTTTGTTTTTTCAATTAAATATATTAGTTTTGTGATTTTAAATTAAAGCGGACTAAATAATCCTATTTTTAAAAAATAAATAATTAATTATCTTCACCTTTAATATAATTCCAAACAATTGAACTTTATTGTAAGTCTATTCTAAAATTAATTTTTAATTAATATATTGTAATATATAGGACTGGTACGCATTCCTGCTTATTTTCTAAACATATATTTATAAACTAATTAAAAATAATGACTATTTTTCAGATTTTTTTATCTTTAATTAAAATTTTACTTGCGTATTAACAAAATGGTTTGTATGTTTGTATCAAAGTTTAATGTATTTTTTTTAATTATTATTTGAAATTTATTCGTTCTTTGATTTATACTGATTTTATAGTGAATATTTAACTGTCTTAAAGCATTATTTTTTATATGTTTTAGATATTTGATGATTGGAAATATTTATTTTCAATCTTTCTTTTGTAAGCCTGATCAGCTTTGTTTTTATAATTTACTTTTATTTTTGTTTCATTTTTTTTGGAGTTCGCAATGAGATATTTTAAAATACTCTGCACAATAATGATTGTGACCATTTTCTTTTGGTCACTCAAAGCTTCCGCTGGTATAAGCGGGTCGAAACATGATTTCCACAGCGCAAGCTGGAATACAAATGGCGAAATTTGTCAACCTTGCCATACGCCACATAACGCAAGCACAGTTGAGAAACCACTCTGGAACCACCAATTATCAACTCAATCTTTCACTGTATATACAAGCACGACTACAGATGCGACTATTGGAGCACCAAGTGCATCTTCTAAGCTATGTTTGAGTTGCCATGACGGTGTGACTGCTATTGATAATTTTGGTGGAAGAACCGACGGAGTTATCACAATGGGTTCGGTCGGTACTGGTTCAGGGAATTTAGGAACCGCTTTAACAAATGATCATCCTGTTTCATTTGCTTATGATGCAGCATTGTTTGCCGCTGACGCTGGTTTAAAAGATCCTGCATCGGCTGGAATATCTCCGTTATTAAAGAGCGGTAAGGTTGAATGTTCTTCTTGCCATGATGTGCATAACACAGCTAATCGTTCGCATTTATTAGTTGTAAGCAATGCGAGTTCAGCTTTATGCTTAACTTGTCATAATAAATAATCTCGAATTTTTTAGAATGAGGCTGCCTATTTGAAGTTATAAGTTGAAAGTTAAATTTATAAAGTAACCTTAATTTTATTCGATTTTTAATGAATTATTGACAAAATTCAACTCGGCAGCCTCTTTTCTAAAATTATTATATAATTTAAAATAAATATTTGCAATAAAAACAGACAAGGACGTCTGTTCTACCGCACAGTAGGTTAGACGTCCTCGTCTGATAAAATTGTAATGAATTATTAGACTTAAAATTAATTATTCAAATGAAAATAAATAAAATATATATTGTTCTTTTAATATCTTATTGGATATTTTTTTTGGTTTCATGCTCCCCCAAAATAGTAAAAAATGGAGTTAATGACCTCGTTGTTTTTCCTCCTCCTCCTGATACAACAAGAATTCAGTATTTGACCGGTTTTTCAAATTCCAAGGAATTATTTGGTGATAATTCCAATTTCGAGAAATTGATTACAGGATTATCAGATGATTTTTCTATTTCAAAACCTTTTGGACTTTCTACCGGAAAAAATAAGATTGTCATTTGTGATACTAAATTAGGTGGTTTGGAAATTATTAATCTTGAGAATAAGACTTACAATTTATTTAAACCGGGTGGTCTTGGACAACTGATGAAACCACTAAACTGTTTTATTGATAAAGATAGTTTGTTGTACGTTGTTGATGCAGACAGGAAAGATATTGTTGTTTTCGATGACAGTTTACATTATGTTAAAAATGTAGGCTATAAAGAACTGTCAAAACCTACTGACGTATTTGTTAAGGATGACAAGATTTATATAACAGATATATCAGATCATAAGATTAGAATTTTCTCAAAAGATAATTCGGTCTTACTTAATTCTTTTCCTGATGTAGATGAGCAAGATACTGCGTTTATTCATCAGCCATCAAATATTTTTGTAACAGATAAGGAAATATATGTTACAGATTTTGGCGAATTTGTGATAAAGGTTTTTGATCTTAATGGAAATTTTATCAAAAACATCGGCAAGGCTGGAAGTTTTGCAGGGGGATTTGTTCGCCCCAAAGGAATTTCCTTAGATAAGGATAAAAATCTTTACGTTGTTGATGCTGCTTTTGAAAATGTTCAGTTATTTAACTCTGAAGGAGAAATATTAATGTATTTCGGCGGCCCATACAAAGGTCGTGGTACTCTTTATCTGCCTGCAAAAGTAACTGTAGATTATCATAATCTTGACTTTTTCCGTAAATATGTATATAAAGATTTTAATTTGAATTATCTTGTTTTTGTAACAAATCAGTTTGGTCCGGAAAAGGTCAGTGTGTATGGATTTGTTGAACCAAAATAATTTGAATTCCATTTACAGAATTAATAAATTCAGCAGAGTTCTTATTGGACTTTTGTTGCAAATACTTTTAATTTCTTGTTCTCAATTATCAAATTACAAGGTGCTTTCATTTGTTTTTGACGGAGTACCCGATCCAAAAAATGAAAAACATGCAATTTATGATTCATTGAAACGAAATGATAATCTAACTGATTTAAAAGCTGAAACCAATACGAAGGTAAAACATAAACCTTTCGAAGATAAACGCTGTAACACATGTCACCAAATTGCAAATACAAGTTTATTAAAGGATAATCAACCTCAGCTATGTTATCAATGTCATCCCGATAATGAAAAGAAATATAAATTTACACATGCTCCGGTTATCTCAGGTTACTGCACCAAATGCCATTCACCGCATTTATCTGAAAATAAGAAACTAATAATTAGCGATAATCAAACTCTTTGCTATCAGTGCCATGATAAAGCCGATGTCAATTCTTATCAGGTTCATATAAAAAATGAAGACAAAAAATGTTGGAGTTGTCATAATCCACATGGTGGAAAAGATATGACTTTTCAGAAGTAATTTATTATTTATGAGTTATTTTAATACTATATTGAATATCTGTTTTCTCATTGTTTTGAGCAACTTTGCATTTGCAGAAGAGGAAATCTTTAATCTATTTGGTTTTCACCTTGCAAAAGGATCAGGTGCATTATCATTTAAAGGTGAATCTTTTTTTAAAAAAACATTAATGAAAAATGGCGTTGTTGAAGGACAGAATTTATATTCGGTAATAGGAGAAATTAAACTTAACAGTAACTCATATATATGGCACAAAAATTTCATGGAATTAGCTGTCGATTTGGAATATCGCCCATCAGCCAATAAAGAGAACTTTATTGTAATGCCTGATAGAAGTGAATCGGTAAATGCTGAAAGAATCAGCTTTAATTCTTTGTTATTGAAGGCATTACCGATAAATATCAAATTAAATGGAAATTATGGACATAGTTTTTCTAACAGAGACAAACTCTCTGATTTAGAATTAATTAGCAAAAGTTTGGGAGCAGATATATTTTTCAGAAATGAATATGTGCCGCTTAGATTTAATATTAATTCCACTGACTGGAATCAGAAGGAGCTTCTCACTGCGAGAATTTTCAGTTCTAATTCCAATTCCGGATCCATATTTCTTGATAATCGCCTATGGAATCATCTTGAAAATAATTTATCCTATATTTATGAAGATGTTAATAATGATTACACAGGATATAATAACATCAATATGAAAATCAACACTGCTTCTTTGAGAAATACCTTTTACTTCGATTCACTCAAAGAAAGTTCTTTCACCTCAATTCTGAATTATCAAAATTTGCATGGCTATCAATTATTAAACAAATTAGATGAAAGTCTGAATTTGAATATGATTTTACCTGAAGATTTCCATTTAATGGTTAATTATAATTATTCAACTTATAGTCAGAATTTATTAAAAAACCAATTACAAAATATTATCTATAAATTAGATCATCAATTATATCTAAGTCTTCACTCTTATAATTATATTCAGTATTATAAATTTAAAAATTTCGAATATAGTGATAATAAATTAACGGGTGGAATCGGATTTAATTATAAAAAAAGTACCGACTTCGACGGCATGCTCTATATTGATTATGAATGCAGAATTGAGAATCAGAAAAGATCTTCCGAGCCTAAAATGAACTTTATCCAAAATGAAAGCTATGTTCTATCTGATGGAAAAATTACTTTGTTGAGGAATCCTTATGTTGATCCAAAATCAATTATTGTCAGAAATGATAACGCAACAATTATATTTAAAGAGAATCTGGATTATCAATTAAATATTCATGGCAATTTTATTGAAGTAAAAAGGATTCCGGGTGGATTAATTACCGATGGTTCAAAGGTTTATATTGATTATTTAATTACCAAGTCAGAAAATTATAACTTTAATTTATTTAGTAATTCAGTAAGTGTAAAATATAATGTTCTTAAAAATCTATTGGAAGTTTATATAAATTATACATTTAATAATTATAATAATCTTGACTTCAATACAACTCCACTATTAAATACTTTAAATCAAAAAATATTTGGTATTAAATCCAATTATGGCCCTCTTTGCGGTGGAGCTGAGATGCAATTCTATAACAGCACGATCCTGCCTTATAATTCGACTAATTTTTATTTACGATACCAAGATATTGTTTTTAATCATTTTATATTTATGTTTGAAGGCAGATACCTCGGTTATAAATATATTGAAACCTTGACAAAACAATCATATATCGAATTTAACTCTTTGTTTGAATATCCTTTAACTAATAAATCCAAATTAAAAATCGAAGGAGCATACAGCTCACAGAATAATACAGGATATAGTTTAAATTTATTGACCCTTAGAACCGAATACCGAATAAATTTCCTTGATATAATTTGCTCTGCTGGCGGAGAATCTTTTTATAGAAAATTGAATAACGAAACAACCGATTATAGAAGATTTTATGTAAAATTGGAACGTATATTTTGAAAAAAATAATTATTTTAATAATATTTACACTTACTTCAAGCTTTTTGCTCTCTGAAATGAAGTTTTCGAATCAGAAAAAACTTGATATTACTAAAAATAGCTGCCTGGCTAAGGGCTGTCATCTGGATTTGGTAAAAGTAAAATATGTACATGCCACTACTATTGAAGATTGTTCCTGTTGTCATACCTTAGTTGGGACCGATCATCCTGCAAAACCAGGTAACGAATATATTTTAGCAAGTAATATAACCGGATTATGTGAAAATTGTCATAAATCGAAGGAGGAAGCAGAACATATTCATGTCCCTTATGAAGGTAAAAATTGTTTAGCCTGTCATGCAGCGCATAGTTCTAATCAAAATCACTTAATGAAACTTGTAAACGGGAAATCTGTTTGTATTTCATGCCATGACGTTATTGGACACGATACGATTATTCATGGGCCAGTTGTACAAGGTGATTGTACTGCCTGTCACCTTGGCCATAGCTCCGATATTGATAAATTACTCATTGTTGAGGGGAAAAAACTCTGTCTGACCTGTCACAGTAAAACAATAAAGACAAAAGATAAGGAAATATTGAATATAGCCGAAAAAATGAAGAAAATTTTTATACATCCACCCGCGAAAACAAGATGTAACGGTTGTCACTTAGCTCATAAGTCAAAGAATAATGCACTTCTGAAGGATAAATTCATACGAACTAATTATGTAAATACTGTTTTGGAGTCATTTTATCTTTGTATTAAATGCCATCAGGATGAGTTCATCACCGAAGAATTTACTTCTCTTTTCACAAATTTCAGAAACGGAACCAAAAATTTACATTATCTGCATATAACAAAGAAAAAAGGGCGGAACTGTAATTTATGCCATGATGTACACGGTTCAAATAATAAAAGATTAATAAATGATCAAGCAAAATACGGAGATTGGTCATTCAATTTAAATTTTGTAAAAGAATCGAATGGCGGTTCATGCACTCCGGCTTGTCATAAAAAATTATCCTACAGTCAAGATTCAATAGCTACTTCCGAACCACCCAGAAAGGATACCGTGTCATTGAAAAAAAAATAAAATAGAGCTTAGAGAAATAGTATAAAAGAATATCCAAATGAGAAAAATATAATAATAATCTATTCCGTTACCATTTTCACGGCGTCCGTTATCATTTTCACGAGGTTTCGCATCATTTCTAAATACACTTTTCGAATGCAGGAATCCCCAAATTTAAGCATGGAAGGAGTTCCCGACTTCGCAAGTTTGACAGACAAAAGGCATATTTATATGCTCTACGTGGTCACAACTGGATTGTTTTAACTTAACTATTATTTTGCAGCGGGTAGGGTGAAAATAAAGGTGGAGCCTTTGCCAATTTCACTTTCTATTTTGATATTGCAAGTGTGGCGATCCAAAAACTCCTTGCAAATTATTAGTCCGAGACCTGTGCTCGGCTCATTTTCCGTGCCCGGGGTTGAAACCTTTGAATCCACTTGAAATAAGAGATCGATGTTTTCGGGAAGTAAACCGATCCCGAAGTCTTTAATGGATATTTCGATGAAATCGTCATTGATTTTGCGAGCAGAAATAATGACTTTGTTTGCTCTGAAAGAAAATTTGATAGCATTAGAGATAATGTTACGGAGAATGGAATCGGTCATAAACTCATCAGAATTAATGGAATATGAATTATCCACGAGATTAATAATAGAAATTTCCTTATTTTTGGCAGCGGTAGCCAAAACATTGATATTTGAATCCAAGGATTTTTTTAAATTAATATTGATAGGATCAAACCCAATGATACGGCGCTGTGAACGAGACCAAATCAGCAAATTTTCCAATAAATTGCTTAAAAGCTCGGAGTTTTTTTTGGCAGATTCAAGGTAATTAATCTTTTCCGGCGTAGTCATTTGGTCAAAATACTTTAACATAACTGAAATGGAGACCCTAAAACTTGCGATGGGATTGGTTAAATCATGAGCGATAATTGAGAAGAACTTATCTTTAGTTTTGTTGAGTTCAGAAAGTTCGGCGGCACTTTGTTCAACGATCTTTTTTGCATTAGAAACTTCAATGAGCAGGTTTTGGATGTCATTGAATCGTAATTCTAATTCCTGATTAGATTTAGATAATTGCTGCTGAGTTTGTTCAAGGGAATTATTTGTTTGTTCAAGGACATTTTTTTGTTGATTAAGCAGAAGATTTACTTTTCGAACGGAAATAAACCGTAAATAGAGGGCAATGCACAGTAAAACAAACAGAAAAATTATTAAAGCAAGGTAAATATTTTGAATTTTACTGGCATGAAGTTCATTTTGTTTGAGTTCGCGGTCATAACCGAACTGTTTATTCATAGATTGAGTGAGATTTTCGTCGTTAACAGCTTGGATATTATATTGAGAATAAAGTTCAAAATAGATGAGAGCACTGTCGAGTTTATTAATTTTCTTGTATAAAGTGTAAAGAACTTTGAGGTTTTCGCACATTAATCGATTAACTTTGTCATTTTTCAAAAGCTCATGATTTGCAAGTTTTAAATAATACTTTGCACTATCATATTTCTGCAAATTAATAAATGAAGAGCCAACATTAGTTAAGGAACTGGCAATTAACCGAGAAATTCCGACCTGCTTACGAAAGTTCAAAGCAATTAAATTATTTTCTAATTCCAATTGATAATTTTTCTTCACCATATATATATGTGCAAGTTTGGAATAAATATCACCCAATACAATTAAATCAGGATGATTCGATTTTAAAGATATAGCTTTCCTTAGAACATCGAGTGCATTATCCCAATCTTTATCATCTAAGTAACTAAAAGACTGAATATGATATGTATAAATTAAAGAATTAATATCTGTTTTTTTAGCAAAATCTATTGCCTTATTATAATTTTCAATTGATTTGACTTTATCACCAATTTTTGAATAACAAAGTCCCATATTGTTATATAAGATAACAAATTCTCCGGTTACATTTTTCTCTTCAGCTAATGAGATAGCTTTTAAATAGTATTCCAGAGATAATTGAGAGTTCTTATGAATGTAAATAGAACCAAGAAACTTATTTACAGCAACAACTCCGGAATCATTACCTATTTCCTGAAAAATTGAAAGACTTTTTAATAAGAAATCAACAGCTTTTTCATTGAAACTCAAATAAATCAGATGAAATCCAAAATCACAATAAATTTTTGCAATAAGTTCATTATTATTTGATTTTGCACAAAGATCAATTGCAGCGTTATAATTCTCTGCCATTGAATCTGTTAAATTATAAACAAAATAATTTTCTGCCAAATGTCTTTTTGCGAAAATCATTCCATTTGTATAATTTAATTTTGAAGAAAGCTTATATGCTTCCTGACCGTATTGGATTCCTTTTGAAGTATTTTCGGTTGAAAATTCTTTTGAAAGAAAATTCATCATGTCAGCTCGTTTATACTCATCTTTTGTTTGGCTGAGAACATTAATTAAACTATCGGTATATTGATCAGCTTTTAACGAAATATTAAAGCCAAAAAAAAGAATTACTAACAAGAAAAAGTGAGATTGCTTCATGAAATTGATTATTTAATCTAATGACGAAAACGTTTTTAATAATTACTGTACTTTATGATTAAAATTTGATGATAAGATGCTGTTTAAATTGTTTATGAAAAGAACGTAATAATAATTAATAAAATTATGAAATTTTATTGAATATTCAAAATGTTTAATAAAAAAAAAGTGGGATATTCTTTAATGATTAACCAATTGATGTTCAAAAACCAATTATCTGAAAAATTATTGTTAAAATTGCATCGCTGACAATTATTGCCAGCACTCCACTCACAACCGAAATAGTTGTAAAATGTCCGACACTTTCAGCGCTTGCCTTAACCTGTAAACCGCGGAAACAGCCAACTGATGCAATTAAGAACCCGAACATTATACTTTTCACCAGCCCTGATAGTATATCTAAAATTGACAAAGATTTTTGTAGTTCATTTAAAAAAGTCGTTATCGGCATATCAAGCGAGATCATGGACATTACAAGCCCTCCTAAAATGCCGGTAATATCTGCAAAAACCACCAAAAGCGGCATTGCAAGCACAACGGCTAATACTCTCGGCAAAACAATAAAATTACTCAAATCTTTTCCAAGTGAGGTCAACGCAGCAATTTCTTCGGAAACGACCATTGTGCCTATCTCCGCAGCAAAGGATGAGCCAGAGCGTCCGGCTATTAAAATGGCAGTCATTAAAGGTGCAAGCTCACGGGTGATTGATATTCCGATTAAATCAGCAATAAATATATCTGCCCCGAACTGGTGCAACTGCCTTGATGCCTGATATCCAGTAACAAGCCCGATTAGAAAAATAATGAGTAAAACTATAGGAAGTGCATTCACTCCCGATCTTACAAAATGGTAAGGTAGATCCTTCCATCTGAGATTTCCTGGTTTAATAAGTGCAATCAGGGTTTTTAGTATAATTTCGCCGATAAATTCAATAAAAAGTTTAATATCTTTTATTATTGTTGTACTTATTTCACCAATATGTTCAAAAAAACGTAAAACAAATGATACCTGCTCTGGCTGCTTCTTTTGATCATCATTTTCTATTTTCAAAAATTTGAAAAAACGTAAAAGCTGGCTATTCATGCCGATTGTTTCGAAAAGTATTTCTTTTGATTGGCAGAGCTTCTCGATTGAATGAAAATAAACTATCATGAACGAATCGTATTTAACGATTTTTTCGCAATTAATTGTGATTTTACTAATTTTTGAATTTAAATATTCGGAAACTGGCAATAGCTCGTATTGACCCGAATTTTCGAATGTAATAGGTATAATAGGGCTAATAATCAAAACATTATTCTCAATTATTATTTCAGCAATATTAGTAATTTTTTATCCTTCTAAAATGCAAATAAAAGGCGTACAATATCTGCCCACTTTGTTATTATAAATATCTTATAACTCAGTATGGTTCCAACTCCAATCAATGTTAATCCTGCAAATTGTCGCAATCTGAAAAGCATCTTTTCTGAGAATTTGGCTCTGAACCTAATTAAAAAGCTAATTATAGCCAGTAGCCATAATAAATTCCCAAGACCAAAGCCAACTGCAAACAAGAAATTATTGAAAAGGCTTGGCTCGAAAAGTCTGAAGTGATGCACCTGAAATGCAGTCCAGGTCAGTGTTGGGAAGAAAGTAGGGTTAGCAATACTTGTAAGAGAAACCGTAAGACCCAAAACAAAGTGGTTATTACCTTTTTTGCGTTCTAAATAATTAATTTTCAGTGAATTTGGCAGTTCATCACCCGAATTAAGGCTGCTATTGCCTTTATTGGTTTTAAGGCTATAGATACCATAAACCAAAATCAGAAGAACTACAATAACCTGAAAAGCAAGCGTAATCAAGGGAAAGTTAGAGCTAAAATTCCCGACCATGCTAACTATAGCTGAGGTTGCAAAGATTGCAATCGTACAGTAAAAGAAGTCTGAAAGCCCTACTCCAAGGACAAATCCCAGTCCATCACGACGATTGCGATTCAGCCCGATTTTAAGTGCCGATACTCCAACCGGCCCTGGTGCCAATGCAAGCACAACTCCGATTATTATTCCGGCTAATACAGCTATGATCATGTTTTAAAATAATTAGTTAAAAATTCATCATATTTTTTTTTAAACCAATAATTTATCCTAAGTATCAAGCCGCATCCTGCGTAGTAAATTGCACACTTGTGTACAAACAACAACACAAAAATACACAAACTTGTATAAAAAACAAATTAATTTTTGTTAAGAATCGAATTGTTTTCAAATTCATGGAGATGAAATCGCTATTTTTGTGTTATTGAATATGTAGCGATGTACAAATTTAAAAATTGAATAAAAAAAAATTATACAATATATAATAACAATAATCATCATCGGTGTAGCAGCAGCGGCGCCCCATGTATTTTCTCAATGGGAAAATAAAGGAGATTTTAAGGAGATAAAGGTTGATAAAAGTGCAATTCAGATTATCGTTCCAATTGAAGGAACAAATAATTTTTGGCTTGTTGATAATAACCAAGAAACGAATTTATAAATCCATACTGTTCTAAGATTAATAAAGAATGTGATATACAAATTGAAACTAAATTGAAGAAAAAAGAAATACCTGTTACTGGTGATCCTAACGAATTTTATTAATTTATTCATAATTTCTCTACTCAGGTTATATTGCCTGAGTAGAGTAATATTTAAAGGATGTTTTATGAAAAGATTTGTGTACATCTTCATATTAATAACTTTGAATGCAAAGTTATTTGCATGGTGGGAGACTTTACCTGATACTATATCAATGAACAAAACTACGATTTATGCTTTTGATAATAAAACATTTTATTTATCTTGTTCTGGTGGTCTGTTTAGTAGTCGCGATAATCGTGATCATTTGGCAAGCCAAATACAAAGGATTAAATCTCGCTTGGCAAAGTAAGAGATATTCGTACAATCGGAAGCAATACTCAGGGAGTAAAACTCATTCGTCTTGATGCCGGAGATCAGATTGCTGACATAACAACCGTTACCCGCGAAGAAGATGAAATTGATGAAACAAACTGAGGAGCCGATAACGCACCCGAAATGTTTGATGAAAGCGGACAAACCACTTTGCTTTAAAAAAAAAGCATAAAGTTTAAAATAATAAGTCGAAGAAATGGCGGAAGAGATTCCGCCATTTTATTTTCTTAGAAAAGACACTAAATAAAGATAACCTGCGATTCACATAAAAATGATAGCTATTTCATTTTTTCGCTTGCATTTTCATAAAAAGATTACTAAATTGCAATATAATATAGTGAATAGTTCAAAAAATAAGGTAAAATCTTATGGAAGAGCATTTAAAATACAGATCAGAAGCGGAATTTCTCCGTCCAATGGATATTTCATCTGATGATAAGATCATTAGAAGCTGTTGGATGGAATATTCGAGTGGAGAAAAGAAGCTATGCTATATAGGAATAGAAATAAATCGCTCTTTGAAAATATAATCCCTTCCAAATTACACGAAATGATCTAATAAAATCTTCCGAAGGTTGCGAACCTTCGGAAGGTTAAGGCTTTATTTCACGTAATGAATACATATTTGTAGAAACTTGTATCTCCCAAGACTCCTCTTATTCCGTAGGAATTAAATATTTCTTCAATCACAATCAATATTTAATCTCTATGAGATAAGGACAGGTCGGGGGAAATCACGTTCTACAAATATTTAATCACTATATGATATTAAAATATAAATAAATCGCTCTTTGAAATTCTGATCCAGTCAAACGAAATGAAGTAGCTTCATTATGAAATGCCGTAAATATCAAAAAGAATGCTATTCTTATCAAATGAAACGCCGTAAACATCAAAAAGAATGCTGTTCTTATCAAATGAAACGCCGTAAACATCAAAAAGAATGCTGTTCTTATCAAAAAATATAAAATTTTTCAAAATTAAACATCGAGAAACTCAAAAAGAATGTTTTACAAGGGTTCCGTGGAGTTTCACGAGCTTTCAACGGAGTTTCACGAGCTTTCAACGGAGTTTCACGAGCTTTCAACGGAGTTTCACGAGCTTTCAACGGAGTTTCACGAGGGTTCCACGGAGTTTCACGAGCTTTCAACGGAGTTTCACGAGCTTTCAACGGAGTTTCACGAGCTTTCAACGGAGTTTCACGAGCTATTTTTTGAGTATTTTATGCCTTTTTACTTATATATTTACCTTATTTATTGTTTTTCTTAAATTATATTGGAGTTTTTTATGATTACAAAGAAGTTTTCTAAGTCTTATGACGAAGCTCTTTCGCAAGCTTATCTGTTTCAAAGTGAATTAGTTGTTGATCAAGCTGGTTTACGGCTGCTTTGCCTTCGTTTGCGCCACCTTTTGCGACTAATTTCCTGCCTTAATCACTACTGCGGACGCTCTTCCGACAAATGAAGACGATTTGAACCAACTTTTCGATAAAAGAATTTTATACTTTTTACAAATTCTTCAAAGACTGGTAAGTTCTTTGAATAAGTTCCAGGTGTTGCCATATAGCTAATAATATATCCAATACCGTTTTTGAAGATGAAATAGCATTTCCCTTTGTATTCAAGTCCATTATTATCAAAATAAATAATCCTTGAATTAGAATCGGTAGTTGCATCAGCCTCTAATACTGAATGTACAGGATCATCCAGATATTCTGATAAAATTAATTCACTGGCGGAATTAATAATATTACTATGATAAGCTCTGATTGTGAAATCATTTTCAATATTAGTTTGCTCTAACTCACTATAAATTGAAGGAAGTGCCCAACAAACAATAGAGCTTGTTCCTCCGCTATCACTTTTAACTTCTCCAAATAATTTCCAATTTGAAGGAATATTTACGCTAAATTTAAATAATTGGTTTGTAAAGAGTGCATCATTGATATTAATTTTTTTGGCAGAACCATCATTAATCAATGCAGAATCATCATTTTTAACCGAACATCCGAATAATGCTCCTAAAATACTTGTTAAAAAAGTCCAATAGTGATTATTTTTGATTTCATAATTAAAATATATTCAATTTGAAATTCCAAAAAATCCGTGCAATCCTTAAATCCGTTTAATCCGTGATTCAGACATTCCAAAAAATCCGTTAAAACCGTGATTCAGACCCTAAACTATAAAATTAATAATCTTATTCTTCACATAAATTATCTTCTTTATCTGATTGCCTTCCAGATACTTCGCTACTTTTTCATCGGCACGGGCTATATTTTCTGCTTCCCCTTGCGATAAATCAAGCGGCACCTGTATTTTAGCTCTGATTTTGCTCGTTACCTGCACAACCAATTCAACTTCGGCTCTGATAGTCTTTGCGGGATCATATTCAGGATAATTGGCAAGCACAATTGATTCGGCTTTTCCTAAAATACCCCATAATTCTTCGGCAATATGAGGTGCAAAAGGTGCAAGGCACAACACGAATTTCTCCATCGCGGCATGAGGCTTGATGTCCGCTTTGGTAAATTCATTAACGAAAATCATCATTTGTGAAACGGCGGTATTGAAATGCAGTTCTTCAATATCTTCGCCTACTTTTTTGATTGTGCAATTCAGATGATATTCCTGATCGGCTGTGAGCGGTATTTCCTGCACATCGTTTGATAATGCACCCTCTTCGGTTGCAATCAAGCGCCAGACTCGGTTCAGGAAGCGGTTCGTGCCCTCCATACCTTTTTCTGACCATGGCTTCGAATCAGCTAATGGCCCTAAAAACATCTCGAAAATACGCAAAGCATCAGCTCCGTATTTTGCGACCATGATATCAGGATTAACAACATTTCCCAAAGATTTCGACATCTTGCGTCCATCTTCTCCTAAAATCAAACCTTGATGATAAAGTTTTTTAAATGGTTCGACCGTCGAGACATAGCCATAATCAAACAGCAGTTTATGCCAGAAACGGGCATATAAAAGATGCAAGACAGCATGTTCAGCACCTCCCATATATAAATCAACTCCGCCCGGTGACATCCAGTATTCATCATTTTCCTTTGAGCAGAAAATATCGGAATTATTCGGGTCCAAATAGCGAAGATAATACCAGCAGGAGCCAGCCCACTGAGGCATGGTGTTGGTCTCGAAACGTGCATGCTTGCCGGTTTTTTTGTCGATGAAATTCACCCATTCATCAACTGTTGCAAGCGGAGATTCACCTGTTCCGGCAGGCTTAAATTCTTTAACGTCAGGCAGAACGAGCGGCAATTCATCCGTATCCAAGCAGCGACGTGTGCCATCTTCGAAAAACATTATCGGAATAGGTTCGCCCCAGTATCTCTGACGCGAAAAGAGCCAGTCTCGTAATTTATACTGCACTTTGCCCTTGCCAATACAGGAATTTTCCACCCACTCGATTGCTTTTTGGATAGCCTCATCAGTTCCGAGTCCATCAATACTAAAATCTTCAAAACTTGAATTGCAAGCAATTCCATCATCAACAAAAGCAGCTTCATCAAAGTTCCACTCTGAGCCATCTACAGGTTTAAGAACTTGAGGAATAGGAAGATTAAATGCACGGGCAAACTCAAAATCGCGGCTGTCGTGTGCGGGAACAGCCATAATTGCACCTGTTCCATAATGAGCAAGGACATAATCGGCAATCCATATTGGAATAAGTTTTTTATTTGCGGGATTTATGGCATAAGCACCTGTGAAAATACCGGTCTTTTCTTTAGCAAGTTCGGCACGTTCCAGATCGCTTTTCACGGATGCTTTTTTGATATAATCATTGACTTGTTCGGAATATTCAGCTGTAGTAATTTCAGCAACTAAAGGATGTTCCGGTGCCAAAACCAAATAAGAAGCACCGAAAATCGTATCTGGACGAGTGGTGAAGACTTTGACAGAAAGAACTGGAAAATCCCCCCTGCCCCCTTTTTCAAAGGGGGAGTTTTGATCCTTTTGAAAATCCCCCCTGCCCCCTTTTTCAAAGGGGGAGACTGGATCAGTTTCCCCCTTTATAAAAGGGGGATTAAGGGGGATTTCTTCTTCTCTTTCCCCCTTTATAAAAGGGGGATTAAGGGGGATTTCTCCTTCTTTGTTTTGAATTCCAAAATTAATCTCCGCTCCATCACTGCGGCCAATCCAATTCTTCTGCATTTCCTTTGTGGAATGCGGCCAATCGACCAAATCCAAATCATCTAATAATCTTTCAGCATATTCCGTGATACGCAACATCCACTGACGCATCGGGCGGCGTTCGACTTCGAAGCCTTTTTCGCGCCATTCGTCCACTTCTTCATTTGCAAGCACTGTGCCCAATGCCTCGCACCAATTCACGGGAATCATGGCTATAAAAGCAAGTCTCTTGCTATCGCGATAATTCTCACTATCCGCAGGACTGGTGATTTCAGCGGGAATCGGCAGTTCATCAATATGGCGGGCACGTTTCTGCTCGTGGTCATACCATGAATTATAAATCAACGAGAACATCCACTGAGTCCATTTGAAATATTTCGGATCAGTGGTGTTGATTTCGCGTGACCAATCATAAGCAAAACCAAGCATATTTAGCTGCTCTTTGAAGGTTTTCACGTTCCTTTCGGTGGCAACGCGAGGATGAATTCCAGTTTTCATGGAATATTGTTCCGTTGGCAGACCGAAGGCATCGAAGCCCATAGGATGCAGGACATTAAATCCCCTCATCCTCTTATAACGTCCGACAATATCGGTTGCGGTATAGCCTTCGGGATGTCCGATATGCAATCCCGCACCGCTTGGATAAGGGAACATATCTAATATATAATATTTGGGTTTATCGTGATTTTCACGGGCTTCGTTGATGTGATTTTCAGCCCAGAATTGCTGCCATTTTGGTTCGATTTCTTTGAAGTTGTATTGCATTTTCAATTATTAATTATAAATTATAAATTATTGTTTTCTTGGTTTTGTCATTCTGAACTTGTTTCAGAATCCATTCTTATTCTCAGCGGAAAGCCTCACTCTAATCCTAAACGAAGAGGCAATGTCATTTGGATAGCTTTGATAATTAAAGAATGTACTGCTAATCCAAACAACACACCCCCTAACCCCCTCTTAATAGAGGGGGAATAAATCCAAGAATTACAAGCTCTTAACTCCCCCTCTAAAAAGAGGGGGGTGGGAGGTGTGTTGTTTGATGTTGCGAGTAAGTTCATTTTTGCATTTTATTTTTAATTCTAATTTTTTCAATTCAGCTAATTACAAAAATACGGAATTTCTCGGATTTTTGGGGGCTGTGAGAAAAAAATATTAAAAGGTTTGTAACTTTTGCTCATTTCCCTGAAGCTGTCTCAAAAGCCTCATTTCTATCTCGCATGCAGGAATCCCCTAAAGTGGCACTGGAAGGAGATTCCTGCATACGCAGGAATGACATTTTTGTTAAATATGTGGCTTTTGAGACAGCCTGGTATCTGTCAAACCATAATTTTTATATAATTTGGCTCTGGTAACTGTTTGTTAAGCTTTTGGGAGCTTACGTTACACTTTTGGGATCGTTCGATGAGCTTTTGGGAGCTTACGTTACACTTTTGGGATCGTTCGATGAGCTTTCGGGAAGTTCCAAAAGTATTTCGAAGGCTCCCGAAAGTGCTTCGTAAGCTCCCGAAAGCTCAGCGTAAGCTCCCGAAAGTGTAACCAACTTAGATAAATCACATTTTTTACTATTTTAATCATTTTTTGAAATAATTTGAAATATATCTGTAACTTTCGCATATTTTTCGTGTTATTGACTTTATAAATGTAGAAAGAATAAAAGGGTTGTTATGAGAAAAATTTTATTGATTATCGGAATTTTGATAGGTTTATTTGCTAAATCAAGTGGACAATGGGAGTCTTGTAATAATGGGATTTCTTTATATCAAGGTATTGGGCAATTTGTCACTTTAAAGAAGAATATTTTTGTCGGTACAAAAAGAGGAATATATATTTCAAAAAATAATGGAAATTCTTGGAATTTATCAACCGATAGTGTCGATATGATGAGTATAGGTGCATTAATTGTAAAAAACAATAGTGTTTTGTTTGCACCCACTATGTTTTATAAAAATGATGCTTAGATATAATATTTTTCAGATTTTGGTAAAAAATTGTCTATTATTAGATAAAATTTCTTAATAATTCAAAATAGCAATTTCAAAATTAATTTAATTTTCCTTACAAATTAATAATTATACTTGGTGTCCAAATCACGCGGAATATCCTTCAAGGACTCTATTTCCGCACTTAATTCATCGGTGACTCTTCCGTATTGTTCAATTATCTTTTTAGCAGCATTATAATCTCCATCTGCCTCGACTGTCAGAACCATACGTGCCAAATCTCCAACCTTATCAAAGAATATTTTTTCATCTATACTTAATTTCCCATCTTTCTTTTTTATCGCTCCCTGAACACGCAAGAAATTAAGCTGAATTAAATTCGCCATTCCGTGGGCTTCAGCACCAAATCGAATGGAACGATACAGCCCTGCAAGATAAGTTACACAAGCACGTTTTATATAATCTTCATCTTTGACTTTCATTTCGAGTAGATGTTTGTGATTGTACATTCCGAGAATATCTGCTTTAGTTTCTTCAATTGCAGAATAAAGCTCCTTCATTGATTTTCTGACGGACAGAGTGTCATTTCCAAAAACAAAACCGCGACCCAGAGTGTGTGAAACTTCGTGCAGAGTCACAAAGCTCGTAAAAGCAGTTTTATCAACAAAGGGCAGCAGCGACGTATCAAGAAGTTTTTTTGCAATTGGAACAACAATTTTATCAAATTTTGCTTCCATCATATTTTTGAACATTTGCTTTTTACCACCTTTAACGTCGGTAACACGAGGATCATTCGGCAGAGAACTGGCTATAGTTTTTACGGCTTTATTGCAATCACCACCGAAATAGGCAACGTTCATAATAGCCAAAATATTATTGGATCCACCGGCACTTTTACGGATATATTTCTTTTCATAAGGTAACTTTTGCTCAAAATCATCAATATGAGCATTAAAGAACTGAAGTTCTTTAGATGCTTCAATATCTTTGATCAATAAAGAACACTCATAAGCTGTTTTGTAATTATAGAGACCATCTTCATAATTTTCAATGGGGCCTATGACAATGTCAATGTCATTATCCTTCAGATCCATCCAAGCCATATCGGATTCATAATAATCGTCGGTACGAATGGCTTTGGCACGAAGTATTAAATAATTTTTAAATGCTTTATCATCACAATAATTTGCAGCTTCTTCTAATTTATCAGCGAGCTTACTAACTTCAGGGTATGCCTCGTGGAAAGGGATAGCTTTCAATTTCACACCATCGCGAACAACAATAGTATATTGGCTTTCAAGATCAGCTTTCTGTTCAGGGTGAGATTTTATATATTTTTCAAATTCTTCTTTTGATAAATCCTGAGGATAATAATTAGCATTCTCAGGTTTCTTTTCCTGACCTATTCCAGCAAAGCGCTCTCCTTCAAAGATCCTATCATAAGGGCCATAATTAATCAATAAATATTTGTACTGATTTTTCCCTTTTTCGTCTGTAAGCAGGGATAACGAATCTTTTAATTTAAGTGCATCGGGAGATGTTTGCTTCCAAAATATTTTATCGGCCAAATGACCGGCTTCAGCTAAAATAGAAACCATTTTCTTCTGCCGAGCTGAAAGATGAGATAGGTCAGCATTGATTTTACATGGTGAGTAAGCAGCTATTCTTTCTTCAAGAGGAGGATTTTGGTTATTCATTTTAGTATTCGGATTAGTTTCAAGTTTTTTTCCACAGGAGAGAAAAAGTCCAGTGCATGCGATAAAAATCAGTAAAGAACGTAACATACAATTTCCAATTTAAATAAATTAAAAGAACAAAAATAAGGAATAATAATCAATTATCAATGGTTAATGATTAATGGTTAATGAAGAAAAAAAGGATTGCATGATTTTAAAATTCGGCAATCCTTTATTTTTTTAATTAAGTATTGTAGTTTAAATTAATCCCATTTCTTTACCAACATCATTAAAGACATTCAAGATATAATCCAAATGCTCTTTTTCATGAGTTGCCATATAACTTGTACGCATCATACTCATATTTGGTGGGACTCCCGGGGGGACAAATGTATTTACAAAAACACCTTTATCAAATATTTTACGCCACATCATTAAAGCTAAATCTGTTTCACCAACAATAACCGGAACAATAGCCGAATGATGTTCAATAGTTTTGAATCCCATAGAACTAAAGCCCGTGCGCATATAATCAGCATTAGCAAGAAGTTTATCAACTAATTCGGGTTGCTGTTCTAATATTTCAAGAGCTGCAAGAGCCGATGCACAGGAAGCTGGGGTGGGAGAAGCACTGAAGATTATAGCAGGCGAATGGTGTTTGATATAATTGATCACTCTTTCCGGACCGGCTAAAAATCCACCAAGGGAAGCAAAAGTTTTGGAAAAAGTTCCAAGAGTCATGTCTGTAGCCTCTGTAAGTCCAAAATGACTGGCTGTACCACGACCACCATTGCCAATTACACCGACAGCATGTGCATCATCAACGAGGACTCGAGCACCGTGTTTTTTAGCAACTGAAAGCAAATCCGGTAGATTGAGGATTTCACCTGTAACCGAAAAAATTCCGTCAGATACAATTAATTTCCCGGATTTTTCGGGCAACTGAGATAAGACTTTGTCTAAATCTAACATGTCATTATGTTTGTAGCGGATATAATCGGCAAATTGTCCTTTTGCTAACAAAGCTCCACTAAAAATACAAGCATGGTCTTCCCTATCTAGTACAGAATAATCACCTTTTTGAACTAAAGTGGATATTACTCCTATTGAGGTCTGATAACCTGTACTAAATAAAAGGACAGATTCATACCCTAAGAATTTAGCCAAGCGAGCTTCCAATTCAATATGAAGGTCTAAAGTACCAGTCAGGTAGCGTGAACCGGAGCAACCGGTTCCATATTTTTTTATAGCATTCTCCCCTGCTTCTCGAACTTTGGGATGTGCTGTCAGACCTAAATAGTTATTTGAACCTGCCATCACCATTTTTTTGCCATAAATATGAACGACTGGGCCTTCGTTTTCTTCGATCGGATGGAAATAGGGATATAGATTCAGTGCTTTAACTTCTTCTGCTCTTGTAAATTCGTAACATCTCTGAAATATGTCCAACTCATTCTCCTATATATAATATATTATCAATAAACAAAAGTACAAATATGCTAAATTAATCGGAAATTTCAAAAAGTTATTAATTATTTTTGAAAAAAGTGCATGTTATTAATATTCTGATATTTTTTGTAAACTTTAATATTCTCACCTGTAAACTTGAAACGTATATAAAAGGCTGTAAATGCCATTTTTTGTAACAAGCAGGAGCTTGATTACAAGAGTATTTTACCACTTAAGACAGTCGGTACTCAGAATAACATATCACAAAACTTTCAACCTTATAACCTTCAACTTTGTAAATTTCAACTTTCAGCTACCAGTGCACTGGCTCCCAATATTGCAGCATCAGTTTCAGGCAACAAGGAGGGTAAAAGTCTAACTTTATTTTTGAAAATATTCAGCATATAATATTCCATATATTTTTGGGTAGGATCAAAAATAAATTTCCCTGAATTGGCAAGTCCACCAAAAAGGAAAATGGCTTCAGGGGAGCTTATTGCCACAATATTTGCCAGTGAGAAACCAAGAACTTTGCCTGTATAATCAAATATTTCAAGGGCAATCGGATCTCCGGCCTCAGCGGCTTCATAAATATGTTTTGAATTTAATGAGTCAATATGATAATTCTTTAATAGACTCTCCCCTACTCGGTTTTCAAGAAATTTTATTGCAGTTTTTACAATACCGGATGCAGATACATATTGCTCAAGACAGCCACAGCGGCCACAACCACAGGGTCTGCCGTTTCTTTTATAAATTGTATGCCCAAGTTCGCCAGCAAAGCCATCATGACCGTAAACTAACTTACCATTTGAAAATATTCCGCTACCAAGGCCGGTTCCGAGAGTAATGAGTATAAAATCATTAATATTCTTAGCTCCTCCATATACTTTTTCACCTAAAGCAGCAGCATTTGCATCATTTGTTAAGTAAACAGGACATGAAAATTTAGTTGAAATTAATTTTGATAAATGAAGTTTCCCCTTCCATCTTAGATTTGGAGCGTCCTCGATTATTCCTGTATAAAAATTAGCATTAGGAGCACCTATTCCAATTCCAGAAAGTGTATAATCAGATTTATTATTTATTAATAGGGTTATAATTTCATTACATAAATCTTCGACAAAATCTTCAAACTTGGCGTAGGCTGAGGTTTTAATTCGAGATTTTGCAATTATTTTTCCTTTTTCCGAAACAATTCCAATTTCAGTATTAGTCCCACCGATATCAATACCAAAAGTTATCTTTTCCATGATTTAATTATGCTTTAATGTTTAATATATACAAACTCGCTACCAAACATAAGTTCGCGGTATATTTTACGTTTTGATAATAAAAGATTTTCAAATTCATTTATCTCTTCCCTGGTCCAGATGTAAGCCTGAGTCCAACTCTTATCCGCTGCATCCTTTGCAGCTAATCGTGTGAAAAGCAATCTGGAAGTGATTAACTTTTGATTCGGGAATAATTTCATAACAAAATACGAATACAACATAAGTTGAGTCTTATATTTATTAGCAAGAAAAGGTATATCAGCAGCGCTTTTCAAAGAATTTGTTTTCCAGTCCCAAACTTCCATTGCTCCATTTTTATCAGAAATTAATAAATCAATTGTACCACTTAAAAAATCATTTTCAAAAGGCATATTTAGATTATATTCGGCTGTAGAATGTTGGACTAAGCCTGCATATCGCTTTAGTAGAGCAGTTTCACAGATATTAATGCAAGAATTGTAGATAGACTGGTACACTTTACTATTGATAAACTTCTCATCATATAAAACATCATCAATAATTTCCTTTAAAGATTGCTCATTAATCGCTCCGACAGCCGAATACCATAATTTTAATTTTTCAGCAACCTTGTGGAATATATTCCCAAAACGATCACCGAGAATTGTATCAGTTTTTTCGTCCGGTTTATTTGATTGTGGTTCAAAGGTTTTATTGTTTATGGCTGGTAATCCGAATCTATACTGAAGGATGAAATTGTCCACAGAATTTTCAGTACTAATAATCTTGCTTGCAGATAGTTTTTCACTGAAAATTTCACTTTTTATTTGATCTAATAAAAATCTTGATTTAATTTCCTTAGTTGCTGCTATAGCTGTATCTAAATTGTCATATTCGATATTTTTTATTATCTCAATTTCCGTTTCAATTGTGCTTGTAAATTTATTGTAGCTTTTATCTAAGCATTCAAGGTCTGCATTGAGAGAGATTGTATCGGAGTTCACAAAGTTTTCAGGACTTTTATTTAATGCAGTACATAAGAGTTCAAAAAAACCATGAGGAGAAGAATATTCCTTCGCTTTATCTAATGTGGCACTAATTATTAGTATATTCTCCGCTCTGGTAACGGCTACGTAGAGCAGCCTTTTGTTATCAGCATTTTCAGAGATTTGTTTTAAATGGGAGTTGACGACATGAAACGGAGTTTCAACTAATTGGCTTAGCCCGCTTGTCGTGTCAATAACTGCTTGTTTGTAAGAAAGCCCAAATTCCTTGGTCATAAGCCATTTATCAGAGTTTCTATCTCTAAAATTTGTATCCAATAAGATAACAACCGGAAACTCCAATCCCTTGGCAGAATGAACAGTCAAAATATTTATCGCATTTGTATCTTTCCTGATCTGTGCCTCACTTTCATCAATTTCAAATTTTTCGTTATTATTTAAAATTTCAATAAAATCAAAAAGATTTTTAAATCCACGAGCTTCAAAATCACGAGCTATTTCAACTAATTTTTCTATGTTAGCTCTGATCTGCTCTGATGAATTAAGCTTTGATACTGAATAAAAAAATGCAGTATCTTCGATTATTTTATTTATAAGAATAGGTATAGGAAATCTTGTTGAGATATGAATATGGTTATCTAATATTTTAAAACATTCTATATATTTTTTTGGAGGAGCATTAGTTTGATTTATTTTATTAAAATTCTGCCATAAACTGCTACCATAGCCATTTGACCTTATTATCAATAAATCTTTATCATCGAAATTAAAAAATTCCGACTTTAAAATACTTGCAAAGGACAAGTCATCTTCAGGATTGTATAAAAACCTCAGATAACTGGCTAAATCATTAATTTCCTGTGAATCATATAATCCTTTTCCTCCATGAAGCATGTATGGAATCCCCAAAAACCTTAGCTGTTCTGTAAGTTTTGGGAATTTTGTTTTTCGCCTTGATAAAATTGCAATATCTTTATATTCGATCTTTCTTAATCCCGTTTCTTTATCAGATATGCGTTCGGTTGCATTGGTAGCGACAAGTCGGGCAATTCTTCTTGCAACAAGTTCTTCCTCGCTAATATATTCAATATCATTGGATTCTATAGATTCAGAGCTGATTTTACTGTTATTTTTTTGTTTATCATTAATAGTGATTAGAAATTCAATTTTACCAAGATAGTTATCTTTTTCGCTTTTTTCAGAAAATTCATTTTTAGCAAAAGCGACATTCCGAGCACATACCAAGGGATTATAATCGACATCATATTCAGAAAAACCACTATTCATTATTTTACTGCAAACTATATTAGTAAAATGCGCTATAGCAGGCAACAATCTGAATGTAGCTGAAAGATTGACCATCCCCAAACTTTGTTCTTCTGTCTGAGACTGCAATAAACCTTCTTTTGTTCTGAATTCTTTTAATAATATACCTGACTTGATCTTGTTTCCATTAATAATTGCAATTGCTTTTTTTGCTTTGTTTGTTAGTCTTACATCCGCATCTCTAAAGCCATAGATGCTTTGTTTCGCATCCCCTACAATGTAAAGATTCACATTGTTTTTCTTATCATCGGATAACCCTATTTTTCTAATTAACTCGTACTGGACTGCATTTGTATCCTGAAATTCATCAATCAAAAGGTAATTAATTTGATTTCTGATTTTATCGTAAACTTTTGGAAAGTCCAACAAAGCAGTTGCACGAAAAAGTAGATCATCAAAATCCAATAAACCATAAATTGATTTTTCTTCTTCAATCGCTGTGAGTGCGCTTTCGACTAATTCCAAGAGGGTAAGGTTATTTTCATAAATCAAACTATTGAACTTATAAAATTTAAGTGAGTTATTAAATTTTACCAATATTTTGATTTTATCTTTATTTTCCTTTTTTAAAAAGAAATCCGGTAATTCATTGATACCAAATTTTCTTTTATCTGGGAAAAAAGTTGTTTTTCCGATCCAGGTCTGACAAAAATTATTAAATGAGCTTTGTATTGAAAGGAAATTACCAATTTTTTCTCCCAATATCTGCCTCAGCTGTACTTTTTCGGTTGAAAACAATCCTGTTGATATAAATTTTTCTGACTTCTCTGTATTAATTGCATTAAATGATCTGCTTTCTCCTTCAAATTCGTCATCTACACTTACTGTCTGGAAATTAATTTCAAAATTATTTATTTCGTTTAACAACTCATTGATATCTTTTAGCCCTTCCTCAACTTTTTCGATTTTATCTTTCTTTAATGAACCATTAAAAGCACTGGAAAAAAGGCTATTAAAGTTTTTTAAATAATTTTTGGTATCAGGCAGCAATACTCTTATGGCATATTCATAAATTCTGCGCTGGAAGTCATTCTCAGGATGGTTCTTATATAATTTTTCAAAATTTATTCTTCTGTCTGTATTATTTAAAATAAAATTTAACAACTCAATTATATCATTTATATCAAATAGATTGAAAAAATTTCTAAAATGTTCCGATTTCTCAAAATTAAGACTGGCTGCAGTTTCAAGTAAAATATTCTTTATATGGTTTTCAATGAGAATTTTTTGATCTACACCTGTTAATTCTGTGAAAGTTGAAGGTACATCAGCCTCTACAGGATTATCTCGTATTATTGAAGAGCAGAACTGATGTATTGTTGAAATATGGGCAGAAGTTAATGATTCTCTTATTTTTTGTAATTTAATTAATTCGTATGGAGAACTGGCTTGTAGTGTGAGTTTCGAGATTTCATCTGAGATTTTTTTTAACATTTCCGAAGCTGCCTTTTTGGTAAATGTTATTGCAACAATTCTTGATGGATGTACATTTTCTTTCCAGATTAAATCTATATAACGCTGCACTAACACACGTGTTTTCCCTGATCCCGCATTTGCTGTAATTAGCATATTTCTGTCGTAAGTCTGTGCTATCTGCTGTTCATAAGTATTGTTTTGACTCATTGCTTTATTCAAGATTTAAATAAGTATTTGCATTATATTTTACAGTTTCTCAATTTTATATTAAAAAAAACTAAAAGAGTACTTAGTTTAATTTCTCTGACCATAATCTTTTCACTTCAGAAATTTCTGCCTGTTGAAAGTGTTAAATTATTATTTTTTTTTTTGATTAATACTAAAGAATAATCAAATTCCTTGTTTTTCTCAATAATTTTCTTTAAGTTTGTTTTTTGATTCGGGGTGTAGCTCAGCCCGGTAGAGCACTAGGTTCGGGACTTAGGGGCCGGAGGTTCGAGTCCTCTCACCCCGACGGTTATAGAAGGTAGAAGGTAGGAGGTAGAAAAGTAGAAGGTAGAAGAAGAATTTGGAATGAAGAAGTAGAAGGTAGAAGAAGAATTTGGAATGAAGAAGTAGAAGATAGAAGAAGAATTTGGAATGAAGAAGTAGAAGGTAGAAGAAGAATTTGGAATGAAGAAGTAGAAGATAGAAGAAGAATTTGGAATGAAGAAGTAGAAATGAAGAATTTAGATTTGGGAATGAAGAATTAGAATGAAGTAGAAGTATTTGGAATGAAGAAGTAGAAATAGTTGATAGATTTGATTTAAGTCAGAGTGAGTCTGGCTTTTTTTATATTTATATTATCATTCAAACTTATTTTCTACTTTTAGCATTTACTAATCGATATCTATCCTTTCTCCGAAATTTCTACTCAATACTGTCTCTATAGCTTTATGACTGTCATTTTTGTGAATGAGACTGTGTCATATTAGATCATTTCATTGTATTGTCATTTGAAGATAAATGAGTTAAAAAGAGTAGAAGGGTGAAATCCCTAATTAAACATTCGTATTTCACAATTAAAAAAGGGGGCTAATCGCCCCCTATGCCGAAACCAAGAACCGTGGTTTACTATAATTTGGAGTATTATAGCCTATTCAATATTATCTTCTTTTTTATTAGTCTCATCTTTGCCAAGATCTTTTTCACTCTCTACAGTTATGGTATATCCCATATCACTTATAGTTGTTTTAATTTTATCAGTCGTCACTTTTGATGGATTGAACTTAACGGTTAACACTTTATTTTCGAGGCTTAGTACGCTGTTGCGAACTCCGTCTAATTTCTTAACTTCAGTCTCAATGCGGTTTTTACACATAAAACTGTATGCGGAAGTTTTTATTTTAATTTCTCTGAATGAGTCTTCAGAAATTGCTCTGCCAATGAATATGATCATTAAGGCAAAAGCCAGCATTGCGGTTTTGTATAAACCTGTTTTCATTTTTGTATCCTTTTAATATTTTGAAACCAAACCCTATTGTTTATTACGGCTGGAATATTAAAAAGTTTCATTAATGAGTTGGTTTTTTATATTTTTTCTTATTTGTAATCTATGTTGGCAAATTCAGTCAAAATTATAACATTAATTCTTAAATCTCATTTCAAAGCTCCAGAGGCTGTATAATATCGTTTCCTACTTGAAGGCTGTAATTTGTGCGTATGCAGGAATCTCCTGATTGGTACTGGAAGTGGTTTCATGAATTCGCTTCAATAAAAAAACGAAGTTTCGGAGATAACTAAAATAAAAAAAAGGGATATTACTATCCCTTTTCCTTTACTTCTTATAATTCGGTTCTAAAGCCGAATTTGATTAATTATTTCTTTTTGGTATCTTTTGCAGGTGCATCTGGAGCAGCAGGAGCTGCATCGGCAGGTAAAACTTTTAATAATTCCACATCAAAAATTAATGTTGAATTTGGTGGGATTGAGCCGCCAGCGCCTTGATCGCCATACGCTAAACCTGAAGGGATATATAATGTCCATTTATCTCCTTCTTTCATTAACTGAAGCGCTTCTGTCCAGCCTTTGATAACTCCATTTACAGGGAATTCGATTGGTTGTCCGCGATCAACAGAACTATCGAATTTTGTTCCGTCAATTAATGTGCCAGTATAATGTACAGATACTTTATCAGTTGCTTTAGGAGTAGCTCCTGTACCTGATTTGTTTACTTTATACTGTAAACCGCTTGCAGTTACTTTTACTCCTGATTTTACTTTATTTGCAGTTAGAAATTCTTCGCCTTTCTTCTTTGCTGCATCACCCTGTGCTGCACGAACTTGACTGCGTTTTTCGGTTATTTCTTTCTGAAGATTACCGATAATTTCTCTCATACCTTCTTGTGTCAATGCAGTGGTATTGCTTTTGAACATATCGCTGATTGCCTGAGCCATAATGCTTACATTTAATTTAATGGAATCTTGATTCAAGCTGGCACCGATGGACATTCCTAAAGCATATGACAAACTGTCGTTAGAAGATTTAAGAACTACTTTTTCTGCATTAGAAGCCACTGTAGCTAAAACAAAAAGTATTAAGCCGCAGATAATTGAACTTTTGAACATTTAAAACCTCAAAATATTTATAAAATAATTTTTTACCAAACAACAAAATTACGGAATAATTACGAAATAGTTATTATAAAAACGAAATAAAATTTAATTTATTGCTATTTGTTCTTGAAATATCCCACATATAAAAAGTTTGAAATAATCAATTTATCAAGAAAAATTAAAACATTTTTTTTTAATAATCGTCATCAGTTTAATGTCAAATTTACATTTATTTATAGGTTATCTATGATCAATACAATTAAAGGAAATTTCGAAGCTAATGGGAAAAAAATCGCTATTGTTTATACTCGTTGGAATCAATTTGTTTCCGATAAGTTACTTGATGGCGCTGTCGATTGTTTGCATCGTTATAATTTTAATGACGATGATATTACGGTTTTTCATTGTCCTGGTGGATTCGAAATTCCAATTGTAGTGCAGAAAATAGCACAAACTAAAAAATATCATGCAGTAATAGCTTTGGGTGCGGTTATACGTGGTGCAACTCCTCATTTTGATTATATTGCTGCTGAGGTAACCAAAGGTTTGGCCAAAATCAACCTTGATACCGGTATCCCCTGCATTTATGGTGTGCTTACAACCGATAATATTGAGCAAGCAATCGAAAGAGCAGGCGGTAAATCCGGTAATAAGGGCTTTGAAGCAGCTCAGACAGCAATTGAAATGATCTCATTACTTGAATCCATTAATTAATATTAAAAGTAAATGAGTCGGTTTCTACGGTGTTAGACTGTTTATTATTGGAAAATTTATGTTACAACTAAAAAACAATTGTTTATTTTTTTGCATTGTTATTGCATTCTTTTTTAACTTTTCATTAAAATCTTTTTCTCAATTGAAATTAGATCATTGGCGAGTTTATACCTCTATCTTCAAACCTGCCGATGCAACGATGGACTCTAAAGGAAGGCTTTGGATTGCAACGGCAGGAGCTGTTTATATTTTCGATTATACAAAAAAAGTTGTTGTAAAAGAATTGAGAAAAACCGAGGGTCTTACGACCATGGATATAAGTGCTATTAAAGCAGATACTGCAAAAAAAATAATTTTTATTGGTGGAAGAGACGGTTCACTCGATATTTTTGATGAAGATTTTAAATATACGAACATAACTACTATTAAAAATATAAAAACTTTCCCAAATCCAATTATTAATGATTTTTTCATTTATGATTCGGTGGTTTATATTGCTGGTGGTTTTGGTTTAACTGTTTTTCATTCGAATTCCATGACCTTCGGTGAAACCATTACCAGATTCGGGGAATTTCAAACAAATAATATTGCTTATAAAATTCAAATAAATAAACATAAAATCTGGCTGGCAACTGGTGCAGGATTAGCGTATTGTGATGTCGATTCTGTATATCCTTACTATCAGTGGAAAACTTATAATGAAAAGAACGGATTAACAGTTACGCCATTAAAATATTTAACAATCTTCAATGACACTGTTTTTGTAGGGTCTCAAACCACACAATCCAATACCTCGGATATTATTTACAAAATGAAAAACGATAGTTTCTCAGTTGTTACCAAATTTGAATATGGAACAACATCACTGGAATCCAAAGGCGATCAACTTTACTTTTCGGACAGATTTTTTATTTACAACAAAGACAAAAATGCTTTTGATTTTATAAACCCTTCGAATATAGCTACAATAAGATTGTTTAACTATCATTCGGATAACTTTATTTTAGTGCTTTATACTGATCTTGCAATTGGTATTATTAAAGATAAAAAACTTGATACAATATTTTTAAATTCGGCAAGAACAAGTAATTTTTTTAATTTAAGTATTGATAAAAATAATAATTTCTGGGCTTCTACCTTTAATAATGGTAGTGGCAGCGGAATCATGCACTTTGATGGTGAAAGATGGTTTAATTTTCATAACGGGAACACAAAAAATCAAGGCATTTCAGGTTCATTTGATGTTTTCAATCATCCTGATGGCAGAATATTTGTAAGTTCATGGGGATCTGGTTTTTTTATAGGATCCAAGACCGATACCGGATACAGTTTCAAAAATTATAATGATAAGAATGTACCGTTTATTGGGTTAGGCGCTGTTACCGGAATGATTGCTATGGATTCAAAGCAAGATGTATGGATATCAGTTTATGATGGCCAGAGCGTCGTCCCTGGCCCTTTATTTGTAAAAATTGATAAAAACAACAATGTCACCGGTTTTGAAAATCTGAGTGGTGCAAATAAACGTGAGTACTTAAACATGGTTATTGATCAAAATGATTCTAAGTGGTTAGCCGCCGGTTCCGCTCGTGGTCAAGGTTTATACGGCTTTAATGAAAACGGTGATAAATTTAAAAATATCCTTACATCTAATTCTCAGATACCTCTAAATTACCAAAACTGTCTTGTTGTGGACAAAAATGGTATGTTGTGGATTGGATCTCAAAATGGAATATCGGTATTAAATAATACCAATTGTGTTACTTTTAATACCAATCCGATAATTCGAAAAGAAATACCTGCAATGAGAAGCAAAACAATAACTTGCCTCATGGCCGATGCACTGAATAATATCTGGGTTGGCACTAATACCGGTTTATGGGTACTTGATAATGATGGTAATCCAATAACTTATACTGATTCAAATAATATCTCCCAACAAGCTTTTTTTAATTCTTTAAACTCTCCTATACCTGACGACTTTATCCAATGCCTGAGCACAAATGAAAATAACGGCAAGGTGTATATCGGTACAAAATTCGGCATGGCTGAAGTTCAGACTCTTGGTCTCAAGGCATCGGATTCATACACCTTAGATGTTTATCCTCAACCATATTTCACCAACAATACTGATGGTGTGATTATCAAAGGTTTAGCTCCTTTTACAGATTTGAGGATTTTAACGATCGATGGGAAGCTTATTAAAAGATTAAATACCAGCGGAGATGTTGTCAACTGGAATGGAAGAGATGAGGCTGAACATGCCGTTTCCACAGGAATCTATATTATTCTCGCAAATTCTCAAACTTCAAATCTGTCATCAGTAGGTAAAATTTCAATAATTAATGGCAGTTCTCCAAAGAAATAATTTTTCAATAATAGTTAAAATCATGCAATATAAAACTCTCAAATCAGCAATAATCTTAACATTATCTTTTATGATCATTGCTCCTGCTTATGCTTTAAAGAAATATGAAGATAATAAATTGATTATCAAGTTTAAGCAGCCAAGTTCCTTTCTTAACAAAGCAAAATCAAATTCAAAAATAGATGAAATTACAACTTTAATCGGAGATTATAAATTATCTTCATATATTGATAAAAAACTAATTTCTCTTTATGAAAAAAAAATAAAGGGCTCTCAATTAATGTCCGTCGATAATGAAGATGTTGAGGGTTTGAAAAGAATATTTAAAATAGAATATTCATCAAGAATTGATCCGGCAATTGCATGCAGAAAACTTTCTGCGTTTCTTGATATTGAATATTGCGAAGTCTCCCCTATACATTATTTGGTCTATCAACCTAATGACACCTTAGTCTCAGGGCAATATTATCTGCCATTGATAAAAGCATTCGATGCATGGGATAAAATTGACACTTCTAAGGCTCCGATAATTGTTGGAATTGTAGATACTGGAATTGATTATACTCACGAGGATTTAACAACTGTCATTTACAATAATCCAGGAGAAACCGGTCTGGATTCAAATGGAAAAGATAAAAGATTTAACGGTATAGATGATGATCATAATGGTTATATTGACGATTGGCATGGATGGGACTTTGTAAGCTCTACCGATACAATTTTAGGACAAGATAATAATCCAATGCCGGGACATGCACATGGAACTCATGTAGCAGGTACTGTCGGAGCCATCATAAACAATATTACCGGTATAGCAGGTGTTGCTCCGAATGTAAGGCTTATGCCAGTAAAAATAGGATATGACAATCCTTGGGCAACATCTGTAGCTAACTCTTATGATGGTGTCTTTTATGCTTCTCTAATGGGAGCTAAAATTATCAATTGTTCATGGGGAACATCAAATAAATCATCTGCCGAACAGGATGTAATCAAAAGTGTTAATAAAATTGGTACTTTGGTTGTTTGTGCTGCCGGCAATAATGGGAGTGATGAGGCATTTTATCCAGCCGCTTATTTCGGATCAATGTCCGTGGCCGCCTCTAACAGCACGGATGGTATTGCTAATTTTTCGAACTATAACGGCACGGTTGATGTGTCTGCACCAGGAGTAGATATATTAGCAACTATTCCGGGGAATAGCTATGAAACTATGAGCGGGACTTCAATGGCTTCTCCGGTCACAAGTGCAGTTGCTGCTATGGCTGCTATGAAACATCCTGAGCTGACTCCGGTTCAATTAAAAGAATTTATTAAGGCATCCGGCGATATTATTGATACATTAAATCCTCCGGTATTTCTTGGAAAAATGGGACGCACACGTGTTAATGCTTTCAAAACAGTTACTAATAAATATGCTAAATCATTAATAGTAACTGAATATACGGTAACTGATTCAAGTAATGATCAGATTCTTGAAGCTGGTGAGCTTGTTTCAATCAAATTATCTTTTCAGAATATTTTAGCTCCTGTAAAAAATATTAAAGTGTTAGCTCGTGAATTAACAGGATATACTCTTGATTATACAAATAAAACTATACAAGCAGGTGATTTTGCGACAGGTGAGTCGAAAACACCAAGTCAACAAATAATTTTCAGAGTACCGGCGGATATCCCTCCCACGTTCCCGATGGATATTGAATTTACTATTTCTGACGATACTTCGGCTTTTAATAAATTTATCATCAGATTAATCTTCAGTCCTGCATATCGTACACTCAAGGCGAATAATTTAAGTATAACTTTTAATAGCAGATCTAATATTGGATTCAATGATTATCCAACTAATACTCAGGGTGATGGTTTTACATATAAAGGTAGCAGCGGATTGCTTTACGAAGGTGGATTAATGATTTCATCTCAAGGGAAATTATCAGATCAGGTTCGTGGCTGGGATCAAAGTTTGCAGGATTTTGCATTTAATTCCGACGCAATTTTTCAAAAGATAAAACCCGGTAAAAACGCAGCCGAAGAAGGTGATGCAAGATTTTATGATCTGAATGATACATCTTTTGTCGGTGTAAAAATACATCAGCATAATTATCAGTTCGATACACCGGATAATCTTGATTATATGCTAATTAATTATGAAATTGAGAATAGTTCCGGTATTAATATGGATTCTCTTTATTCGGGATTATTTTTTGACTGGGATATTGGTCCATCTGGATCATATAATTTAGCTTTATACGATACTTTGAATAATTTTGGCTACGCTTATAATACAAAAATTGATTCCTTACCATGGGTTGGTGCTGCACTTATATCTAACCAGTCCGTTAATTTTTTCGCTATTGATAATGATGGTAACTCTGCAGATAATCCAGGAATTTATGGTGGCTTTAGCCCTGAATCAAAGAAAAAGATGCTTACTGGTGGAATTGGAAGAAGTCTATCAAACATCACAGATATTTCTTTTGTTATCGGAGCTGGGCCAATGAAGCTGAAACCAACCGAAATTGCTAAGGTGACTTTCGCTTTGATGGCTTCGCCCACTTACGATGGACTGGTGAAAGCAGTGAAAAATGCTCGATTATCTGCTACTAAATTGGGTATTGGATCTGGAAATTTTTATTCAATCCCCAAAACAGATTCCTTATGGCTTTCATACCCGAATCCGGTTGACAATCAAGATATTGTTATCCGTTATTCTATTTCAGATTCTGAAAATGTTACTATTGAATTATATAATTCAATTGGGGAGCATATTGAATTGCTACAAAATAATTTCAGAACTCCCGGATTTTATGATGATCTAAAGGTGAACTTAAATAAATATACTTCCGGTAGATATTTTATCAGGATGATAACACCAAAGCAAAAGATATCTCAAGCTATAACAATTATACACTAAAATTAAATATGAAGGATTAAATGTATTCGTTGAATTTAAAACTTTTGATGTTTTTATTCATATTACTTGTACCTTATCCAAAAGGCTTTGCTTCAAGTTCAACATTTTCAATTTCTGGCAATTGGCAGAAATCCGAATTGGTTAAACTTAAAATTAAGCACAGTCAGGAAAATACAATTCAGGGTCAAAATATGAAAATGATCTCTACTAAGAATGTTGAAATAAAAATTCTTGATAAAGATACATCAGGATACCGTATTGAATGGTGGTACAAAACAGCTAAATTAGAAGGTATTGAAAATCCAGCACAGAAAGCTATGACCGATTTCGCTGTCGGAGTAAAGGTAATTTTTCTTACTGATACAAACGGAAAATTCAAATATCTTGATAATATTTATGCAATTCAAAGACACCTAAAAAAAGGACTTGAAAAATTTGAGAAAAAAGCTGGTGATGAAAAGATGGAATATATTGCCAAACAACTTAAACTCCTTATAGAAACACGTGATGCAATCAATGAAGCCTTTTCAAAAGAAATTATTCTATATTATAATTATTACGGAGAAATTTTTAAAAAGGATTCAACTATTATTTTAGAAACCAAATTACCTAATCCGTTGGGTGGCGAATCTTTTCCGGGAACTTTATTTGTAAAGGTTGATTCAGTGAATTTCGAGAATAATTATTGTAAAATTGGTTCAAGGCTCGAATTAGATAAGGAAAAAACCAATGCAATATTTTTGAATATGTATCGGCAGGTTTATAAGCAAGCTGGCAAACCAGAACCAAGTGCAAAGGATATTCCTAAAGTAAACGTTAAAGATGTTTCAACAAGTATTTTTGATCTGAAGTCCGGTTGGAATAAAAAGACTTATATCAAACGTGAAATAAATTCCAAAGATTTAAAGCAAATCGAATCTTTTGATTTTAGTATTTCAGTAAAATAATTATTTGTCAATACATCAATTAAAATTAACAAAGAACTTTATGAACTTGATAAACTTTATAAACTCTAAGAACTTTATGAAGTTTATATTAATTATTTTCTCCTTAGCATCCTTTTTTCTAAAGTCTTTTGCTTTAGAGAAGCTCTGCATTCTTCCTTGGCCAGGTATTCCTTATGATGCGCCAAAGAAAGAGAATTTAGGGCACCATATTAATACTGAATATAGTGAATTATCACCAATTATCTCTGCTGACGGTAAAACTCTCTATTTTTGCAGAGACAATCACCCCAATAATTCCGGTGATAAACTTATGCAGGATATTTGGTACTCAACCCTTGATAATACTGGACATTGGACAAAAGCTGTGAATATTGGTGCGCCTTTAAATACCGAAACCGGTGACTTTGTTTGCTCTGTTTCACCCGATGGAAATACTTTGCTGGTTTCAGGACGTTATCTTACAAATGGTGAAAAAACTCATGGGGTTTCTATAACTCATAGAACAAGTGATGGTTGGAGTTTCCCCGAGAAGCTTGATATTGATAATTATACTAATAAAAATAGTTATTCTTCATTCAGCTTAACAAATTCCGGAAAAGTTTTGCTTATGGCAATTGAAGGAAAAGATTCTTTTGGGGACAGAGATATTTATGCCAGTTTTCTTATCGCTGGAAATCATTGGAGCGAACCTAAAAATCTCGGAAATATCGTTAATACTCCATTTATGGAGGATGCGCCTTTTTTAGCCCCTGATGGTGTTACTCTTTACTTTGCTTCGATTGGTCATTGCGGATATGGTAATGGAGATATTTTTGTTACGCGAAGGCTTGACTCTACTTGGACAAACTGGGCTGTTCCTGAGAACTTAGGGCCATCAATCAATACACCCGATTTCGATACCGATTATACTATTTCCGCTTCAGGTGATTATGCTTATCTTGTTTCGACGGCTAATTCTTATGGTAAAGAAGATATTTTCCGAATCAAACTAAAAGGCGGAGGATCAAAACAAGAAAGCACCATACCTAAACCAGTTATTTTTATATTTGGGAAAGTATTTGATAAGAAAACTCAAGCTCCAGTAGAAGCGGTTATTCACTATGAACTACTTTCCACCGGTGTTGAATATGGTATAGCAAATTCCAATCCTATTAATGGAGAATATAAAATCGTTCTGCCAGCCGGCGAATTCTATGGTTTTAGAGCAGAAGCCAAAGGATATATCCCCATCAATAGTAATCTTGATGCGACAAGGTTTAATGAATATAAGGAATTCCATCGTGACCTCGAGCTAATTAAATTTCAAGAAAATGTAGCCATTAGACTAAACAATGTTTTCTTTGATTATAATAAATTTGATTTGAAACCGGAATCTGTTCCCGAACTGAATAGATTAATTCTATTTATGGAAGATAATCCCAATATTGCGATTAAAATATCCGGGCATACAGACAATATCGGTGGTGTTGAATATAATAACATACTATCTCAGAAACGTGCGCAAGTTGTTGCTGCATACCTAATATCAAATCATATTAAGCAATCAAGAGTTCAATTTAAAGGATATGGCAGCTCTAAACCCATTGCATCAAATGATACTGAAGAGGATCGTCAGCAGAACAGAAGAGTAGAATTTACGATAGTCAAACAATGATTCAAGATTAATTCATTCTCCATTTCCCCTTATTTATCCGATATAATTCTCATCTCTGCTCTATGACGCTCATTAATCGAAGATTTTTTATTAATATTTGATGCAATTAAAATATCTATGGCAGGAGCTTAGTGAATCTCTGCATCATTCCTTCTTAATAAACCAGAAGAAATATCCCCTGCCCCTCTTTTGCAAAGAGGGGATTTTGATCTTATACCCCCCTTTGAAAAAGGGGGGATGGGGGGATTTTCCATTAAGATTCCAGATGCCACTCTGGAACTGGATTCCTCACTCCGTTCGGAATGACAAGAACTATTTCCCCTAAACTCAGAACTTCATTCTGAATGCTTTTCCAGCCAGAAGAAACTTCTGGATGGAAATTTTTGTCTCTCCGCATCATTCATTCTTAATAAACCAGAAGAAATCTCCCCTGCCCCTCTTTTGCAAAGAGGGGATTTTGATCTTATACCCCCCTTTGAAAAAGGGGGGTTGGGGGGATTTTCCATAAAGAATCCAGATGCCACTCTGGAACTGGATTCCTCACTCCATTCGGAATGACAAGAACTATTTCCCCTAAACTCAGAAATTCATTATGTCTTCTTTTCCATCCAGAAGATACTTCTGGCTGGAGGTTGAGTCTTTCATTACCTAAATTTCTATATATTATAATGCATTGAAATAAACATAAAAAAGAACCATAAAAGAAATCCAATAAATATAATTATTTTATAATTCCTCTGCCATTTCTTTACCATCGTAATATATGGATCATTAGTAGTTGTTTTAAATATCTCATTGAGTTTAAGCCAATCCACTCTATATTTTTTTTTTATTGCCATAGAGTATTTAACATTTATAATGCCACCTATTAAAAATATAGCTATTAGGATAATATGATAAATGAAAAAGATTCTCATTTTATTCTTTCATATATTTGATTAACTTGATTTTACTATAAAAATACTCATTTATTTCCTCTTCCCCCTATTCATCCGATGACTCGAAGTCATCGGATGAATCTCTGCATCATTCCTTCTTCAACCTTCCGAAGGTTTGGAACCGTCGGAAGGTTTTTCCCTAAACTCAGAATCTCATTCTGATTGTATTTCCAGCCAGTGGGAATTTCTGGCTGGAGGTTAGTATATTAAATAACTTATGGATATGTTAATTTCCCATCTGTTGAATCTAATGTCTTCATTGTAAATCTCATTAGTTTTAGATATAGTTGATTTTTCTTTATTGTATCCCATTGAACTACATCCATTATTGCTTTATCCAGAACTATTAAATAAAGGATCGAATCATTTTTAAAAATTTCCCGCCATGGTAAATCAAATTGAACTACCCATTTAGGATAAATCGGATATCTACATATAAAATTTGAATCATATTGTATAATTGAGTCCGGATAAATATAAGTAAAAACTGTCTTATCTGAATTATTCACAAAAGTAATTATTGATTCTCGTGTTGGATTTCCAGTGGGACAGCCTTCAAATAAAAAAAGAATAAGTCCAAAAACAATTATATTTCCTAATATTTTCATAAGAAGTTCATTTACTTAATATTTTATATAAATCTGCATTAAATGTATCCAATTATGTATTCTATTTTCAAGTGAGAAATTTTTTAGCTTTAGATAAATACCTCTCTGCACCATTCCTTCTTCAACCTTCCGAAGGTTTGGAACCTTCGGAAGGTTTTTGTTCAAATCATCTCATCACCACAAAACTCTTCGTAATCCTTTGAGTGCCCGCAGAAATGCAGCAATAATAAATCCCCGAAGGAAGAGAAGAAATATCTATCCTTGTAGAGACATCCGATGTCTGCCAGACATCGGATGTCTTTCTAATCATCCTCTCCCCATAAGCATTATATATCTCCACATTAGTAATTTGTAATTGGTCATTAGTAATTGTGATGTAATCGCTCGCGGGATTGGGGGAAATAGATATGGCTTCTTTATAAGATGATGTGCTAACTTTGGCAGAAGAAATACCGAAATCAGAGAGTTTAGCACGATAAATTCCTCCCTCAGTGCCAGCAAAAATATATTCTTCGTTATATGCTAAATCTATTACTTCAGAACCATAACCAGTTAATCCAGTATTTCTTGGAATCCATGCTTTTTCTAAATTAGATGATACATAAACCCCACCTTTCCAATAACCTATGAGAATTAAGTTTTGTAAAGGTAATATAGTCATAATATAACTTATAAAACCATTCTCGACAGATTTTTTCCAACTTTTTCCTTTATCAGAAGAGAAATAAAAACCTACTGAATAATATAAGCTATCATAACTAAAAAAAATGCTATCGGATTTTACTGCTATTGAATATAATTGAAGCTGAGGAGGATGTATATCAATCCAAGAATTACCATAATCAGAAGATAAATAAAGTCCTGTATATGTTCGTACAAGAATCATACTATCAGATACAGAAATTTTCATTATATTAATCCCTGCAAATTTCTGGTTTAATAATTTCCATGAATTCCCAGTATCTTTAGAAATATATAATCCTTTTGATGTACCTGCATATATAATACTATTTTCTACCTTTAATGTTTGAATAAATGAATTATCTAAAATTCCATGATTGCAATTTTTCCAGGTTGTCCCGTTATCCGTAGAAGAATATATTCCATTGCATAAACTACCATTACATTGAGAACCTGCAAAAAATTTTTCTCCTAATATTGCAACACAAGGAATACCCAAGTTAGGTAATCCATTATTTATTTGTGTCCAACTACTCCCATTATTAGAGGAATAAAATACCCCATTACCTTCTGCATCATAGCCGGTACCAGCAATTATTTTGCTACCACTAACTCCTAATGAAGTTATTGAAATATTATACTTTGAAGATATTCCATTACTACTTAACTCCCACTGCGCTTTCGCAGCACCTGATAATCCAAGCATCATAGCCAGTATTAAACAAATCTTTTTCATAATAATCTCCTATAAATTAGTTCAACATAAAAACGAACATGTCGTTTTATTATTTTTATTATATATTTTCCTCTTCCCACTATTCATTTGATGACTCGAAGCCATCGGATGAATCTCCGCATCATTCCTTCTTAATAAACCAGAAGAATTCTCCCCTGCCCATCTTTTGCAAAGAGGGGTTTCTGATCCAATACCCCCCTTTGCAAAAGGGGGGCTGGGGGGATTTTCCATAAAGAATCATAATGCTTAATTGTAGGGGATTCCTGCATCCGTAGGAATGACAGAATAATTATTTCTTCCACTCTTCTCTCATCTCCTCATAACTTATAACTCATAACTTATAATTATCTAAACCGGCATCGTTGTATTCACACTAATCGTCGTGCTGTGTGAACTGGTTTGGGTGGAGTTTTTCGCTATGATATAGAAATAATAAAGCTTGTCGGGAAGCGGAACCATCGAGGCAGGGGCTGATGCAATGTTCTGTTGCAATGAAAAAGTGCCCGCTGGCTGTCCCACTTCAACTTGTGAATAATAAATATCGTAACTTGTGGCGCCCGAAACCGCGTCCCATGTCATATCTATATGCGGGGCGGGCGTTATACCGAATATCCCATCAAAGCCCGTGGGTGCGGCAAGCCCGGAACCCGACGTACCATATATCACATAATCGTTATATTTCGCCTCATTGGTTTCGTACCATATCACCTTGCCAATATCACAATAAGACATCAATAGATCATATAATTCCGTAGCTTTTTTAGTCCGATTATTCGTTGCCATATCCCGCGCAGCCACGGCATTACGCTGAGTATCGATCGCGGTTTCAAAATCATCACTTTTAGTATCCAAATCCGTGATCATTGTCGATGTCAAACCATAAACGGCAAGCTCCGTATGATAGAGGTCAGCCGAACGCTTCACCATTCTACTAAAAATCAAAAGTTCAGCATCCGATAACTTACTTAAAGTAGGCGAATGAAACAAACTATATTTTCCCATATCGCTACTGAAGCACATTTTCGCGCGTACATCAATTCCGCGCAACATAATTCTTAAATCATTAGCAATAGTATTCTTTGCAGCAGTAGCGGAAACAAGTACCGCAGCAAGTTCGGTATCGGTCGGAAGCGCTTCGAAGGCATCAATTTTAGTTTTGAAAGCCGTGGTAATAGTGGAAGTAATTCCGAAAGTAGTAAATTCAGTCGCATCACGAACCATGTAAGTATGAATTTCATTACAAGTAACGATAAGTTCGGGATAGGAGAGATGCAGAAAAGTAGTAGTATTGTCAGCCATGATAAAAACCTTTTTAATTATTGATAAAAATAAGATTGTAATTTAGTAAATATTTAAATAATGACAAAATGTTTAATTGGAAGTAGTGCGATAATACCAGCGAGGAACCCCTCCTTAACCCGCAGGAACCCCTCCCTAACCCTCCCCGAAGGGGAGGGAATCTGAACCATTTACTCCTTAACACTCTCCGAAGGTGAGGGAATAAGAACCATTTACTCCTTAACACTCTCCGAAGGGGAGGGAATTGGAACGTTCTTATTCCCTCCCCTTCGGGGAGGGTTAGGGAGGGGTTCCTGCGTGAGTTAAAGAAGAATGATTGCATACAGCCAAAGAATCTATGAGATAAGAACCAGAACTTATGCAGGTAATTGTAGTATTTATGCAAGTAATCAAAGATGTCGTGCAAATAATCAAAGAAGCTGTGCAAGTAATCAAAGAAGTCGTGCAAGTAATCAAAGAAGCTGTGCAAGTAATCAAAGAAGCTGTGCAAGTTGTCAAAGAAGCTGTGCAAGTAATCAAAGAAGCTGTGCAAGTAGTCATAGAAGCTGTGCAAGTAAGTTTTTCCATTAGGAAATGAATACATAAGATAGTTCTGGGAGGAGATGGATGGGTGCTGAACATATTTCACCGCCTTCGATATATATTCTATCGTCTGCAATGAGTATTTTAATATGTTCGGAAGAAACTGCATTGGGTTATTTGGTTATATTATCTTATTCTGAATTATTAATCTTTGATGCAGCGAATTGATAATCCACAATGGATATCATTCGTACGGATAATAAATCTGCTATCATGATAACCTATATATCTATCAATAGCTTGTTTACCAAATAATGATGAAGACCACCAAATTCCAGCTAACATAAGAGAACCCTGACCTAAGAATTCAAATGTGCCATCATAGTTACGACCACCACCAGGGAGTCCAGTAAAACCACTTTCGTTTGTAGCTCCAGTATTTGGACTTATCCAATGACTTGTCCCTTTTTCCTTTAATTTATCACCAACGATACTATCACCTCCTAGATAATTCTCTAATATTTTCCATTCAGAATCACTAGGAACATGCCAGCCAGAAGGAGCTAAACCTCGTGGATCATTAACTGCATACCAATTGTATAGTTTCCCATAGATTTTCCCGTTTGCAGGATCATTATTATAATAACACCAGGCACCAGTTGTTAAATTTGCCCACAAAGCTGAATCTTTTGCTTCGGGGATTGGATCACCATTTCGATAGTGATCGACATCTAAATTCTTCTTCATCCATATCTGATTGCCGATTTTCACGGTATCAATAGTATTCGATATAGAATTTGTCGGATTATCATTTCCGCAAGCCATCAAAGAAAGCGCCGCCAGCAGCGAGAGAATAAAAATTTTGTGATTCATAAGATTTACCTATAATTTATTGAAAAATATGTTGTGCTGAACTTATTCAAAGAACACCTTCCCTTGCCCTTCCTCAAGGAAGGGGATTGGAACGAGATACATTGTTTACCTGTTATGGAAATTTCTTGTAAATATCTTTTCGGTGAAGGCATCTCACTAAAAAGATAATATTATTCTCATATTTTATACCTATGCGAAACTCTCCGACTCTAATACGATAATATACTTGGGAATTAACCATATATTTTATATTTGGTAAATCTCTCAAATAATTAGCTTGTTCTAATTCTATAATCACATCTCTGATATTTTTTAATAGATGTTTGTCTCTGATTTGCTTCAAATCTTTGACAAAACTCTGGGTATATTCTACTTTCATTATTCTGCCTCAAGAATAGCAAATACTTCCTCCCGCGTCGCAGAACCGCTATTCTCTCCTTCTTTGATTGCTTCCAGCAAATGAAAGTCTTCAAAGGCTTCATAGAAGGCATTGTATAACAATTCTTTATTGGAATTGAGCACTTCGGTAAAAACCTCTGTCATGATTGATTTTAATTGAACCGTTTCTAAATTTGACATTGTAAACTCCATGATTAATTTTACATTTTTAAAGACGAACTAAAATTTATTATATTATAGAATGTGTAATTTTCTAATAAAATTCTTCTCTTCCAGCCAAACCCAATTCCCCACACAGTTCCGATAGAGCGCAGAAGCAGCCGCCCCACCCAAGAGAATAAAAATTTTGTGATTTTTATGATTTACCTATAATTTATTGGAAAAAATGTTGTGCTGAATTAATCTGAAGAACACCTTCCCTAACCCTTCCTCAAGGAAGGGGATTGGAACGAGATACATTGTTTACCGGTTATGGAAATTTCTTATAAATATCTTTGCGGTGAACTAATCTCGCTAATTCAATAATTCCATTCTCGCAATAAAAACCAATTCGATATTCTCCGATTTTTATACGATAAGCATTTTTAAATCCAACTAACTTTTTGACGTTAGTAATATCTGATAATTTGTTAGCGGATTCAATTTCTCGGATAATAATTAATAACTTATGATGCAATCGTACATCATCGATGCTTTCTAAATCTTTGCGAAATTTGCTTAGAAATTCTATTTTCATCTACTTCTCAAGTATTTTCATTACAGAATCTCTACTAACTTTTTGACTCCTATCGGCTTCTTTCATCATTTCACCGAAAATTAAGTCTTCCTGCTCTTCCAAAGATAAAACTTTGGTTTTGATATTCATTTTAGAGAATAAATCGGTTATCAACTGAAATTCTTTTTTATTCTTGGGGCTTACAAGGATGTTTTCCATTATTTCACCAAATTAATTAATAAGATATTTAGACGATGTATTAATATTTTTATTTTTAAAAAGAACTAATATTTTATCCCAGCCCAATTCCTCGCGCAGTTCCGATAGAGCGCACAAGCAGCCGCCCCAGCCAAGAGAATAAAAATTTTGTGATTCATAAGATTTACTTAGAATTTATTGGAAAAAATGTTGTGCTGAATTAATCCGAAGAACACCTTCCCTAACCCTTCCTCAAGGAAGGGAATAAGAACTATCCCCTTCCCTAACCCTTCCTCAAGGAAGGGAATTGGAATGGAGTGAGAATATTAATCCATCTATATCAAATAACAAAAACTTATTTGGTCAGGAATATCTCTTTGGATATTTCTGATTGCCGGATAATGGATTGCAAGGTTCCGGGTTTGAGTTCGGCATGATTAGGGACGGGAATTGTAATTGTAGAATTATCAATAGCCTTTTGCATAATAATATGGCTGCCCTTTTGCCTGATTTCCTCGAATCCATGCTGACTTAATATCTTGCAAACCTCTCTGCCCGATAAAATCTTGAGCTTACCCAACTGAAACCTCTAATGGAGATATAAATACTTCATAATGTAGCCGTTGACTGAGTTCCGAGACCGAGGCATGCTCAAGGAAAAGTTCTACCGCTTCCTTCAAATTGCTTTTAGCTTCTTCGATGGTTTTCCCTTGACTGGCAATATCAACTTCAGGGCAGAGGCTGACAAACATATCGTCTTCTTTTTCAATAATTGCTGTAAAATATGGCTTCATAATATCCTCCTTTTGTAAAAGATTAATGACGGGTTAATAATAATCTTATTTTTTAATTATATAAATTTTTTCAACAGCTGCCAAATCCAGTTCCCCTCACAGTTCCGATAGAGCGAACAAGCAGCCGCCCCATCCAAGAGAATAAAAATTTTGTGATTTTTATGATTTACCTATAATTTATTGGAAAAAATGTTGTGCTGAACTTGCAAATTTCATGTACAGGTTCATCAGATCAATTGAAGAATCCAATTAATTCTTTATACAACGAATCGACAGACCTAATGTTTTTTCTCTACCTCCGCTCATCATATTTGCATAATCATACCATAATAACCTACTATATGCAGCACCATCACTCATTGATGTGGAAGACCACCATTCACCGGCATTGCACAGAACCGGACAAACATTGCCAGTACATTTATATCCGCCAGCAAGAGCAGAGAATCCGGTAGTATTCTGTTTCCACAAATAATATTGATAACCAACTGCCCCGGTATTTGAAGATGTGCACCATCCACTTGATGATGCTAATGATTTGGCAAATTTATTTCCTGAAGTAGTTTCATCATAATTATATCCATTACTTATCAGGAAATTCTCTAAAGAGATCCATTCAGAATCACTCGGAATATGCCAACCTTTAGGAGCAAGTCCGCGTGGATCATTAACAGCGTACCAATTATAAAATTTACCATATATTTTACCAACTGCAGTATCATTATTGTAATAACACCATGCGCCAGTAATAAGTTGATCCCATTCTGCAATATCCCTAACTTCTGGAATTGAGTCACCATTTCGATAATGATCAACATCTAAGTTCTTTTTCATCCATACTTGAGTTCCGATTTTAACGGATTGATAAGAATTCGCAGATGAATTTGTAAAGTTGTTGTTCTCACAGGAAATTAATATAGCCGCCCCAGCCAAGAGAATAAAAATTTTGTGATTCATTATGATTTACCTATAATTTATTGGACAAAATGTTGTGCTGAATTAATCTGAAGAACACCTTCCCTTGCCCTTCCTCAAGGAAGGGGATTGGAAAGAGTGTTATGCATCAATAATATTCATATTCTATCTTCATCCTCTCTGACAAAATCTGTATTAATACCTTCTAAGAATCCCTTCATTTCGGAGATGGGTTTTAGGGGAATTAATTCAATTCGGTCAAGATAATTGATGACAACAAATCTTTGTGCGGGTTTAAAATTTAAATCTTTGCTGATTGATTTGGGCAGTAAGATATGATTCTTCGATGTTAAAGTTGAAAGTTCCATTTCAGATTCCTTTATTTTATAAATGGATTATAACGATTATATATTGTTTCTATTATAAAAATCAGATGCGTACAAGCAGCCGCCCCAACCAAGAGAATAAAAATTTTGAACAGAACATACTCGTTACCAAACCGGAGCTTGGTAACGAGGTATGATGATGACTTGGACATCTACTTAATATAATTGAATTTGATTCAACTTGATATTACATCAAAAAAAATTATAATTAATAGCCTCGGTAAAGATATTTAGTTATTTGAGAATTATATAATTCTATTTTCAGCATAAATCCTTGTGGGAGACTTTTATCTGGATTATCCATTTTATAAGTTCCAATGAAATATTGAAGACCTACTCTTAATCCAACATCAGAATTACGTCCGAATAAATATCCTCCACCTAAGAAAAGAAGCATTCCTGATTTATAATCTCCACTATAATCACCCTTTGAGAATCCAGTAGCTCCAATTCCGACACCACCACCGAAATATGGAGTATTGCCTTCACTGGAAAGTGGACGATTAGCCTGGATACCGATTTGATATATATTGCTTTTTCCAAGAAAAAGGAGGGCTAAGTTAGCATCATACATCATTTCGCGAGTATCATATAGCCAAAATCCACCTATTCCACTGGAAAACGCATCTTCAGTAAAGGGTTTGGAAATAAAACTGGCAGCTATAACAGATATACCATAAGCTTGTGTAGATTTAACCTTTTTTAATTTAGTCGATTGATAATCGGTGACACTATAAATATCGCCATCGGTGGTTGCTTTGTTTTTTGTACCAAGGGAACGGGCTAATCTTTGAAGTATAGGATCGAAATCATCAGACTTACTGGCTTTCAGACGATCATTCCATGTAGGAATATTGGAATTAGTCGGGTACATAGCAAAAGTAAGGATGATTGTTTCACCTATTTTATTTAAATCACCAATAAGAACATAATCGCAGTTTAGTGACTTGGCGGTTGCCTGGCACTTCTCCAATGATGGCTGTACTACAATAGAATCACCTTTTGGGGGAATTGCTACCGAATATTTCCCTTGCTCTTCAATGTAGCTCTTCAGCAGATGAACAGTTGAATATTGATATTCGGCTGGTACATTAATCAATTCAAAAAATGGAATATATATTTTTTCCACTGCAAATGCATTGGAGTTTATACATAAACCCGCTAAGAAAGCCACGATGAGACGAATTCCGTTTGTTTTCATTTTTACACCTTATTGAATTATTAGTTAAAACACATTTGTACAAAATATTTTATTATTGAGAGATATTGTTTTTAATTGAATTTCCAATAAATCATATACCATGTTTAAAGTCTGTGCCAGAGCCATATTCCCGATCTATATTTAATAAGTTTCAAATCTAATTTATTACAATACAAAATTAAGAAAAAAATGATTAAGATGCAAATACAAAATAAAATTTCTTGTTATTAATTATATTTTTCATAATTTTGAAGTATCGTTCTTTGCATTTTTTTCAAACTTGTTAAAATTATCAATGCTGAAATATCTTATTATTATTTACCTCACACTCTTTGTTTATGAAGCCGAAGCAACACTTCCTCCTATTGTTTTACGCTATGCTTCCTATTGTGTGTCAGATGATGGCTATGTTATTTCCTATTATGGAGAGAAAAACCGAGTAGAAATTAAATATTTAAATCAGGTCACTTCGGCTGTGACGGATTGTTTGTTGGCTACCGAGGACAGAGATTTCTATCAACACGGAGGGATTTCGTTCCGTGGTTTGGGCAGGGCACTTGTTTCAACATTGAAAGGATCAAAGCAAGGTGGTTCGACACTTACAATGCAGTTAGCACGGAATCTTTTTCTATCAAATGAGCAAACAATTACCCGTAAATTATCTGAAATGGAATTAGCACGCGAACTTGAAACGTCTCTCTCAAAAGATCAAATATTATTATTATATTTAAATATTGTTTATTTTGGAAACGGCGCTTGGGGATTATGGGCTGCATCAAATGAATATTATTCAAAAACTCCCGATAAATTAAACATTAGTGAAGCGGCATTACTTATAGGACTTTTAAAGAATCCCAGCGGGTATAATCCGTCTAAATTCCCAGAAAAAGCATTAAAAAGAAGAAATGATGTATTGCATAATTTAGTAGAAGTTGGGAAATTGAGCGAGAAAGAATATATAAAATTGTCTAAAAGCCCTATAAATCTTAGTTTGCGCCCTCGATTTACACCAAGTTTCGGAGAATTTATACGTATTAAAGCAGATAGTATCTTAAAATCAAAACATCTCAATTTGAATGACGGCGCATTTAAAATTTATACGACACTCAATTCAAAATTTCAATTAGCTGCCGAAAAAGCATCGGCTGATCAATATAAAACTTTCCCTAAAAAGCTACAAGCTGTTCAAATGGGATTGATTTCCATTGAACCCGGTACTGGTAAAATTCGTGCCATGATCGGTGAGTCTCCAACTACAAAGGTAGCTGGTCTTAACAGAAGTTACCAGATAGCTCGTCAGCTTGGTTCAAGTTTCAAACCAATAATGTATTCTAGCATGTTATTTGATGGATATACATTGGGTACTCCACTGCTTGATTCAGAGCTTGTGATCAATCCCGGAAAAGCATATCAATGGAACCCTGAAAATTACGATAAGACTTATACTGACAAGGATGTTAGCATGAAATATGCGATAACTCATTCTTTAAACGTTCCGGCTGTTCGGGCAATTACAGAATACACAAATCCCGAACGAGTTGCCGAATTTGCAGAAAAACTTGGCTTTAAAATCCAATCTCCATATTTCCCTTCACTTGCTCTCGGAGCTTATGATTCAAATCCATGGCGAATGAGTGCTGCTTTTTCTGTTTTTGCAAGTGCAGGAACATTTATCGAACCCTTTGCAATTGAAAAAATTGAAGATAATAACTGGAATCAAGTATTTTTACCGTTGTATTCGTATCAATCTGTATTAGATAAAGAGACTTGCGCGCTAATTACAAATGCGATGCAAGCTGTTGTCGATTCCGGAACCGGTCGGCAAATCAGAAAATATTATCAAGGAGTGGCTGCTGGTAAAACTGGTACAACATCGGAAAATCGTGACGCTTGGTTTGTTGGTTATACACCAGAATTATGTACAGCAATCTGGCTTGGATTTGATCGTTTTGCTGAATTAGGTGGAAAAAACTTTAATGGCGGAACAATGGCAGCACCAATTTGGGGAAGAATGATGGGTAAATTACAAAAAATATTTAAAAAAGATTTTAATGTTCCCGTAACATTACAAAATATGATGTTATGCCAATCAAACGGTTATCCGTTGGATGCTGATAAATGTTATTATTGGGCTGATTCAATATTAGTTGATATAAATCGGCTACAATCATTCAAACCACCATTAAGGAAAAAATAAAAGATTATTGTAATATAATAAATTTAAGACTCCAATAAAAGCATTAATCAATTTATTAGCCAGCTTCATATTATTATCATTTTAAAGGATTAGCTCAAAAATTTAGTTAAGACGAACAGTTCGGCAGACAAAACCTTTTTTAAAATTGAATCCCGTTGATTATTTTTCTGATTAGTCAAATAAAGAATTTAAAGATTTAGTTTTCAAGTTATCCGAAATCATTTGTCTTGATATCAGAATCAGCTTGGATATGGTTATACTTTTTCATAATATATGAAACAATATTACTATAAGCAATGTTCACTGATCTTATAATATATTCAGGTCATTAAATCTATAATAAATCGAAACACAATTAATGTAATTTTTTTTGAAATTTGTCTTGTTTATTCAAAATATTTTATTTAATTTGCATTAGAATTTATAATAAGAAATTATGAAGAAAAAGTTAAATAGAGTTGATATGATGAAAATAATCGGAATAGTTGCTGCCATACTCATTTGTGTTTCTTGCGCAGTAAGAGAACCAATTCCGAGATTTAAAGATGTTGTAGTTGAAGCACGGGACGTAAGTCGCATTCTTTTTATATATTTAAATGCAAAATATGATTCATCGGCTCACAAAGCAACCGTAGAACTGATCGAAACAAAAGCTCCGATGGGTAAGTTAAAAGCGGCATTTCATGTCTATCCAAAATTGTTAAGCGGTGATTGGCTTTGCTCGTTTTTTGATGAAAATGATAAGCTGATTGAGAAAATTGAAATTGAGAATCCATTGGTAATCCGCGGTGAATTTACTGATCAAGATAAAAATTATCAATCAATTTCTGAATTTAGAAGAGCCATCGACTTTTTTATTCGTATTAATCTCAACCGAGAAATAAGTTTTCTGAAAATTGAGAATATTACGGAGCATAATGAATTACATGAAATTGCCAATATTAATTTAAAGGAGAAATAAATGAGAGTTTTTGCATTAGTTTTAATATTAATAACGGGTACTTTAAATTCACAAATCTTTAATGTGGATACTGTTGTAAATAAAGGCAGATTTTCCAACCGGTTAAATATTGTTTATTTAGGTGATGGTTATACTAAAAATGATCTTATGAAATTCCAATCGGATATTATACAACTTTCGTCGGCTTTTGTAAGTTTTGAACCGTTCAGCCATTACAAAGATTTTATCAATATAATACGTGTTGATGTAATTTCAGAAGAATCCGGGGTTAGCCATGAACAACTTTTTACTGAAACGGATTGTTTAAACACTCCTGTAATGAAAGTAAAGAATTATTTTGGTACAAAATTCGATGCCGGATCTGTACATCGGCTTCTCGGGCCATATAATTACAGTAATATATTCAATGTTCTGACTAACAATACACCAGATTATGATCTTGCATTTATTGTTGCCAATACAAATTATTATGGCGGGAGCGGCGGAATGTTTCCCACGACTTCTATGAACAGTGGAGCGAGTGCCGTACTTGTACATGAGTTCGGCCATGGCTTTGCCGGACTGGGTGATGAATATTCTTATCCCGGCTCAACCCCTCGCGAGACTCCTAATACAACAAAAGAGATTCGCAGAGATTCAATCCGTTGGAATCATTGGATAAATCCGGCCACTCCCGTTCCAACTCCCGATTCCGGAGCATATTACGGGCTTATCGGACTATTTGAAGGAGCCGCTTATAGCCCAAAAGGGTGGTACAGACCTAAATATAATTGTCTTATGAGGAGTAACGGCGTTCCTTTTTGTGAGGTTTGTGCCGAATCATTGCTGATGCGATTGTTTGATTTGGTTAATCCTGTAGATAAATATTTTCCGGATAGTCTGAAATTGGATCTTTCCAAAAAAATAACATTTAATCTGAAATTAATAAAGCCTCAACCTAACACTATTAAAGTTGACTGGGTATTAGACAACATCAGTATTGCAAAGAATATTGATAGTGTAATAATAAATGATAATTTGAGTGCGGGCAAACATATTTTGAGTGCTTCGGTAATTGATACGACATTGTTGATAAAGATGCCTGCGCATTTCACAAAGCATATTTCGATTGTAAAATGGGAAATTAATGTTTTCAAATCGAATATTGAGATAAATTCAGAGGAAAACAGGTTAAAAATACAGATTATCCCGAATCCGATTGAGGAATTTTCGATAATAGAATATAAATTAGAGAAGGCGGGATACATTAAGCTTGAGATAATAGATATGGAAGGGAGAATAAAGGTGCTTGATGAGGGTTTTAAAGAGGAAGGATTGCACAAGTATATGTTAAATTCTGAATTAAAAGAATTGATTCGGGGAAATTATATTATTAATTTTGAGTCAGACGGGATGAATTTTCCTATAAATGTAGTTAAGTTGTAAATAATATGCGTGACAGTAGATTTGCAACGGAAAAAAGTGGAGGCACACAAATGAACAGCAGAATGAATTAATTGAATGGGCTTGTCAATGTGCGAACACATTTTACCACTTATTGAAAGTGAAAGAATATAAAATGTTGGTGATCGTCAACAAATTTAAATATTCAGGAGGAAATTTTATGAAAAAGATTTATTTAATAATTGGCATAATAATTGGGTTGTCTGGTGCTGCAGGAGCGCAGTGGGAGGCATGTAATAATGGACTCCAAGGTAATGGAATCAATTCTGTTGCAATAATTGGACAAACAATTTTCACAGGGACGAATAATGGAATTTATTTAACAACAGATTTTGGTGATAATTGGCTACACCCTTCATTAGGGGGTATTGATTCGAATATTCATTCAATGATCGCAATAAAAAATAAAATTATTATTGGAACAAATAACGGGATTTATATCTCCACCGATAATGGTTTTAACTGGTTTGAGAAAGATTCCGGATTAATAAGTCTTCAAATACAAAAATTAGCAATTTTGAGAATACTCTCTTTGCTTGTTCAGCCGATGGATATTTATCGTTTTCAACAAATGAAGGAGAGTCGTGGCTTACAAAAAAAACCAATATTGTATTGTCTTTTGCTGAAAATGAAAGTACTTGGTTTCTTGGTTCATACATTGGAGTTTTTATAAGTACAGATAAAGGAACCAGTTGGGGGCTCAGGAACAGAGGATTTACAGATACCGAAGTAATTTCATTAGCAATAAAAGGTAATAAAATTTTTGCAGGGACAAGAGATGGTATATTTGTATCAACCAATAATGGTGATTCGTGGACAGCAAACAATCCAATAATTTTTACTGGTTTTAGTGTAAATTATTTACTGATTAAAGATTCGACAATCATTGCATGTACTGATTACGGGATGTACTATTCTGGCGATTTGGGTGTAAGATGGACAAAAAAAATCGAGATTTTAGGGCTAAATATGTATGTCATATCACTGGCAACCGATGGGAACATTATTATTGGAGGAACTTTAAATTTAAATAAGGTCTATATTTCGAATGATGTTGGTATTAATTGGAAAAAAATAAATTCAGGGATTGTTTGTAAAAAGGTTGACTTAATTAAAACAAATGGCGATACAGTTTATGCTTGCAAACGATTTGAAGGTGGTATGGATGATCGAGGGGGATTATTTGTATCAACAAATGGTGGAACGAACTGGAAGCAAGTTTTAGTACAGTATCAAAACGAGTCAATAAGTGCAATTGCACCTAAAGATGACACCCTTTTAGTTCAAACATCAGAAGGATCATTTATATCATACGATAATGGTATTATTTGGAAATCATTATATGGAAAAAATTCTAATATCATTTCGAATAAAGATTACTTTTTTTCTTTAATTCAAGATGGTCGGAATTATTTCGTTTCCCGAATGTATGGCAAAAGTTATAGTTGGGAAAAAATGAAAGGTTTGATTAAAGATTATTACGGAAATTATCGTCAATTTGCTGTTAGTGACAACATAATAGTTGTAGGAATGGATAGAAATATTTGGATTAGTACCGATTTTGGAGATAGTTGGGAGAATAAAAAGACTTATATATGGTATAATAGTTCTAATTCATTATCAGTATATAAAGACAAAATTTTTATTGTAAATAGCGATACTGTTGGTTTCATCGATTTTTCTTCGGACAGAGGAAATTCATGGAAAAATATTACAAAATATACAAACTATAGGTCATTTGATAAATTAATTACAAACGGTAAATATATAATGGCATTAGGTACAAACAAATTATTTAAGAGGGTCATTATAGTTTCAACAAATAATGGAGATACATGGAAAGAAATTCAATCGGGACTTCCCTCAAATTATTATATATTAACTATGGCTGTTAATAATAATTATTTTTATGTATCAGGTTATGAAGGTTTTTTTAGAGCAAGAATAGATGAATTGATTTCAGTTGACGAAAATAAAATTTATTCCAAACATAAAATCGATATTTCACCCAATCCAGCCTTTGATTTTATTGAAATTAGTGATTATGGATTGGGAATTACTACTGTGGAGATATTTAATGCTTACGGGCAAACCGTTGTGGAACGGCGCACCGTGCCACTACCACAAAATGAATTATCCATACATATTGATATTTCTTCCCTTCAATCTGGTATTTATTATTGCTGTGTTTCAGCTGGCGCGCAGAGAATTACAAAGAGTTTTGTAGTGCTTAGGTGAAATAAGTTTCAAGTTAAGAGTTTTTAAGGTTCATAAAGTTTAAAAAGTTATTGGTTAATTTTTCTGGATTCTTCTCCCTGTACAACTCTCAGTGGAATGATGAAATTGAAGAAAAACCATATTCTCTTCCATTTTGCATTCTAAATTCTACATTTTGCATTTTGCTTTCTGCATTTTGCATTAACTAACTAATTCCAAAAACTGATCCTCTGACAATATTTCAACTTTAAGCTTCTGCGCTTTTTCAAGTTTGGAACCTGCATTAGCACCTGCTACAACATAACTGGTATTTTTGCTAACCGAATTTGTTGCTTTGCCACCCATTGATTCAACAATTTGTTGAGCTTTCTGACGAGTCAGTTTCTCGAGTTCACCCGTAAAAACAAAAGTTTTTCCAATAAAATCAGTTCCTATAGAACTGTCCTGAACTATATCCATACGAACACCTGAATTTTCGAGTTTATTCAAAATCTCACGCTGAACTGGATTTGAAAAATACGCTAAAATAGAATCCGCCATTCTCTCACCGATTTCATAAACTTTTAACAATTCTTCACGAGTAGCAGCCGCGAGAGCATCAATAGAACGGAAATGGTTTGCAAGAGTTTTTGCAGCACCCTCCCCTATAAATCTTACACCAAGCCCATAAATCAGATTGTTTAGAGAGTTGGACTTACTATTTTCGATAGATTTTAATAAACTATCGACACTTTTTTCTCCCCAGCGTTCAATTGATATTAGCTTTTCACGTTGAATCTGCAATTGATATAAATCCGAAATGTCCTTTAATAGTTCCAATTCTACTAATTGCTCAATATTTCTTTCTCCGATTCCGTCAATATTCATTGCATTCCGGCTGACGAAATGTTCGATACTCCGCCGCAGTTGCCATGGGCACAGAGGATTATTACAGTAATAATTTGCTTCTCCTTCCGGTCGTATTAAAGGTGAATGCAAATCACAGGAACAAAATTCAGGGAAGATAAATGGCTTTGAGCCAGGATTACGTGCCTGTAAAACCACGCTTACTACCTTGGGGATCACTTCACCACCCTTTTGAATTACAACTGTGTCACCAATCCTGATGTCGCGTTCCTTGATATAATCAAAATTATGAAGTGTTGCTCGCGAAATAGTAGAACCCGATAAAAATACCGGAATAAGCTCTGCGACCGGAGTGACAGCCCCTGTACGTCCAACCTGAAGAGTAATATCTCTCAACAGTGTCTCGGCTGATTCAGCTTCATATTTGTATGCAATTGCCCATCGGGGTGAGCGCGCAACTGTTCCCAAAATATCCTGCTGGCGCAGTGAATCAACTTTTATAACAATTCCATCAATATCAAAAGCAAGTTCATTGCGCGCTGAGTCCCATTTATTAATAAACTCAAATATTTCTTCAGTACTCTCACACAGTCTGGGAGCGTCGCTTACGGGTAATCCCATTTGCCGGAGTAATTTGATATTTTCGAAATGTGAGTCAAGTTTAGCATCTTCTGAAGACAAATAATAGCAAACAATATTTAGCTTTCTGTCTGAGAGTTGGCTTGGATCGAGCAGTTTCAGCGATCCGGCAACCAAATTTCTTGGATTGGCATAATTTTTCTCCCCCGCAAGAGTTCTCATTTCATTCAGAGATTCAAAATCTTTTCTAAGCATATAAACCTCTCCACGCAGCTCAAAATTGTGGATAGTAGCGCCATTGTATGCGATTGGAGTTATATATTCAGGAACTGCATGAATAGCTTTAATATTCTGAGTGATATCATCCCCTGAAATTCCATCACCTCGAGTAAGTGCCAGAGCCAATTTGCAATTCTCATAATGTAAGCTAATTGCAACTCCGTCGAATTTCAATTCGGTCACATATTTTGGGAAACCAGCATCCAGTGCATCGCACACACGTTTGTTAAAATCAATAATCTCCTGCTCTGAATAGGTATTTGCAAGCGAAAGCATTTGTTGTTTGTGTTTAACTGAAACAAATTCTTTCAAAGGAGAGCCGCCAATGCGCTGAGTAGGTGATGATGAAATAATTAATTCAGGATTTTCTTTTTCAAGTTCTTGTAATTCACGGAATAATAAGTCATATTCACGATCACTAATCAGACTGGCAGCCTCATTATAATATGCTTGATCGTATATTGAGATTAATTTTCTAAGCTCATTAATACGTTTTTGGGCTAAGGTTTTAGAATTTATTTCAGAAAAAAGATTTTGCATCGTGATTATTTATTATAAAAAAATCAATAACTTAGAATACAAAATTACAAAATTGTTTAAAATATTTCAGAAGAAAAAATAAAAAAGTTTGCATATCTCAAAAAAAGTCCTTAATTTTGTAACTGTTTTGATTCCTGAGTAGCTCAGCTGGTTAGAGCATCTGACTGTTAATCAGAGGGTCGGGGGTTCAAGTCCCTCCTCAGGAGCCAAAGAAAAGCCGCTTCTACTCTATTTGATGCGGCTTTTTTTGTTTGGTTTTTGTGTGTTTTGTTTTATGTTTTTTGTGGCTTTTTGTGGTGTTTTGTGTGGATTTATGTTTTTAATCGTGTGGCGTGCGTGTGGCGACGCCATGGTCTTTGTTTATTCCTTCTAATACATTGCGGAGTTTGTCAAGTTTTGTTTTTTTGTAACTCTTTAATGTTGTTTCTATCTTGCGGTGGCGCATCAAATCACGTATATCTGTTTCGTTTATATTATTGTCGAACATTATTTGCGAGTAGGCTTTTCTTGTGCCATGGAACGCCCTTCCGTCGATTTTTATATTTAATGCAACACAAGCGCTGTTAAGCGTCCTTGTTAGCCTTGATTGTGATGAAGCGCTCCAAATGAATACCTTGTTATTTAGGTTCTGTTTATTGGTTTGGTGGATTTTTAACAATAGTTCAGCAATCTGTTCTGTAATAGGATATTCTTCATATTGTGTTTTTTTTATTTTATTTGGCATACGGATTATCTTTCCTTCAATATCAATCCTGTCCCAGTCTAATACAAGGCACTCGCCTATCCTGAATCCTGTTAATATCATAAATTCTATCATAAAAGCCATGTTTTGTGAGCTTAACGGGCTTTGTTTGCGGGCTTTGAAGTATTTTATTAATCTTTGTATTTCATCTATTGTGAATGGCTGCACTTCTTTTTCCGGCACTTCTACTTTGTTTTGTTTGTATAACGGTAGCGGTCTTTCGATTATTTCCGACTCCCACAACCAACTTAAAAACACCTGAAAACTTCTTAGATATATGTTTACACTTGTGCCAGCAAGTTTTGTTGAGTTTAAAAACGCATTTACCTGTTCTCTTATATTGTCTCTTGTCAGCTCTTGATATGGATTACTTATTATAGTCCTAAAGGCAAGATCATAGCTTTTTATGGTTCTTTCGGTTCGCTTTTTTCTTTCAGTGGTTTTTATGAACTCGTTAAAATAATCTAAAAGTGTTTTTTGTGGCTCTGGTGCTTGATAAATTGAAAGCGGAGGCAAAAAGCCTCCGTCTCTCAATATCGTTTCATAAATTGTCTTGTGTATCTCATTCGCGGCTTTTATTGCCGCTCTGTTTCTTGTACTCTGTACAATTTCATTATTCTCATTTTTCTCAATTTTTATCTCTGTTGCATACTGTTTACCGTGGATAGTTATTATTATACTGCTATCGCGGCTTCTAACGCCAATCCAGCCCGGATAAATATTGTTTGCGTACTTCAGGGACACTTTACCTTACCGTTACGGTTATTATTAGTTGGGTTTTATATGTATTTGTGGTATCAACAAGATCAATAGGGATGTTTTGACCTGTGTACGCAGCGCCAGACCAAGGATTTGGAAACGCTAAAAGTACTTCACCCGCGTTTATATCTGTTCCACTACTAAATTTATCATAAAGCCGGAAAGCTAAATAAAACGCTTCGTCTTTATTGTCTATTTTGTTAAACACGTAAGTTGCATTGATTGGTATATATTGTCCGTCCCCTGCGGATACAGCCTGATCTCTTGTTTGGTATGTTGTTAAATTATAGCCGTTTGTGTTTTTTATAACAACCCCGTCTTTGTCTAATATTTCCATCTTGTAGTAAAAATTACCATTTACAAATGTGTTTCCGTCGTTTATTATCTTAACGTTACTAAGTGTTAAATAAATAGTTTTTTGCGCAGGAGCGGAAACAGGGTCTTTTGAACACCCAAACAATACAAATACCATAATCATTGCAAGTAAAACTAAAGACTTTTTCATAAATAAAACCCTTTTAATAAATTAGTGAAAATTAACATTACAAAATTACGACATTTTATTACTCTTGTCAAGTGATTTTTACATATCTCCGCTTTATTATTGTTTTTACTATTCCAACAACTTTTAAATCGTCTGTATTTTTTATTTCAATGTCGTCAAACTCCGCTTGGTTGGCTGGCGTTAAATATATTTTACCATCTATCCTTTTAAAATATTTCACCGTAAACCCACCGTTTAGATATGCAACCACAATATCTCTGTGCTTAACCTGTGCGTTTGGATCGTTTACCGTTTCGCTTATAACTAAATCACCTTCACCTATCAAAGGTTCCATTGAGTTGCCAGTACACCGCAACACGTGTGCTTGTTTTGTGTTTCCGATTAAATCTTTTTCAATATCTATTATTCTTATATCTCCTACATTTGGCTCTGGTAGCCCGCAAGGAAATACATCTTCTACCATTGGCAACTCTATATATATTTTGCTTTCTGTGATAACATCGACTGAGCCTATCTTTGTTGTCTTTGGTAGAGTTCTTTCTATTGTTATCCGTGGCTCTGTTGTGGCTTCCTGTGCGGGTGCATATAATATATTTTCCTGTTTGGTGGTTTTGTTATATTCGACTTGTGGCTCTGATACTATATATTTGTTGTTTGTTAAATATATTTCTCCTTCGCCTGTCTCTATCCAATAAGGATTGTAGCCGTTTTCGATAAATTTATAGTGTGTTTTTATTGTAAGTTTTTGTCTGTTAAATTTGGATAATTCATAAAACACCTGTCTATTTATTCCTATTTTATTGGCAAATCCCTCTATGGTTAATTTTTCTTTAGCCGCTAACTCCTTTATTCTATCGTATAATACATTTTTCATAAAATTATTTTCTATTTTCTTGCAAGAAACACTTGACTTTTCTTACAAAATGTTGTAATTTTGTATTCAGGAAGGGGGACACAAATATAGTGTCCAAATTTGAAAACAAAATATAAGAGATAATTGAAAATAATTTTAGAAAATAAAAAACAAAACGTAAAACATATAATTTGTTCCGTTATGGCTCTTTTATTATCAAACACTATTCTCATTTCTCTTCCCCCAATAAACCTTTTAGGTTTTGTCCATGTTCCACCAACAAAAATACTACATTTTCTTACAAAAGTCAAGATATTTATTACAATAAATAAATTTTATTTATGAGTATAATTGAAGAAATAGGGCTTAAAACACCTTTGACTGGCAGTGAAGCCGCTGAAATACTGAAAATACCTCGCGGGCAGGTTTATAGGTTCATTAAAGACGGTACAATAAAATCTTTTTATTATGCCGGATACAAAGAGCCAAAAACAAACCTTGAGGCGATTCTTGGCTTTGTCAGAGCCATTAAGCCTGTTCAGATTAATAATCACGAACACTACTCGAAAACCACTGACCCTATTCACACAAAATGTAAGACTATTGCAAAAAATAGAGGTCGTAAATTTAATCAATCTCATCCACTAACAAAGGGAGGCATAAATGCCATTTGACACCAAAGATGGTGATATAATTCACCAGGCAGAATATGACGAGCCGGATAACTTTCTGCAATTTAACGAGGAAGTTTCAATAAAACAACCTCTTCCACCGCCCGCTCCGCAAGCCGATACGTCGTGGCAACAAGCGGTTTTAAGTTTATCAGAGATAAACCTTGTTACAGCTATTAACCTAATAGGAGGGTTAAACCTTGAAGCACTTGAACAAGCTAACTCCGCTGCAATTAATACGCACAGAGCAAATGGAGACAAAGGTAGTTTAAGTGCGGCAGAGAAATTTGGCTCCTTTATAAAAAGCGCTAAAACTTTTATCACCAGTGTTCGGGCGGCAATCGTTCTTTATGTTTAGTTTTTATTTTGTTCTTTGATTTTCAACTTACCAACTTGGGTGAGGCGGCTTGGAAGCCGAAGCGCGTTGAAACAGGACGTTGCTACTATGGATCGTACTTTTATATGGTTACATTTACATTGCAGGTTCAAATCCTGCCACCCAAGCAAACTGGATCATTTACATACTAAACATACAACGGCATGACAGATAAAGAGGAATTTTGTAGGGGGATTGAAAAAGAGATTGAATTGTTTTGCATTGAATCAAACCTCGGAGATTTGGTAAAAGGAAGGATTGATGATAATTGTAATTCAATATACAACACGAATTTAATTGAATCATTTGATAAAAAAATAGAAAAATATTATTAAATATTTTAGGTAAATACTATGCTTATAAGATTACTATCTTCAGATTACAAGCTCGAAACATTATGCGAAAGAATGTTTAAAAGAGTAGAAATAAGTGTTCCTGTGCTACAAAGTGATAAGTTTTTTGAAACAACGAACAAATTAACTATTCCTTTTGTAATCATAGCATTACTTTATTTTGGAATCAGAATTTGGATCGGTTGTTAAAATGGCAAGACCAAACAAACATGGTTTGGATTATTATTCCATGGATGTCGATATTGAGGCTGATCCAAAGGTTCAGATTTTAGAAGCTGAATATGGTATAACTGGTTTTGCTATATATATTTACTTATTGAACAGGATTTACAGAAACAGTTATTTTGTTGAGCTTGAGGATGACGATATAAAAGTTCTTGCTAAAAACAAAAGCCTTGATTACAAAAAAACAAAAGAAATTGTCTTGTTCTGTTGCACAAAAGGATTGTTTAACGCTGGTATTTATCACAAGTATAATATACTTACATCATCTGGAATCCAAAAAAGGTATTGTAGAGGAGCAAACGGCAGAAGGGTAGTAGAGTTGAATAACGAATACCTTTGTTTCGACGCAGAAGAGTTTTGGAAAATTGATCACATGAAGACAAAATTAGTTCTTACGGGAAAAACCGAGGTTATTACGGGAAAAACCGAGGTTATTACGGGAAAAACAGGGGTTTTTACCGGAAGAAGTACACAAACAGAAACAGAAACAGAAACAGAAACAGAAACAGAAACAGAAACAGAAACAGAAAATACTGGAAAAGAAAAAAATAAAAAAGAAATCGAAAATCAAAATTTTTCAAAATTCAAATTTATAAAACCGACGCTTGAGCAAATTAAAAACGAAATTGCAAACGAAAAACTTTTGGAAGTTGATCCTGATTATTTTTTCAATCACTATGAGGGAAACGGCTGGCTTGTTGGCAAAACACCAATGAAAAGCTGGAGGCACACCCTCAAAAACTGGAACAGCGGCAGATTTATAAATATTTCAAATAAAAACAATGGAAATAATAACGGAAAGACCGGAAACAACGGAACAAGGAGCGCTTCTGGCGCTACTTCAAATCAAATCACCAGAGACAGCAGAGCAGATAATTTTGAAGACGAATCAGCAAAAGTCGAAGCCAGAAGAGCAGCACGAAACAAACTTGTCGGGGAACAGCAAAGAGCGGCTAACCATAGCAACTAAGCAAGTTAAATTACTTTTAGACGAATTAATAAACTCAAGAAGCATGATCAAAACCGGATATATTTTAAACGCAGAAAACACTATAAACTTTAACAATCTTTTTGGTTATTTTTTTGGTGGAGAAACAGATTTAGACACACATAAGTGTTTGTTTTTAAAAGGAACTCCCGGACTTGGCAAAACACTGACAATAGACGGTTTAAACATGGTGGCGCGGACAATGAGCAAAGAGCAATATTGCCCAATTTCAACAAGCGCTGTGAGGTTGGTTGAATCGTACAGGACAGACAAGTCTCATTATTTGAACGCTTTAATGACGAAAAATATAATTGTCGATGAGCTTGGTGACGAGCCGTCGGAAGTATCAGATTTTGGCACAAGGCTAAACATTTTTGAGAATTTCATCATGGAAAGAGCAGACAAATGGCAGTATAGTGGCTATAAAACACACTACGTCACAAACCTGACGGCTGAAGAGCTAAAAAGAAAATACATGAAAAAAATTATTGACAGGTTTGAGCAATACGAAACAGTAATTTTTAAAGGCGAATCGTTTAGAAAATCATTTTAAGTATTTATAAATCAACAAAAAAGGATCAGATTGTGAAAACACCACAAAAAAAATTAATGAAAACACTTCACGCCATTGAACAAGCAATAGCAGCCACTTTCCACAACACAGACACAGGTTTTGATTTAACGCTTGAAACACTTGACGAAATAAACAACACGTTACAAACCACCACGCCTGAAATATTATCCAAATTAAGCGCCATTTTAGACACTTTAGCCACCAAGCCTAATAAAGTATCGAACGAAGGTATAAAAAACGATTCTTGCATGGTTAGCATGGCAAATTTCAACAAATTAAAAGAGCTGGTTTGTAGTATTAGCGAGAAATATATGAACAAAGCCCTTTTTGAGGAGTTTGAAACAAGATATATCGCTTTTAGGGTACTTGCTGAAAACAGGCAAAAAGAGTATGCCAAATTTTTTGACGAATCGAAACAAACAGAGCAGAAAATTCTTGCCGATTTGTTCAGGGTTTCAAATTTATCCGAAAAAAACCAGCTGGATTGTGATTTTTTGAACGATTCGCTTAAAACCAAGGCGGATCAAAAATACATTCAACAACAAATCGAGCTTTTGAACTCCAAAATTGCCGATTTAACAGAGAAATTTCAAGAAGATTTTGCACCAAAACCGAGCATTTTGGATGAAGCGGTGGCGAGAATTTCTAAAAGCGCTTCACAAACCAAGCCGTAAAACCTATTTTTAACAAAAAAAACCAAAAAATGCCAAATTTCGACCCAAAAACACCCAAAACAAGTGATCCGATGGCTTGTGTTGGCAAAAAGAAACCCACTTTCGGACAAATATTCGCCAAACAGGACAGGGTGATGCTTTGCTGATGATGCCAAAAGATGAACTTAGTTTTGTTTTTGTTGATTATGGGGCGCAATATGACAAGCCTAAGCCGGAGTTGAGCCATTTGAGCCGCGAGAATTATAACAGGTTTGTCAAGGTTAAAAACGAAATTGTAACAGAACAGAGAAAGTTGAGAGATGAAGTGTTTAAACACGAGCCACACAAACCACAATGGGTATTAAAATTAAAAACGGACGGGATAAAGCGGTTAATTATGCTTATGAGTGCGTCGAGTGCTACGGCGGCAGGTTTAGAAGTCTTATTTACAAAGTCAAATTTGACGGAAAACAGCGCCAGTACAATGCTAATATCTGTGGGGTGATGATGGCTACGGCACAGGTTACAAAAACAGAGCGCGGGGTTTGTGTTGAGTACCTCCTCCGCCGCGAAAGAGGAGCTAAAAAAGAGTTAATAATTGTAGATTTTAAAAAATCATTGGAAATATAATGGAAAAAAAACAAACAATGGCAGACACAGTAGATGTTTTGCCTCCGCTAACACCAGAAGAGTTCCGTTTTATCAGGGAACAAGCTACGCTTACGTTGCCTGCTCTTGCAGAAAAACTTAACTGCTCTGATGAAAAACTCAGGATTATTGAAAAACACAGTAAAACTCTAAATGTTAAGCCCGGTAACGTTGCCGCCTTAAAATCTGTGCTTACTACGGAGTTGTGGCTATCTTGCCTGAATGAACTCAAATTGCGTAAAGAAAGATCAGCCGAACAAATAAAACGTGATTTAAACACGGTTTATGTGCCTGAAATCGGAATTGAGTTTGAAACAGAACAAGACAGAATAAGGTTTTTGAAGTTTGCAAAAAAATATACCACCAAGCGGCAATACAAAACAGCGCCACGGGCTGGAGTGATCTCTTATTTCCCGCCAGAATATTATGAAAAAAGGAGGAAAAAATGATTTTTGTTATAACGATTTTTGTTGCGCTTGTTGCGGCAATACTTGTTGCTTGTTCAGATGAAAATTAAATATTAAACAAACCAAGGAATTTATTATGATACAAGGTTTTGAAGAAATTACGGCAGACTTGACAGAGGAAGAAATTAAATTTTTTCCAAGATTTGTGGAAGTTTTAAGTAAACACACAAAAGAGAACCCTATTACATCAAGTAAACTTATTCAAATATTTAGGGGTGAGTTTGATAATTGGTGTTCTGGGGCGCGTGTAAGGAAGCTCGTTAGTCTTATCCGCCGCCACGGAATATTGCCATTGATAGCGACATCAAAAGGTTATTTTGTTGTAGAGTGGGCAAGCCCTGAGTTTGAAGCGTATTGTATAGCGTTTGGTAAGAGGATTGAATCTATGCAAACTGTAAAAACAGCAATGTTAAAGAAAGCAAATTTATATTTTTAACTACTAATTATAGAAAGGCTTATGAATTATTCATTTTGAGAAAAAGCTCTCCCCCTAAATATAACGGCTCGGTTTCTGGAGCTTCCGAGCCGCTTTTTAAAGAAAAAACATGAAAACTGAAAATAAAATACAAAATTACTTAGAAATGTGGATTGTTTCACTAATCACTTGTTGTGTTCTTGTGCTTGTATTTGCAAAATACGCTCAAAACACAGAAAGATGCGTAAATCAGTTAAGACAAGAAATACACACAATGTCAGATTCTATGAAGAAAATTCATAAAATAATTATTATTAAAAATATTGATTGAGATTATTATGCTAACCCAGTGTAGGTTAAGGGGTTTTTTGAAAACTACGGGTTATTCGGAAGAATATATTAAAAATTTCTTTTTAGGTGTATATATACACGAGTTTCTTGAACTCAGGCAGTTTATTTGCAAGGCGTTAAGTTATTATAGATTATCAACACCCAAAATAGGGTATTTGTTAGATTTCCCTGAGCTGGTTGCCGACAGCCGCGTTACGCAAGCGGTATTAAAATGTAATAAAAGAATCGAGAAAGATTCTGTTTTCGCAAACAGATACAATGTTTTTTTATCGAAATTTACTAAACATTTCACAAATATAGGACTAATACAATGACAAAAGAACAGAGAACAAAATTAGCTGAATTGTTATTAGCTGATGAAATTGAAACGAACTGGAATCGTGATAACCAGTATAAGGGATCAAATTATTACGAACTTATATGGTGTTGCAGCAAGGTTAATGGTCGCATAGGTGACGTCCTTGACGCATTCCGTATCAAACCTGCTCCTGTGCCAAAATCATATTCAGAGTTACAAGACGAAAATGTAAAGAAGCGCGGTCTAAAAGAGGGTGATAAAGTTAAGATTGTGTGTGGGTTTGAAGATGGGGAAGATGGAATAGGTGTACCTTTTACTAAGGGAATGGAAGCCTGCATTGGCAAGCAAGGTACAATTAAAAATATATATGACGGTAGTCATTCGTTATGCCGTTGTAGCATTTCAATCGAAGTAGATAAAAATTATTGTATCTGGCAATGGCATTTTAAGTGTCTTGAGAAAGTTGAGAAAGTAAAAAGGATATATACTTCTGAAGATGATTTGGTAGGCAAAAGGTGTAAAGACGAAATGGGTGTACGTTTGATAACAGATCAAAATGCAGTGGGTGTTTGGATAAAAAATATTTTTTATGATTATGATTCTCTTAACGATCACAAAATGAAAGTATTTAATTATTTGCAATTTGCAAACACCGCCAGTTATGATGAGAACCAACATTTTTTATATAACTTTTTATCAAATGCTAATGAATTTTATTCTCAACCCTTCAAACCAGAGATGATTACAGAATTGTTTGAGGGATGGAAAGAGGTATCGGTCAAAAATGATATAAACACTGTATTTAAAGATGATAGGATGAAATTTGTTTTTGGCAAGACGAAAAATACTATAATATTCGCTTTTTAGCAGCTACTAACCCTGAAACTCTTGATGATTTTATTCGAGATTGTCAAAGAGCAGGGGTTAAATTAATTTGGAAGGAGCAGAAATGATCACACTTGATACAAGCAACTTGAAAGAAAATCTTACAAGTTCGAATTTAGCTGAAGAATTGTGGGAGAAATATAGGAAAGAGGTAGTCGATATTGAAGAGGATTCTATTCCAGTTGTATATGATGATAATTTCAAAGAAGCCATCTCCGAAGCGGTAGAGCGCACAAAACAAGTCTGCGCAGAGGAGTTTATGGCAAGTAATGTACCTGAATTATTTTTATGTTTAGATGATGTACTTATTTTCAAAAAAGAAATTTACGAAACAATTTTACAAACAAAAAAGGGTTAGATTATGAAAACATTACAAGAAATCAGAGATTTAGCGAAAGCGTATGCCGCTTGCGAATCACAATACAAGCCTTTCGTAGCGGCTTTAGAAGCGGGGGATAAGTTACTCGCTTGGCAAATTGTGTTAGGGGATATTGATTGGCTGGAAGAAGAAGATATTGGTTTAGACATTAAAGAGGTGTGTAAATTAGCAGATAATATCGGGCTGAAGTACTACGAGAACGGTGCTATTATGTGGCGTGATATCTACAAAGATGGCAAACGGCATGGTTTGTGTGAGGAATATTACGAGAGCGGTGCTATTATGTACCGTACTACTTTCAAAGACGGGGAATTATTAGAAGAAAAACATTTTGAGGATAAGAAATGAAAACATTACAAGAAATAGCGGGATTGGCAAAAGCAAAAGGCGCTTGCGAATCACAATACAACCCTTTCATAGCAGCTCTGGAGGCGGGAGATGAATTGCTCGCACGGCAAATTGTGTTAGGGAATATTGAATGGCTGGAAGAAGAAGATATTGGTTTAGACATTAAAGAGGTGTGTAAATTAGCAGATAATATCGGGCTGGCATACCACCAGAACGGTGCTATTGAACGTCGTTTTAATTACAAAGATGGCAAACTGCATGGTTTGTGTGAGGAATATTACACGGATGGTGCTATTACGCACCGATTTACTTACAAAAACGGCGAACTGCATGGCTTGTGTGAGGGATATTATGAGAGCGGTGCTATTGAGAGGCGTACTGATTACAAAAATGGCACAAAGCATGGTTTGTGTGAGTGGTACTACGAGAGCGGTGCTATTATGTGTCGTACTAATTTCAAAAACGGAGAATCATTAGAAGAAAAATATTTTGAGGATAAGAAATGAAAATAATTGACAGACAACCCATACAAACAATAGAATTTTTTATAGAGGGAACATTCAATTCCTTTTATGAGGCTACAAAATGGGCAACAGATAACGGCTATAGCTACGGATCAACGGCAAGGAATATGCCGATTGCTATGTATCGTGGCAATTATAATATATCGAAATGGTATAATCTTTCAGAGGAGGAGAAAAATAATTGCGATGGTATAATTATTAGCGATGATTTTAGAGACGGCAAGGTAACTATAAAAATATTTAACGAGGAGCAGAAATGAAAGTATTTAATTATTTGCAATTTGCAAACACCGCCAGTTATGATGAGAATAACTTTTTATCAAATGCTAATGAATTTTATTCTCAACCCTTCAAACCAGAGATGATTACAGAATTGTTTGAGGGATGGAAAGAGGTATCGGTCAAAAATGATATAAACACTGTATTTAAAGATGATAAGGATGAAATTTGTTTTTGGCAAGATGAAAAATACTATAATATTCGCTTTTTAGCAGTTACTAACCCTGAAACTCTTGATGATTTTATTCGAGATTGTCAAAGGGCAGGGATTGAATTGATTTGGAAGGAGAAGAAATGAAAATAATTGACAGACAGCCCATACAGACAATAGAATTTTTTATAGAGGGAACATTCAATTCCTTTTATGAAGCTACAAAATGGGCAACAGATAACGGTTATAGCTACGGATCAACGGCAAGGAATATGCCAATTGCTATGTATCGTGGCAATTATAATATATCGAAATGGTATAATCTTTCAGAGGAGGAGAAAAATAATTGCGATGGTATAATTATTAGCGATGATTTTAGATGCGGCAAAGTAACTATAAAAATATTTAACGAGGAGCAGAAATGATCACACTTGATACAAGCAACTTGAAAGAAAATCTTACAAGTTCGAATTTAGCTGAAGAGCTATGGGAGAAATGGAAAAGAAAAATTTATTTTATTGATAAAATTTATGTTAAAACTGCAAATCGGGACGAACATGAAAATATCAAAGAGGTTAATTATTTTGTGATGGATAAAGAAAATGCAGTCTCTGCCATCTCCGAAGCGGTAGAGCGCACAAAACAAGCCTGCGCAGAGGAGTTTATGGCAAGTGATGTACCTGAATTATTTTTATGTTTAGATGATGTACTTATTTTCAAAAAAGAAATTTACGAAACAATTTTACAAACAAAAAAGGGTTAGATTATGAAAACATTACAAGAAATAGCAGATTTAGCGAAAGCTAAAGGTGCTTGCGAATAAAATTAATGAAGGAGATTGGATTAACAATATTCCTAAACAAGAGTTCGGCAACAATGAATAAAACGAAAGGATTATGGAAATAATTAATAAAATATTACAAGGTGATTCACTCACTATTTTAAAAACACTGCCTTCTGATTCTGTGGATTGTTGTATAAGCTCACCGCCCTACTGGAACTTACGCGACTACGGCGTCGAGGGGCAGCTTGGGCTTGAACCAACCTTTAAGGAATATATAATTAAACTTTGTGATATTTATGATGAAGTTCGGCGGGTGCTGAAGCCTACTGGCACTTGTTTTGTGAATTTGGGAGATACTTATTATGGTGGCGGTCGCAATTCAGGAAACACACAAAACAATCCTTGCAAACAAGATACTAACTCCGCGTCTCAAGTGCAAGTAAAATGGAACAAAGAGCTTCCGAATAAATGTTTATGCCAAATTCCGTTTCGTTTCTCTATTGAAATGATTGATAACCGCGGATGGATTTTGCGTAATGATTTAATTTGGCACAAAGCTAATCCAATGCCCGCGTCGGCGCGAGACCGTTTCACCGTAGATCACGAGCCGATTTTTATGTTTGTGAAATCGGGGAAATATTCTTTTGATGCAGATAAAGTCAGGGTGAAGCAGAAAAAGTTTGTGAATAACCCTAACGACAGACCAAAACCACTTAACGAAGGCTCATCGTTCGAATCTGGAGCTTCGGCAAAAAAAGGTGGCTTCGATTCTTACAGGGGGAAAAACGGGCGCGTTTATAACCCCTTGGGGCGGAACATGAGAACTGTTCATAAGTGTTCATCTGAGCCGTTTAAAGGAGCGCATTTTGCCACATACCCAAAGCGACTGATAAAGCCATACATTTTAGCTGGTTGTCCTGATGGCGGAATCGTGCTTGATCCATTTATTGGTTCGGGAACAACGGCAGAGGTGGCACTTCGTTCGGGTAGGAATTTTATTGGAATCGAACTTAACCCTAAATATATCGAAATGGCTGAAAAAAGAATAATGCCATTTATAAATCACATTTTTAATCAATAACAAAAGAAAAATTATGACAAACACATTATTCTCTAAAACTATACTTAAAAATCCGATCATTGCGTTTTGTATAGCGGTTTACACACTTACAACTTATCCGTTTGTGCTGGTGTTATTCTTGTTAGCTCTAATAGATAAATCACATTGGTTTATGTTGCGTTATATTAGAGATCATGCAGAAAAAGAATATCTGATAGATGAAAACCGTAAAAAAGGCAATGCAAAATGAAAGAAATAATTAAAAGAACATGTGGAATAATCTGCTTTTGGTTTAAAAGAAAAAAGAAGCTGCCTCACGAAATTTTTCCACAAATTTTGGAGTGGAAAATTGGAGACTGTTTGGAAGTGCCGTACGACTTACTCCCTGATGTGGTTGCCCTTGAGCTTAGCTATGATTATTATCGTAGTCTATTTTGTTACGCTGGGGTTACAAGTTCTGGCTTTATATGGGTTAAGGGGCATCCTGTTAGTTCTACAACTGGCTTCCCTGCCAAAACTGGGATAACTTTTATGTTATCAATACGACTTTTGTCTGTAAATGATAAAAGTTTCTTTAACAGGGCTTATAATTCTACATTATTAAAAAATATTGAAAAGAACAAAGCGAAACTGTTGCGGGACGAACACTTAGAAGAAACTGCACTTGTTAATAAATTATACGAAGCGTCCTTTGCAAACAATGTTTATAACGACACACTTCAAATTTATCAAGGACTAAAAGCAAAAGAGAGAAAATTATGACAAATTATATTGATTGTTGTTATAATCACAAAGAATATGCTGTTACCTGCGAGCGCAAAACCGCTTTTAAAAAACCCGGCTGGTTTGGCGTGTGGATGAACGGAAACCCAGAAAGAGGGATTAGTTGCGAAAAAAGGATTATTCCTGCTCAGGATAATTTGTTTTAATTAAAAATTTTTATTAAAAAATTACATATAATTTACTCACTATTCAGAAAGAAAAAAGATGACGGAACTGTATTTCACGAGCATAAGGAACCATTTCTACGGATGGCATCAAATTAATTACACAAAAGGTATGGTTTTACCAAAAGTGCAACCCTTTTTTGGAGGCTCACCAGATTACTCTAATCCTAATATGAATATGCACAACAACGCAATACAAAAATCAAATCAATATCATATCGAAATTAATGAGATTAGATTAGTTTGCGATTTAGATTTTGAGGCTGAACAGGGTGGTGGTGGTTCTCTTTGGGAAAACAACGCTTATATTAAACTATTGGAGTATGATACTGAAGTTTACAGGATGCCGGCGGTTTCGCTTTTATACTCTTCTAACGTTATGAGGTTGCCAGTAAATTGGATTCTGGATCTGGATAATAATAACAATAATAATTTAAGTGTTTATGGAATTACCCTTGTCCAGCCTGAGTCACTGGTTCTCAGGCGTGATGGATTTATAAAATTAGAAATGTTCTTTACTCAGAGACCCTATTCACAATCTCCATGTTATTCTAATTATACCAACTGTTAATGAACAAAAAAATACATATAATTTATTCACTATTCAGAAAGAAAAAAGATGGACGCACGAACACAGGTGATTGAATCAACTAACGCTGTAATTAGCGTGATTAGGTTCAACAAAAACATTGTAATTTCTATTTATAGAGAAATTCCAAACACCGATGAGAATATCGGTGAACAGACATTACTACTATCGTTTCCCGCCGCAAAGGCGGTTCTTTAAATGTTGCAACAATTAGAGGTATGTTAATGAAAAAACCACAGTACAAAATTGTAAAAAACTGGGACGATTGCAGAGATAGACCTTATGGAGTGAAGCCGCGCGGTATAAAAGGGCTTTTTTACAACAGTTTCAATTGTGCAACACTTGAAGTAGCAAAATCTTTTATCAAAGATCAAGAAGCTATTGATTTAAACATTAAGAAACACAACAATTCACAATATTTTATAGGAGATCACAAATGAGAAAATTCAGATTATTAAAAGATTCACCAATTGATTTAATAATTAAGAAACTGCGCTCCGACAAACATTATTTATTTATTCGTTAAGGAAAGATTATGGATTTTGTAAAATACCAACACATTGAACGCTTCGGTGCAGTTGAAACCGACGGAATTGAAAACGGGACTTGTTATATTTTCCCAAAAATCGACGGGACTAATTCAAGTTTGTGGATGGATAATGGCAAACTGTGTGCTGGTTCGCGTAACCGCATTTTGTCGCTTGAAAGTGATAACGCTGGGTTTTATGCTTGGGCGCTTGAGCAAGAAAAAATTAAGGATTTCTTTAGGTTACATCGTGAATGTCGTTTATATGGTGAATGGCTCGTACCGCACACTTTAAAAACATATAGCGCAGAAGCATGGAGGAGGTTTTACGTTTTTGACGTGGTTGTAATAAAGGAAGGGGATGATAGCGGTACTCATATTGTTTATGAATCATATCGACCAGTACTTGATCGTTACGGATTAGATTATATCCCACCAATTTGCAAAATAAACCACCCAACTTATGAGCAATTAGTCGGTCAGCTTGAAAAGAATGTTTTTTTAATCGGGGACGGCGAAGGCTCCGGCGTAGGAATTGTCGTTAAAAACTATAATTACAAAAACCGGTTTGGTAAAACAATTTGGGCTAAAATTGTAAAAAATGAGTTTAAAGCAAACCATCAAAAATGCGAAGTGTCCGAAATTCAAGGAGAAAAAACAGTTGAAGAAAAAATCGTATATGCCATTTTAACTAATTCTTTGATCGAAAAAGAATACGCAAAAATTCAAAACGAGGTTGGCTGGTCAAGCAGACATATTCCGATGTTGTTTGAAAAAGTGTTTTATAATCTCGTGAAAGAAGAAATTTGGGAGATTTTAAAGAAGTTCAAAAACCCTAAAATTGATTTCGGGACTTTAAAGTATTGGACACAAATAAAAATTAAAGATACTTTACCACAATTATTTTAAATATTTTACAGGAGATCACAGATGAGAAAATTCAGATTATTAAAAGATTCACCAGAGGCTAAAGCTGGGCAAATTTATAGCTTTTACCCTGAAAGCTATAAGTGCAAATATACTGGTTATCATTTAGCAAAAAATATTTATGCCACCGCTGACCCAGCGCTTAATGACAGTTACTTTTGGCATTCTGCTGACATTGTAGAAAACAATCCAGAATGGTTTGAGGAAGTTGTTGAGATATTTGATTATGCGTTTACCAAACCACAGGTCGCACACTTGTTTAACAAATCAGAAACAAAAATGAGTGAATTTTTTGTACACCCGTCAGTAAAACCGACAACCCCACCACCTATTCCAACCCCCTTTACAAAAGGGGGGGCAGGAAACGTGGGTTTTTGGATTCAGCCACAACAAGAACATAGCTCTACGGCAAAGACTTGCTTTACAAGCACATCATCTACTTGTAATGGATTAGCGGCTTTGGAGCGCGCGTGGAAAATAATCTACATTTGCGGCGCTATTACGAACGATCCAGATTATTTCGGCAAATTCCAAAAAGCATATATCCACTTAAAGCAACAAAAATATAAAAATGTGGTTAATCCGGCACGTGCTGGCAAATCATTGCTAAATATTTTTGAAGCGTGTAAATTAGGCGCTCCTTCGTGGTGGTCGCACATGATTTATGATATGCTTTTATTGTGCCGCTGCAATACAATTTATATGTTAAAGAACTGGAAAATATCTCGCGGAGCGCGAATTGAACACGCTTTTATGAAGTGGAAAAGGTTTTTGAACAACAATGTCGAAATATTTTATGAAAAATAATCTTTAAAGGAAAAAAAATGATTATAACAGGCAAATGGACTTCGCAAGCTGATGGAAGCCTATACAATGATGAACACGATTATCTTATTGAAGGAAGAAGGTTATTTAACGAGAAAGATAATTGGTTGCAACACTTATCTGAAAAAGGGTGGATGGATTTTAATGATTTTATGCCACGTTATTTTGAATCACTAAGAAAGATATACAAAGATAAACCTTCAGATGGATTTGGGAAACTTCCGCAGACAATTTGGTTTTATAAAACACCTTAAAGTTTTATAAAACACCTAAAAAAAATAAAGATAAACGGATTAAAAATTATTTGGAAAAAAAATGAAAAATTACAAAACAACCGTAAACGGTATTGATTTAGATATAACTATCCGTGATGATGATAAAATGGAAATTTATATCGTCACAAATCTCGTTGATTTTAATATTGACGAATTTGATAAACTTTGGACAGACCTCTTTGAGCATAAAGAAGAAGCCAAGCCTGATGTTCCAGAAATTAAAAATTAATTATTATTAAACATAAAATTAATCTTTGCTCATTATTTGGTGAAATATAAGAAATAATTTGGTGATTTATGAATTTTTATTTAATTTGCTTTTGGTTCGTGACGGAACTTTGTATAGGAAATAAAATTTGCAGAAAAAGTCTTGGCATTCTGCCGTTGCTTTTTGCAAAACGCTTCCTATTCCCGTCACGAATCAGGATAGACGCGGCAGGATGCCTTTTTTTATTAATTTTTTATTACTGAAAGAGTTTTATGTGTAAAAAAGCTATATGCAAGCAATGTGTAGTGGTTTTTGAACATAAAGAGGAAGGATTGTTGGGGGAGTTTCATAAACAAATCGAGCGCCGCGCTGGAGCGGGTTGCAGTCTTTTATACATTAGTCTTGAGGGTGATCGTTTTGTTGCTTGTTTTAAAAGTGTAAAAGCGCTAAGTCTTCTTATTATAAACATTTATTCATATTGTCACCTTTTATTATAATAAGTTAAAAAAAAAAAGACTTGACAAACTTTCAAAAATGTCGTAATTTTGTAAGTGTAATTCACAAACAAATAAAACAATAATTTTAAAGTTTAAAGGATACAAAAATGAAAACCACCTTAGAAACAGAAACCAGAAACACGTTTGAATCAATTTTAAATCAAACCAAACGTGAACAAAAATTAGTTTGGGATATAGTTCGTCCCGATAAAGGCTATACATCTATTAGTTCAACGCCCTGGATAGTTGCAAGTGAAGATTGTTTCTATTCAGTTACATTCGGTGATGATAATAAATGCTTAGTTGATATAGATAAAACTTTTGTAGCGGAGTTTTCACTTAAAGCAGCAAACGATATTATTCAGAACTTTAAAGTGTTTAATGGTAATGGTAAAATATCTTGGAAAATGTTCGGTATAGATGAATTCTATCAACTCAAATATCAACAACTCAATGAAAAAATTGCTACCATTGAAAATCTCTTAACTAATGAACTTTCTAAATAATTAAAAATCCTTACATATAATTTATTAAGTGCTTACCGAATAATTATTAAATAAAAATAGTACAAAAATGAAACAGAATCTAAACACGAAAACAGTCGAAAGCGTAGAGACTTTAAACAACGTTGAAACTTTAGAATCATTATCAGAATATTTTGATGATAATTGTATCGTTGATTATAATGACCCTGATTACGATTATTTAGAAGGAGTTGGATACGGAATATATTACAATATTAAAGAAGATTATGAATATGAAGATAATGAATATAGAGAATTTACAGGATATATGGAAATTAACGGAGAAATAGTAAATCAAGAACTGTTACTTCATAAAGACGATATTGATACATCTTGTGCGGTTTTTAAAGCAAAAGAGCGCGAGATATTAGATTGCAATAAAGAATATATCAAAGGTTCTTTAAATAACTATATCAAAGCAAATATTGAAGGCTTAGACTACTATTGCAGCTGGTCTTTAAGCGAAGATAAATTAAATAAATATTTTGGAAAAACTCTTATTGACAAATATCAGCAATATATGAACGAAAGATTTTTAGCATATTTAGATGATTCTGAACATATAGATGTAATTGTTATAGATGAATTATGCTTAAGAGATAAAATAAGAGAAGCGCTTTTAGATGCGTTTAGAGAAAACCCTTGGACGGGTTGGAAAGTTGCTATATTAGCTGATTTAAGTGACGGCGCTCTTGGTATATCTGATTATTATTCAGATTCACGAATTTATAATAGTTCTGTTATAGAACTTGCAACTATTAACCAATTTTACATAGATTATGAAAATTATAATGGAGATTATGGAACAGAAAAAGAATTTAATTTAGTATCGTTTCGGGATGGAGATGATTTAAATAATGAAGTAGATAGAATAATCGAGCAGTTAAAAGAGCAAGATCATTATAAATATTTTATTTCTTTAAAATAAACAAAAAAGGGGGCTTTTGAAGTCCCCCTCTAATCCTTATCTGTATTGAGCAGTTGATCATCCCGCTCCAGTTTGATTAAATCTGGATTGTTCTTTGAGATTTTATAAACAAAATTAAATTTGAGTATAAAGTTTGAATAAATTTTATTCTAATTCTGTGGCGGGTTGGTTACCGCTCGCAGTTCGATTGAGTTCAAAGAACAATCCAATACAAACTTACAAAAATTATTTCTATATACAAAATGAAAAATTATTTGCGAAAATAATAAATAAAAACGAAATGGTTGTCGAAAGGATTAAAAGCGGAGATAGGGGATGGGAGCCTTTAGGACTACAAGAGAAATTAAGTTTTTAAATTATAAAATATTTTTAAAGGATACAAAAATGAAAACAGTAAAAATTGATTTTGAAAAACGAAATCTGGCTTATGGAAATAGCGTTGCTATTGCAGCGGTTAAAGCCAAAACAGAAAATAAAGCGTCTTCCTTGCTTGATTTGTATTTAACAGAGAACCATCCTACGCTTGGAAGGCTTTCAGACCCGCATTATCAAGATAAGAATTGTTTTTATTATACAATTGTAAACTAACAAAACATATAACCATTATAACCATGCCACTTGAACCAAGACCAGCCGCGCCGGGCGCGAACGAAAAAATTATTAAACGTATTTATATGCTTGACGATAACGCAAAGTTCTCAATCAAAGCAGACGCCACCACAGCAGATACGCAACAAGAAAAAGAGCTTACTGATATGGTTCATTTCCTTGCAGAGCGCTTCTATTGCAAAGCTGCATTCACCACGCTTGGAATGATAATTGCAGAGGGAACAAAAGAAAACATTAATCAGTATTTTGAGATGCTGGATGTTTGGATTGAAGAAAATAAGAATTAAGACTTTTTTGCAATTATTTCATAATCTTTTGCACTTCTTTAGCAAGTTTCGTGCCTTGCGAAAACAAATTACTTGCTCCGTTCACCAAATTAGTTACCTGTGCAATAATATCCTCAAAATTAGCTTGTTTTGGCGCTGTTTGTGGCGCTTGGAAGCCTCCAGCTAATGTTTGTATCATCTGTGGAGTATAATAGGCTAAAATCTCGTTTTCATGCCTTTTAAAAGCACAAAAATCTTCATATTCCTGCTTCATCTCTGAAAAATTGTCGTTTGCCCGCGGATCGTTCGGCTTTTTATCCGGGTGCATCTCCACAGACAGGAGCCGGAAAGCCCGTGCCGCTTCATCTGCCGATGTTTCAAACCTAAAATATTTCATATCACATACACCTGTCAGGATCAGGCAGATTGGCTAAACGGCACAATCCATGCAAGCCGGTTGGGAAAAGCCTTGCATATTCTTTAAAATCAATTTCTGCTTCGCGGAATAAGGCGTATAGAGGCATTATTTTATTATTGTGTCTGTAATACATTTGCACAAGTTTTATAATATAAAAATGGTCTTCGGTTAGCTGTAATATTCTTTCTTTCGCCGCAACAGACATCATTCTTTTTAATTCTGTTTCTTCCATGTTCACCTTATATTTTAAAGATTTATAATTCTATTTCCATATAATTTCCACACGAAAAAATCAGAGCAGAGTTGAGGGTTGCTCTGCCCTATTTTTCTGTGGAATTACCTATTACGGCTTTTTACGCCAGTGAGAGCGCACATAAACAGGGGTGCTTGGTGTTTTATTCCCATGTGCAAGTGGTTTTAATTCCCTGTCTGTGATCTGAGATTTAGGCTGGCGTTCTTTGCGAACCGCTTTTTTCTTTGCCATTTCATTTCTCCATGAAATTGTGAATAAAAATAATTATTTATCTTTTAAATCTTATTTATCTTTTAAATCTATAATTTGAAGCGCCGCCACCAACTTCAATAATTTTTGTTTCATTACCGCGATTTTTTGTTGTCTCAATCGTTCTGATTTTTGTTTCTTTGTCATATTTAAAAACCATATTTACATCGGAATTGTATTCCCAGAACTGAGCGCCCTTGTATGTAACTTTGTCTTTATTCATCTGAAGAATTAGCACAAAGCCCATTTCATCATTATATTCGCCGATCAGCGCAGCAAGCTCTTCTTCGGAGAAAACTTCAAGAAAAACGAGATAATTTATTGAATCAATAAACACAAATTTATATATATGAGTATTGAGTAACTCAATAATCTGCTGTTTGGTAGCTTCCCTGCCATGCTTCATAACAGAAATTTCCACAAATTCAATATTGTCAGATTTTATCGAATTATCTTTCAAGCGCTTAATAACATAACCCTTATCAACTCCCTCTTCAGCTAATAAAAACAACACTTTGCCGTTCTCAGCAAAGTCTTCAGCTATTTTCAAACTGTAAGTTGATTTGCCAGAACCAGCCGCACCTGCTAAAGTGATAATCGGATTTGGCAGTAACATTCCGAAAACGTCGCGTGTACGGCGAAGTTTCAGAGCTTTTGGTATAACTTTTTTCTTAATCTGCGAAGGTGTGAGAGTGCCAAGTCCTTGTGTTTTATTCTTGCTGACGGGTTCCTTGTTCCCAAGCTCCTGCTTGGGAATAGTAACAGGTAAATTTAGGTTTTTCATATTTTCCTTGACAATCGGCTCAGAATTTTGTATTTTTGTACTCGGAATTGACCCGTTATCGGACGTTGTACTTGGGGGCTTTGTGCCATCGACCGTCGATTCCACTGGTTTTTTATACATTGTGTCTATTACGATTTCTCCATATTTTGTAATCGCTTCAATTATATAAATTTCTGCATTATCAACAACCTTTTTGATTTCAATTACTTTGTTTGTGTCAGAATAATTGTTTGCACGTAAAATACTGTCTGGATCAATCAGTATTTTAGGAATTAATAAATAATCCTCTCTAAAAACAGGGATTTGACCTCTCTTGTATTCGGACGTACTGCCGTGCCTGTTACGAATATGCCGAACGTGATCCGCGTCAATAATCACTCCAGTAGTCTCAATATCAACACCAGTAATTTCTTTAATTTTCTCTAATACTCTATTATTAAAATATAGACTTGGTATTATTTCATCTTTTTTATACCTTGTATCTTGAAGAGAATTGTGAATAAACTCGTCCCATTTTTTTAAATATTGTCCAAGTTTCATCTTACCCTCAATTATTAATTGATTGTTTCGTGATAAAAATTCATTTTTTCTATAAGCTGCGCCTAATCCTTCTAAAGTGTCGTCAGACAAGCCATGCACACCATTTTTAAACATATCAATTATTTCGTCTTCGGCTTGTTTTGCAGAAAGAACTTCTGACTTGAGGGGGAAATCATTTATATTATGGGCGTATTTTTCTTTATGCTCCTCAATCCACTTCTTATCCTTCTCAACAGACTTCAATATAAGCTCGTGCCATTTATACATCTCCTGCTTTTCTGCCGGTATGTTTGTGTCTGTGAGGTGCTCTAATTCTTTATAATTTGCATAAACTTGTGTTTCTTTTTTTGCCAAACCTTCAATAGACTCAGCGTTCCGCATATTGTTCAGCTTTTGCGCTATCATGCCAATTATCTTTTCGCGCTTTTCTAATCGCTTTTTCTCAGCTGTTAATAGAGCTTCTTCTCTAATATCCTTCGCGGGTGCGGATTCATCCTTTTGTTTAGTTAATGACATTGCATAATCATATTCAGTTTTGATAAGCTCCCAAAAGGCACTATCATTATCTGTTTTTAGTAAATAACGCCTTTCAGTTGGTGGATTTGTGCGTAAAAGCTCACGCTCTTTTTTGAGGTCGTTTAATTGCTGCATCCTTGATGGGTTATACCCCCAATTACCTTCAAGTATTCTGATCTGTTCACTAAGTTGCTCAATCTTTTTTTGTACCTTGCTATGGTTTATCTCTTCCTCAATAACTGCTCTATAACCCGCGCTGATTCTTTTATCCAAAAACTCTTTTCGGCTCATTACGCCTTCTTTGCCATAATTAAATTGCTTATTCAAATCGGCTGAATGTACTAACGGTTTTTTCTTTGTAAGCTCTTTCGGTTCAGGTTTTGGTTCTGTATAGCCAGTAAACTCCTTGAGCCTTGTAATAGTGTCCCGCTCTGTGTTTGGTAGCTTTATTCCTGTATATTCTGTAAAATAAGCGCGCCACATATCATTGCGAGTATGTAAAGCATTACTTAGCCATGCGAAATCTTTATCATCAATAGCTGTTTTCAGTTTTTTGTAATTTCCAATAAGATGGGCATATTCTTTTTTCTCATATTCTTCAAAGTTAATATGAGAGTTATGTCCTTGATCCTTCATTTCCTGTATTTGGGGCATAGAATATTTTGTAAATTGTTTTTTCGCGTGCTTTTCAATAAGGTCGTCTTCTGGCTTTTTCTCCTCCTTCGCGGGTGCGGGCTTGCTCCTTGCTTCGAGTTCTTCTTGTTCTGCTTCGGAATAATCATACCACCGTTTGAGTTTATTATTCTCGTCCCCATAATCTTTAGCATAGCTAAACTGCATACCGCCATCAAGATCGTTCCATTGTGATTTGGTTATAGTTCCGCCGGATTTTATTTTCTTGTCGATGGCTTTGAACCAGAACATTTTAGCAGAATACTCGTTAAAATCTTTACCGAGCGTTGATTTTGCATAATCAAGCCACTCATTTAAAGTAACGGTTCCCGGCTCCGTCTCCTCCTTCGCTGGTGCGGACTGAGATTCTTCTTTGGAATTTATTACTTTTTCAAGGTTATACTCCACAAAACTATTAATTTCTTCGCTTGCATTAATTAGTTTTGACGCTACTTCAATTATCCTGACCGCATCAGAGCGTAACATTTTTTCCGGTATGTCCTTTATGCTGATTACACCCTTTATCTTCTCAACAACTTCGTCACGTGTTGGTATATTCATATTATTTCGCTCCAAAATATTTCATTAAATTATTATGCAAATCATCTCCAGTACCGGATAATTCATAATCTTCAAACAAATCTCCTAAGCCTGCGGCACTCGAAATATGATTTTGCATATCAAATTTGGATTTCCACAGCTCCCAAGCTCTTATTTTGTCGTTATGACTGACAGGATAAGCAGTATCTTCTTGAAAACCAGTTGCATAAGATTCTGCCGTAGGATATTTCTTGAAAAATAATCCCTCACGGTGAAAAGCAACCATATCTAAACTTGTAAGTTGTTTATTCTCCTGAGCAGTCATACGGCTTAGGAATGGTGCATATAATTTCCCCAAACTCATAAAAACATCATAATTCGTTATCATCATTAACTTTGCAAGTTCACGGTCGAATATTTCCAAGTCTGCTTTATTTTTGAAATTCAATTTACTAAGCTCAGTTTTAGTCATTCTACGTTCACCGATTGATGAGTTATGTTTTTCCCAAAACTTTTTCTTGTTATCGTTCGATTGAAAGCGCCTGCGAAGGCTCAAAGCGTCGTTATAATCGTCCCAGTAATCATAACCACAAACATTTGCGGCAAATTTCAATCTATTTTTTAACTTAGGATTGAAATTATTAGGCTCATTGACCTCAAGATGTGCAATTTTATCAGAACAATTCCGAACGGCACGAGCAATATCTTTCAGCTCAGGAACGCCCTTCAAAACATATTTATTAAAGAATACGCCTGCCAATCCTTTGCTAAGTTTATCGTTCAACCAGTTTTGGAATTTCTTTAGCTGAATTTCTGCGGTTTCGGTTTGCCCATATCGACCAAACTGAACTTCGGTTTTATCCGAATTTTTTTGGAAATAATATTTGAATGTTAAATCAAATCCATAGCCCCGCGATATTTCGTAAAAATTAATATAATCGAAATATTCTTCACCTTCAAATCTATCAGGATAAGAATCGTGTTGCAATACAGGGTTTTGCTTCATGTTGTAATCATTTTCGAGTTTAAACATTTCAATTATTTCATCAAAATTAGACTTGATGATTTCGTAAACACTTAACTTTATTTTCCCTGTTGAAATAATTTTATATTGTTCAACACGTCTGAGGTTAGAGCCGTTATCTAATTTAATATCATAGAAATAAGCGTATGCTTCTTTTGTCACCATTTCGTCAGTTTCTTTATTTTTGATGGAATCGCGAGAAACAAGTCTTTTCCTAACATTATCAATCGTACCCTCATCGCCTTCGAGTGCTTCGGCTGTGGTCTGCACGAATTTAACACGGTCTCCTTTTTGGAATTGCTGATTTTCATTTGCAATAGAAGCGGTTTTTTCGGGAATAAATATATTTAAAATGAAGTTCCAACAATCAAGGAAATCATCCGTATCTCTCCTTTTGAATTTAGCTTCTAAATAAGAGCCTTCCCAGCGCCCTGATTCAATCGTAAAACCGTATTTATCAAATTCGCTTTGGAATCTTGCATGAAGTGATTTTAATTCCTTCAAAGAATTTGCTTTTATTCTAATTGCAATATATTGGCTGTTACGATATTCGCCTGTTTCGTCTTTTATCTGAGCAATATAAGGCAGTTTCGTAGCAAGTTGCATACCATCAATATAATTCAAATTAAATAATTCGTGTCTGTAACGTTTTTTATCTCCTTTGTCTGAATCAGACTTAGAAACACTGTCTTGACGTTCCTGATCTAATTTATTCAAGAAATCCGAGCCTGAAGTTTCAGACAAATCAATTTGAGTTTGACTCATATTGTCAAAAATAAAGCTCTTTGTTTCGCCGGATACTATTGCGTTAAGCATTTTCATTTTATTTGCAACAACGCCGGAAATCCATGTTTCAATAGCAACATCTTTTGCAAACAAATAATATGATTTGCTAAAGCTCTTTGTTTCCGCACGATAAACCCGCCCTAACATCTGCACATTGGATTCTGCATTAAGCGGTGCAGACATACAAATCAATGTTCTTGGTGCTTTACCTGTTTGGTCGTCAAGGCTAAGACCTGTTGCCATAACTTGTGGGGTTCCGATAGCAATTCTAACGATATTTTTTTGGAACTGATTAATTCCAAGCTCTCTGTCTGCTGCTTTTTGACCACCAACAAGAAGCGCCACATTATCTTTGCCGCACTGACTTGAGAAATGTTTGTATAATTCAAAAATCGTTCCGGCTTTTACGTCGTCCCAATTTTTCATTTCCTGACCTTCGTCTTTTAGCATTGCAAAAATCACAACATTTCTACCTTCGGAAAGCTCTTTTTCTGCTAACTCACGTGTATAGTTCAGCTTATAAGGTTCAAGCGCTCTGAGTGTTTCCATTTGCATATTTGCAAGCGAGGCTTTACTGCTATCGTTTTCCTGATCCTCTAAAAATGATTGTCTGATCCTATCTGCAAGTTCCGTTGCAGCTTGTGGAATATCAACTTTGACGATTTCAACACTCATGTTACGTAAATTAAGCTCACGTTTAATCATCAAACCATCTTCGGTCATATCTTCAAAACGGCGATCAATAGCAGCTAAAGCAAGCGAATTGTCCGCTTTTTTAGGCAGCGCCCACTTTTCGCGTCTAATAACGATTCCAACGTTATTGATCTCTTCTGGAGAGTGCTTAAACCCTGCCATTGCAAGGAAGCGTCTGAACTGGTCTGCGTTTTCATAAAGTCCGGCATATTTTAAATACATAATTGCATCGGCACGATCGGCAGGTGTAGCACTCATAAACAAAGCAGAGCCACAGCCTTGTAACAACATAACGGCACGACGGGCGGCTATATCTCCAGTTAAATCGTAATCAGTCCAGTTCTTGATTTTATGACACTCATCAAAAACAATAGTTGAAAACTTTTTACCAATAGTGCCAAACACGCGGGCTTGTTCAGCGTCCCACGCTTCTAATGCAAGTATCGGAGCGTAAAACTTTTGTTCATTGACTTTGTTTCCATTTACAGCTTTGCGAGCGTTTTCATATTCTTTTTTGGTCATTTCTCCGCGCTCAAACTCTTTTTTTAAGCCTGCAAGCTGCCCGTTAAGAATTTTTAGCCAAGCATCCCGTTCCGCAACTGCTTTTGAGTGAGCAAGCCTTAGTGGGTGGTTAAGTCCGCCAAAAGCAATAAAATCAGTATATTTGCATAAATAAATTTTATTATTGTCGAGCATTGAAGTAACATCTTCACCTGACTTGAATCCGGGGAACAATTTCAACATAGGTTTAATGCCAAGTTTATCAGCATCACCCATGAAGGCTTGCTCTGCCACGGTGTCGGAGATTGTTACGATTAAAGCAGGTTTGTTCCGTTCTTTTACAAAATGATAAGCCACAGCAAGGGCTTGCATGGTTTTACCTGCTCCTGTGCCATCGGCAAGAAGGAACGAATTTGATTTATGGATACTCTCAATAGCAAGATTAGCTCCATCTCGCTGGTGAGGCTTTAAAGTCTTAGCAATGCTTTCTGCAAGGTGGTTAGCGGCTGGTCGTTGGCTGAGTCCGGGTCGTGCATCGACAAGCCCTGCAAATTCGAGGGATTCTGGGTCAGGACGTGCCGCGTTACAATATCCTCCACCATTGTCTTGTCGCTCTCCTGCACTATATCCGCCATGAATATCGGGTCTTTGTCCCTGAGCGCTTTTACCCAGCCGTAATTTGGATTGAATACCATGAGCTTCCTCTTCTGTTAGTTTTTTAAATCTTAAAGGTAAATTTGGTAAATCTTTATTTACTGTGTATGGTACTGTCTTTTCATTAACAATATCTTTTAAAACTATTTTTGGCTCAAGAGAAATAACCTTGAAAACAACAGAGCTGTTATAATCATCTGCAAAATAATCATTTAATTTCAAATCTGCAACAAAATTTATTTCAACTTCGCTTTTTGTATTAACTTCTCTTTCTTTTAACAAGCTAACTAACACGGTTTTCACGGTTGCGGCTCGTTCTGCATTATGGAAGGAATCGTCTGGCAGTGGTTCAACTGCTCCTGTTTGTTTTACAAAGCTCGCAAAAGCAATATTTTTCGGAGCGTTTGTAATAAGGGCAGCACGGCTCATAACCGAAACAAGTTTGCCGTCAGGTTTCAAAAATTTGAAAGCATGAAGCACGTGTTTAATATCGCTACCATCTTCAAAGGGTGGGTTCATCAAAATACGGTCATAGAGCGGTTCTGGTGGCATTTCAAGAAAATCACGTCCCATTAACCGATAACCCTTCAGCGTCAATATTTCTCTGTTAGACGGGTTCAGCTCTATTGTTTGGAGCGTTACGTCGTTTCCGTATTTTGCATAAAGTTTGTCAAGAATATTCCCTTTGCCACCACTTGGTTCTAAAATCATTGGGTGGCGCAGTGGGTCTATATCTGCCGCATCAATCATTTTATCAACTATTGAAGCTGGTGTTGGATAAAATTCCCAGGCGCCGCTTGCAAGCGAGAATGTTTCAAGATATTTTATTCTTTGTAAGCGAATATTCTCAGGTAAAACTCCGCCGTTATCTTTAAACGATTGTTCAATAATGTTTTGAATTGCAGTATAATGACCTGTGCCAATATCAGTCAGCTCTGCTTTTTCTTTGATCCTGACGTATTCACGGCGCTTTGCTTTATAATCCTTCAATCCGTCTTCTAAAATCTGCCGTTTTTTAGCAAATTCTTCGCCGCGCTGCCCTTTGATTGCTTCTAATTCATTCTCAAGTTTTGTGATTTGAGGCTCTAAAGTTGCAATATTGCTGTCTGCATAAGAATTTTTATAATACATTTGAGTATGTTTGAAATACATTTCTTCATCATACTTACGATTTTTTTTATTTTCCACAGGAACCCAATATGTTTCGGCAGGTGGTGCTGTGGCTTTTATCTGTGGTGCTGCGTCCGTGTCTTTATAATGTAAGTTTTTTAAAAAGTCTTCATAGGGCAATCCTGATAATTCGCAAATTGTTTTTGCAATGCCCCGTGTTGAATTGTTAATTACCACCTCATCAATGCTTTTTTGATAAAACCTCTTTGATAAATCTACGCTTAAAATAGCAAATTTGCCGATAATTTCTTTTCTTGTTGGTATATTCATTTCTTTTTTGCTTTCATTTTTTGTAAATTATTATGGATTTGATTTGCTAATGCAAAATTCTCTAATGCAAAATCTATTTCATCAAGGCTTAGTTCTTGCTTTTTAATATATTTATTCATAATTAAATCATATTTGGCTTCTTCGGTTTCATAAGGATTCAGAATATAATCTTTTGGATTATTCAATTCTTCAAACTTTTTGTTAAGTTTTTGAGTTTCAATTCGTGTGAGTTCCTTGCGTTCAGCGCTGTATTGCTTGAATTTATTCCTTGGACTTACAAACCTCATAATTGCTTCCTGAATAGCATACCAGTTTTGTTTATTTTTCAATAAACGTTTCGACTTAGCTATTTTGTCAGTAAGTTTTCTCATCCGGCTAAGTATTTCGGAGTATTCTGGAATATTCAATTTATTTCTTCTTTGCTTTTATATGTTCATCGTAAATATACGAGCCAACAAGGTTTGGCAATATTGCTAAAAAGGCTCCCACTGTTAAATAAAAGAAGATTTCCAAACCACTCATTTCTGAGTAGTTTGGCTTATCTTCACAATTACAGTTACAAACTGGCTGAGAATCTGACATTATTTTTTCTTTTTAGTTACTTTTTTAGCTGCTGTTTTGGCTTTGTTCCATGCTTTCATAAAGGTTTGACGAGCTTTTTTGAGCTTCTTTACGTCGCTGTCGATACTACGGATTGCTTGTCCGGGTTTCAGCTTTTTGTACTTATCTGTAATTTTAGCTTTGCCAAAAATCTTGTTTTTTAGCTTGCTTATACTTAAACCAGCGAGGTTCCCGTCGCTGTTTGAAGGGTTTTCCATCATTGTTTTTTCCTTAAAATAATTTAAAATAATATTTCATAATTGCGAATATTGCAGTTCCGATAAGCACCACGGCAAACGTACCAGTGCCGTCATCGACCATTGTACCACAATATTTTTCGTATTTTTCATTAAAAACAGACTTCCAGCACTCCAAGAAATCTCCGGCAGTCCGATAAGGATAACAAGAGCGTCCTTTCGTTATACTTTTTGCCTGATTAAGCATATTTGCAGAGTGAGGCGCTTGGTCAATCGGTGTGTTGTAATTTGCAAGAATGTCCGTAAAACCTTTTGCGCCTTGCTGATGAGCCAAATAGTACATCCACGGCTCAAAGGCTATTCCAGCATTTTCAACATATTTACGGTTTCGCTTCATTCCTTGAATCGTTGCCTGTGTGTTCAGCTTAGGATCAAAACGGTCATCACCAGTTAAACCGGAATAACCGTCCGATAGCTGGAATAGACCAGCATAACCTCCTGAATTATAAGCTGCATTATTGAAATTGCTCTCAATCGAAGCCATAGCTAACAAAACGCAAGGATCAAAACCGTTAGCCTCTGCCACGGTTTTGATTACGTTTTGATTATATTCAGTTGAATAACTATTAGCCACCGTTTAGCCCTTAACTTGTGATTCAAGCCCGACAATCATATTGTAAGCCACCACGCGCTCAACCTCATCTTGAGTAAGACCAAGCATTTTAGCAACACGCATTAATTTCTCAAACAGGCTGTTGAACTTCTCTACGACAAATTCAGTTTTTTTGCCGGCTTTTGATCCAAACTCAGCAAGTATTTCAACAACTTTATCTCCAAATAAATCTCTGTAATCCATATTTACCCTTACTGATTAATAATTTTTAACATCATTTTTAACATCATTCAAAGCGTCAAGAATTGCCTGTGTTGCAGGATCAATACCTGTTGGTTTCGATTCCTCTCTTTTAGGTTCAGGCTTTGGTTCTGGCTTATGTTCCACTTTTTTCTCCGCTGGTTTGTGAATAGGTTTTGGTTTTTCTTCGTGCTTAACTTCTACCTTTGGCTCCGGCTTTGCTTCCACTTTCGGAGCTTTTTTGGCTTTTTTCTCTGCTGCTTTGGTCTTGCGAGCTGTTTCTCTTTCTTTGGCAAGTTCTGCTTGAGTTTTCTTTCCCTCTTTTGGGTGATCGGCTTTGATTGTTTTTTTAGCTTCTTTGGCTAAGGCTTCGTCTTTTTTGTTTTCAACAAATGCTTTAGCACGTTCGATTGCAGAATCAGTTGTCGAAGGTCTGATTAAATCAGCTAATTTAATTCCATAGTCAGCTTTTAAACGTTTTTCAACTGATTTAGTTGAGGAATAAGAAGCGTTCGGAAATTTATTGTTCAACTCAGCCGAAAGAGAATCAGAGCGCTTCCTCCAACTTGTTTCATAAACAGGTCTGCCGTCTTTTCTGCGCTTGCTTTTTGCAGAGTTGATTTTACCAACCATGTAATACGGCACTCCAACACGTTTGAGCTTCTCGTTTAACGACAGAATTTGATCTGCTACGTTTACGCCTTCAAGCCCGCAAAGAGTGTTAATATCTTTTGATCCATTCATTTTGTAAATCCTTTTATATTTTAAATTATTTCCTATTTACCACAATCCGGCAGGACAGTGATTTTCTGCAAATCCAGCTTTATCGACAACGGCACAACCGCAAAGTGAACACACATAAGTTGGGTTCGGGTCATCCGTTGGATATTCATATAAATCATATCCGTTTTTCCAGTTTTCAATCACTATATTTTTTATATCCCCACGTGGAACGGGCTTGTTTTTTAATATTCCATTCATCCAGCAAGATGAAGTGCAAATATTTAATCGTCTTTCGTGTTCTTGTGCGCTAACGTAATTACTCATCTTTGTATCTCCGCATTAGTTCTATGTTTTGAGGCATAACCACTGTATTTCGCTTTTAAAGCATTTTTATTTATAATATGATGTTTTGTATGGCTCATTTTTTAGCATAGTATTTATTATAAGCCCAAATTCCGGTTCCTAACAATAAAAGTGTTCCAATACCAATGCCAACGGGTGAAATTCCCAGTATTGTGAAAGTGCTTCCGTCATCAAAAGCAGAAACATCATAATTCACCTCAAGCGTGTCATCGGTTCCGTACATTTCCTCGGTGTGACAAAACTGCATACCTTGTTTTGAGACATCATCCCAAGTGTAAGAGTGTCCCCAAATCCCTTCATATTTATTCCCGGCATAATTGAAACTCGAATTTCCTTCAATCGTATAAATTCTATCATTGTCCACTTTGACAACAATTCCAGAGTGCCAGCCTGAATCCGAAGCCGGTGATTTCCTACGCATAAAACTACCGACGGCGGGCGTCCCGTCCACTCGCATTGATCCATCTTTTTTGACTTTATCAAAAATATATGCTCCGCCGGTCGATTTAGGTAAGATATTTTCTAATCCAAGAGATTTACAAGCGCCATCAATAACAATCCATGCAAAGATTGTGCAATAGGCTTCCTGCGTAACGTTTTCTTTGCCGTAATATGTATTATAAACTGTGTCGATACACGAACTGGTATTTACATAATGACCATTAATATAGTCTTCTGTGCAAATACTTTCAGGTGTAACCCATGCCACAGCCTGATTCACAATTTCATAACCTAAGCGCGTTACGAGTGCCATTTAGAAGCCTCTTCCGAGCATTGCACCCATAACGAAGAACAATATTGCTCCTACGATAAGAGTTGTTGAAGATTGGCAGGTTTCGCCTTCTGCTGGCGCGGGCTGTGCATCTTTGTTCACCATTTCACCGAAGCCCATAAAGTTATTAATATTATTTTCCATTTTTAAACCTTTTATTTCATATATTTAACAATTATAAAACCAAGAGCTATTACCAAAGTCGCAAGACAAGCCGTTTCCCAACCAGTCAGCGAGCCGTCTGTCGGAGCAAGTTCACCAAAATAACTAAATTGATTTTCCATAGTTTTTCCTTATTTAAAACTATAACCTGCGTAAGCCGCAAGCAACAACATCCCTAATAAATAGACATAACTCATTGCTTTGTCTTCTACTAAACATTTACAAGTATTATTTTCCACGTTTTTTCCCTCCCGGTATTGGAATAAAGTTAGCAATAAAAGCTCCCGTTGCCGCTGCAACAATCAACCACCACCAAGCCATGCCGGCTTCGCAAGGCGGGCAGGCGTCCGTGCCTCCGTCCGTTGCATCACCCCCATTGCCAAGCCCTTCGAGTGTGGCAAGATAAGTGCCTGTGTAATTCGGATCATCCATGATTTACCCTTTATTTTTTAAATATAAAATATGCTGAAATTGCACCGAATATTACAAGCGGGACAGCATACGAGCCAAGGCTCGCGAATACTCCGTCTGTGTTTTCCACTGGATCGGGCGTTAGTGTGCCTTCCACGTCGTCTGAGCTTTCTTCTGTGTTGGTGTTTTGTGTTTCAATGTCTGTTGCACAAAATTCACCTTCATTCAGACCTGAAAAAGTGTTCACAAATTCGGCAGTTGAATAACTTGCAATTAAATTATCAAAAAACTCTTCTACGTGGATGAAAGAAGCTATTGAATTTTTTGTACGCTGTTTTAAAAATATTCCATCACGGTTTCCTTTTACCACACAAGTATCAGATGCCCAGATATATCCGGGAGAAGTATTGCCCTCAAATGTTCCAACCGTGTTACCGTTTACGTACCATACCAAACCGGCATGATAACCAGAGGTTGATCCATTTTGACCAACTGATTCAGTAAGCATAATTGCGCCCGGAGCAGGATTTTTATCAGTTCTTAATCTTAAATGGTTTTGACGACCAACATTAATAAATTCTTTTGCACCTGAAGCGCGAACTGGGTTTTGATAACCCATTGTATGAAATGCGCGGTCAAGAATAACAGTTGCGGTCATTGCACAATAAGCCATCTGACGGCTGCGTTGGAGTTTCTTGTTTCCGGCGGGCTGAAGCTGATCAAATTCCTGAATTAAATTATAAAGACATTCACCATCATTATTGTTCGTTGCTTCAAGACATGGTGATTGCATAAATTTTTCAATTTCTCTTACTATCACCTGCCCAAATGCCGTTGTTTTAATTTCCATGTTGCTTCTTTTATTTCGTTACTAAAATCCGTATGCAATAGCCAACTAAACCACTTACAATATATTTGTCATAAGGAATAATCCAATAATCTTTAGCCTGTGTTTGTGAAAACACTGAATCTTTTGTTGTAATAGTTTTTGACGTGTCCGGCGCAAAGTGCCAGTCATGTTTAAAATAGTTTTCTGGGAAGAAATAAACATTTAAACATGAATCGCTTTGCTTTGTGATGATTGTATCAAAAGCTACAAACGGTTTTACGTTATTTAAAACAGTATCGTTTTTTGTGATGTGCAAAGTATCATGCAAAAAAGTGATTATTGTATCGTGCAAACGCTTGATTTTTGTTGCGGTTATAGTTTTTGTTTCCGGTGATAAAACGGAAATAGTATAAACCGTATCCGTGTGATTCACTTCGCGAACACGCACGGGATTTTCGTTGCATGAAGTCTGGATCAAGCCGCCAATTATAATTCCAACAGCCACCAAAAATATTGCAAGTCCGATTGTTATTTTTCCACTCATTATAAATCTCCCCTACCCCTCTTTTCTAAGAGGGAATTTTGATTTGTGTCTCCTTTTTCGTACCAGTTCGCTTCTGCTGTCCTACGGCGCTTTAAGCCGCGAAGCTCGGTTAATACTCCGTTTACTTTTGCTCTGCAATAAAGATTTATTTTTGCTTTTACTGCTTGCGTTTTGCCTGTTTCAATATATTGTCTTAAATCTCCAGTTATTCTTTTACCAAGATTAAACGAAAACGATACAAGCGCGTCTGCTTCGTGCCACTGCATTTTACGACTGATAATACTGCCAACATATTTTTCAAATTTAGCACAATCTTCCATCAAATAAACACGGCAAGTAGCCTTATCAATCACAAGCCCAGTTTTGGCATGAGAGCAGTTCCCAAAGCCAATAGTCTTTACTTTTGCCGGACACAAATAAGTTGTGTATTTGTCGTTTCCAAGATATTTCTGACAGCCTTCGAAGTTCTCAATCAATATTTTTCTGCCTTGGTCTGATATACGCACTTCAGCGCCACAAGCCATATGGCATAAGAACAAAAGCCAAGCCAAGCCTATAAGAATAGCTATTGTTGCAAAATTTACGTCAAAAGTGAGATACTTTAATTTCATATTTTTAGTTATAATATTTCCATAAAAACACAAGAACCACCGCAGCCCAAAACTTCAGATGATCACGATAAATATTTACCGAATGACCAAGCGCCTCTGCGTCTCCATCATTCAACTTTTGCAGAAACGGAAATTTAGTGTAAGCATAAAGCGTAAGTGTCGATGAAATAATAGTTAAGAGCAATGCAATAACTCCATAGCTCAAAAAGATTATTGGAGCTTTTTTGAAATTATCCATTTCAAGTGCAGTTTTTTCCGAGCTTGCTTTTAAATATTTAGCATGGCTTTCGCTGTCCTGCTGATCCTGAGTTTGAGTAACGATAACGAATTTCTCATTGATCTCAACCTGATTGTGAACCAGTTTCGACGATACAGAAAACACCATAAACACAGCAATAGCACCGCAAGCATACCACCAAATGTGTCCCTGAAGCTCTGCTTTAATGTTGCTGATAGCATTTTTAATTTTTTCAAACATTTTATCCTCAATATTTTTTATAATTCTAATTAAAATATGTGGGCGGTTATTGTTTTGCGGAGCTTTTTCCCGCCCACTTGCGCGAACACAGAACATGAACCAATATATTTAGTTGTGTTTTTCATAATTTTTTTGTAGTTCCTGAATATCAAAAACCGATTTATACACCTGTTTACCCATTTCGCGTATTTCCAATAAGATGGTATCTGTTGTTTTATCGCTTTTTTCAATAGATTTTCGCATGTAATCCATGTCTTTTGAAAGCCCGATGAGGATATTATTGGTGCTTGTACCCGTTTGAATGAAATTCTCATACATATCTTTAATCATATACACCTCGGCGGATATTGTTTGCGTTATCGTCTTGCACTCGTCGATGTCCTTAATCACTTGACTGTGCTGGTGGTTTTCGCAAACAACAACTCTTTCAGAAATTGAATTTATTTTATTATTAATTATTTTAAATGCTTTGTAAAATGCCAAAACGATTGATCCTGCGATTAAAAGCGCCGATCCGATAACTGCTGCCATTATTTCTACTGGAATATTCATTTAATAATTGCGTCCTTTCCTTCGTCGGCTTCTTTAATTGCCTGATCTTTGCAGTGATTTTTACCAAAAATTAAATCTATAAATTGTCTGAAGTCTGAGTTAGGATACCATCTGCCAACTCTGCCAGAAATGGTCATATCTGGATCGCCACCCAGCAAAGTATTTGCTAATTGGTCAAGCGAAACAAGGATATTCCATATATATTTTTCAAGTGTTACCATGAAATTGCCTGTGTTTCTTCATAAGTTTCAGCAACGGCTATTGTCCCGTATAACTGAGCTTCTTTCATAAAATCACCCTTAACTTTTCTTTTCATTGCAAGTAATAACTGTCTAACCTGTTCCCGCGTAGGTTTAAACCAATTGTTTGCTGTATCGGATAGATAAACCTCGTCATCACCATCGTCTATCAAATCAATAGCAGCCCTATAGTCTGTTTCGGACTGGTCGCCACTACTCATTGTAAGTACGCCGATACCATCCCCAAAGTCAAAATCTATTGGCTCACTTCTGGCTTTTTTGCGTGCTTCAGCAATCTGATTTTTTTTCCATTCTTTTACTGCCTCTATATTTATTATCGGCACACCATCAACAATCTCAATCCAAGAGTGATTGGCTTTTGGTAGTGCTTCTTGGTTTGTATATAAACCCGTTCTTTCTGGCTGGATTGAATATTCTGATAAATCATCAGGATTTGAGTAATATTTATAAAACTGAATATTAATAACAGGCTCGTTATTTATAATCGCAATATTCCCGTTCCCACTAATTTTATCAATTGGTTCTTTAAGCTCTAACCAATCCAAATATTCAGGTGAATTTTTTTGATAATATCTGTTATTATGATAATCGCCATCAACAAAGTTAGACCATACTTCATACTCTGTTAAATTAAATGGATTACTGTATTTGTGTTCATATTTGCTCATAATTGTATTTTACTTAAAAAAAAACATTTGAAAAAAGTTTGTATTTGCGGGAGCGGAACTTGCTGGATAATGTGTTGAATAATCTTCATTGCTAAAATATAAGTTGTCAAAAGTTGCAGTATTCGCCGAATTATAAGCGTTATTATCATTGTATAACACAATTCTGGCTTGTAAATTATAACCAAGGCTGCCGGTTTTTGTTATTCCCATTTGCACCCATGCCGACCCATTCCAATAGTATGCCTTTATCGTACTTCCGTCTGTCCATATTTTCACGTCGTTGCCGTTTGTTATTCCAGTATTAAGGTCATATAGTGTAGAGCCGCCGACATATTCTATCAATCTAAATTCATTATTACTTGCTCCACCCGTGAAAAGCATTATCCAGTTGCTTGAATTTTTCCATAATCCTATCCCGTTTAAATTTGGATTATTGCTTTGCAGTCCCCAGTCCATATTTGACTGAACAACCGCAACCCCCGAACTTACATTACTAACCGAATCTAAGGTGTTTGCCCATGCCGTCAAGCTCGTTGTGTGCGGATTCGTTATAATAAAAGCATTATTTTGGCTAAATCTATTGTCAGGGGCAGTAATATTCCATTTAGCCGTATCTATTGTAGTCCCTGTAAAATCATCCTGCATTATAACACTCATTTAAGCCTCCGTAGATACAGATACAGCGTGCCATTTTGTTGCAGATGTATTGTAAATAAAACCAACATATATGTTTTTTGTAGCGGCGGTTATCGAAGGCAGAGTGACGCCTATTGGTACAACGATCGCGTTGAATGCGATAGTATGTGTTCCAGTTGAATAAACAATGTGCAAAATTAATTTTTGACCATTTACGGGGCTTCCAGATATTGTAAAAGTAGTGTCGTGAACCAAAGCAACTGTTCCGATGTCAGTAGTGTCACTGTTTATCGTGATACCTGCCGACGAAGTTAAAGTTGTCGATCTTGGGCTAAGTTTTTGGAACGATGGTAACGCCGACGCGCCGTTTGATGTTAGGACTTGTCCTGATGTACCTAAAGTGCTAAGTGTTTGCACGTTACCAGTTGCGGTTGTTCCGGCACAAAGTACGCCATAAGCGGTTGTAAGTGTTTGCACACCAGTTCCGCCCTGCGCAACGGTAACAGCAGCGTGATCTGTTAATATTGTTGAGTTAAAATCAGGAAGCGTGTAGGTTTTTTTAGTTGTGTTTGCACCAGCAAACTCTACATAAGCGCTCCCTGTTCCGCCGTATGTTGCTGCTATAACTTGAGTAAGAGCAGAAGAACCGTCGAAGTTGTTTCCGTAAACTGCTCTCGGTGTTGATAACGTCGCGGCGCTTCCAGTTACCGATCCGGTTATGGCATTTGTAACTGTAATATCTGTCGCCCATAACTTTGTAAGCCTTGCGCCTGTTGCTCCTATTGTTTGTCCCGCCGCTTGGTCTGTTAATACCGCGCCAGTTAAAGATGACAATTTGTTGTTAAAAGTAGTCCAGTCTGTTGAACTTAAATATCCGGCTTGTGATCCGCTTGCTTGTTTTACTTGGATTGTAAGACCAGAGCCGATTATTGCAGATGTGCCACCAGTTATGGTTAAAACAGAGCTTGTTGCCTCAGTTAGATTACCGATTCCAAGGGTAGTTCCCCAAGATGCTCCAGCGCTGACCACAGCCAAGCCCGATCCAGAAGGATAAGTCATTGACCCGCCACCGCCACCAGCCGATGTGATTGTTATCGTATCCGTGCTTGCATCGGTCGTTATTGTAACGTTTGCACCAGCGACAAGGGTTAATGTGTCGGCTAAAGAATCCGCAACAACATCTGATTGACCAGACACAGCAATCGTTTTGAATGTTAATTGATCACCCGTGTTTGCTCCCGATACAGCTACACTACCTGCACCAATTGTCAGTGCTGATGTGTTTGCCGCGTTGCCTAACAAAGTTACCGACCCTGTGTTTACCGTTAAAGGTGTTGTTAGTGTTGCGTTAGTTACAGTCGCAGCGTTCCCTGTTACCGATCCGGTTATGGCGTTTGTTACTGTAATATCTGTCGCCCATAACTTTGTAAGCCTTGCGCCTGTTGCTCCTATTGTTTGTCCCGCCGCTTGGTCTGTTAATACCGCGCCAGTTAAAGATGACAATTTGTTATTAAAAGTAGTCCAGTCGGTTGAACTCAAATATCCGGCTTGTGATCCGCTTGCTTGTTTTACTTGGATTGTAAGACCAGAGCCGATTATTGCAGATGTGCCACCAGTTATGGTTAAAATAGAGCTTGTGACTTCAGTTAAGTTTCCCTTGGTAAGTGTTGCCTCAAATCCTGTATGACCAGAACTCGTGAAGTTTAAGTGAGTGAGTGCGGCATGATCACTTGTCCCGCCACCGCCACCTGCACCTTTTCTTACCGGATCAGCAATTACACTGCTGTTCCCCATCTCCCCATTGCCACAACTTGTCATATATAAACCTTTTATTTTCTAAATGAGTTTTGAATCTGAGACATATTTAAAAATGCTTCAGGAACCTCTGCATAAACCGCTCCCAGCAAGGCTAATATTCTTGTTGAGGGAACTTTTTTCCATTCTATTTGGTTAAATATTTTCCACACAAATTCAGGTATATTTGTTTCTTGCCGGATTGCGTCATACTTTGTATTTGGCTTTCTACGCGGCAAATCTGCAATTTCTTCGTTTAATTTACTAATCACAGTGCTTCGCATAATGCTAATCATAGGATTATTCCATTTTACTGTGTTTTCAAGCCCTCGCAATACATCCAGTGGCGTATCTTTTGCTATTATTTGTATTTCCATTTTCCTATCCTACAATATTTGGTTGTGCTTCATAGTTTATCGTCCCTGCGTTTTTTTCGTTCAATATCTGTATCATTACGTCGCGCTGTTGGTCTGGTGGTAGTTTTGCAAGCGTTTGTAATTGTTCTTGCGTTAATCCCAAAGTATTTTGCGGTGTGGCTGGCTGTCCATTATATTGATAATTTACGTTTGGGTTTTGCTGATACTGCGGCGGTGTGGACTGTGTTTGGTTTCCGCCAATTATTCCTACTTCTTTGAGCGCCATCACAATTGACGGCAAATTGCCAAGAATTGCGTTCATATCAAGCCCACTAAGCCCGCTTTTGTTCTCCATTTCAGCCTTGTGGCTATTTTCGAGGCTCGCAATTTGTTTTTCCAGTTCAGCCTTGTATTGCTCGTGCATTTTTTCTTCTGCTGTTTTCTCGCTTTTATATGCTTCAAATCCAGTCAGTGTGTGGTTTTTGTCTGTTTCAGCGCGTTCAAGCCTAAGCTCCATTGCGTCCATTTTCTCTGACCAGTAATCATCGCGTTGCTGAACTCTCTCGTTCGCTGTTTCTTGCATATCTGCAATTTGTCTCATTAAAAGATTTATTTGTTCGTCTTTTGCGGAGATAATCTGCATAAACGGTGCAGATATATTCGTGATATTGTTTTGGTCTAATAAGCCCCGTAAGGTCTGGTTTTCATTGTCTTTAGCGCGTGAAATATTGTCGTATAGTTCGCGCTGGTGGCTTGTTACTGTTTCAAGTATTCTGTCCGATAAGCCAGCAAGACCAGCTGTGTCCTGAGACGGCTGCACTACAATCGGTGCAGTTGTTGGTGGCGCTGGCGCTGCAACATTTTTCTGTATGCTCCCCTGAGCTAAATATTTAAAATCTGGCGCAATCTGGAAAAGCGTATAAGCAACATCGACATTTGATATTTTGTAAGGATTCTCCTGAAGGAATTGCAAGAAGGATTTTGCTCCTTCACTTTTAAAAACCACTCCCGGATTTACTCGGCTAAAGTGGTTAAAATCAAAATCCGGCTTTTGTGCTTTCATTGGGTAGCCCAGCGAAACACCTATTGCGTAAGTTTTGTTATCGTCAAACTCGTTGGCTATATTATAACTTGCTTTTGCAGAAATCGGATTTTGTAGTTTAGTCTGTTCTGTGTTATTCATAAAAAACTCCAAAAATTAATTATCTGTATAAAAAATAAAGCATTGCGCTAACGGGGAACCTCTGCCAATATACCGTGGTCGATACATTAACAAACTGCCCGCAAGCTGCATTAACCTCAATCGAATTGATCTGCTGATCGTATTTTTTAAAAGTATATACCTCAAACGGCAATTTTATTCCTAAACCCAAATCACCTTTGTTTGATCCATTTCCATAAGCTGACTTGCTAAGGTTTAACAACTCTTGCCCGTTAATTTTCACCTTTGGGCGAAAACCGTTTGGTCTCCATGTTACTGGAATTGTGTTGAGCGAACTCGTTGCAATATAAGAGCCAAGCGTATTTGCCTGAGATGCAAGTATTGAGCTGTAAACGCCCGCCACTTGCTCAGTGCTGCCTTCTTTTAATGTGTTTATTGCCTCAAACTGCGCTCCGACAAACATTACTTCGTTATGAGCGCTGATTAAATCCGCGTAACTCTGCAATGGACGCAAGCGCGACGGATAAGGGTTTTCTTGCAAGTCTTCTGTGCCTGTATATATAACTGAGTTTCCAAGTATTTCAAATTCTGATAAATATGCAGAATATGATGTTGAACTAATATGGGAATCAGTCTGCACAAAATTCGTTTCAGAGCTTGATATAAAAGGTACAATCAATATATTGTAATCTTTGCAAGAATTTATTATATCATAACATTTATCATACATAATGTTTGCCGTAAGTGTTTATTAATAATTAGCTATACTGGTATTTGCCGGAGTAAAGTTCAATGCTAATTCAAGTTGGATCACGTTTGATGTCCATGTTGCAGTCGTGTGAGCAACAGTAATTTTCAAGCGTGTGGATTGTGGAATCACAAAATTCATTTCCATTTCATCTTTTGACCATTGCTCTAAAGTATAAACGGAAATTGCAGAGCCACGGAAAGCTGTTTCGTCTGAATTTTCGTGATATATTTGAACAGTAACCTTGTCTAAAGTATTAGTAGTGTTTACGTTTACCGGATGACCATCGACATAAAGAACTGGAGTGATTTTTGAGATAGATAAATTTTCACCTGCAATGGCGTCGATATAAGTGTCTATACTTGACCCATTTGGGACAGTAATATTCACTACGTAAGGTTGCGGTGTAATAAATGCTTTTCTGCTCATTTTGTCCTCTGTTAAAAATATTTTATTGTAGATTTTAAATTAAATTAAGAGCAAGCCCGTACTTGCGGGCTTTGCTCTTAAAAGTCGATAAGCAATTATAAAGGCTCTTGGAAGCCCCAATATTCAAGATTTACAACGAAACCTGCGGTTGCTGTTTCAGGCTGCACGTGTGCTGTTGCTCCAGTAGTCATTGCTGGCTGGATCAAAGTGATTTCAATATCTCCACCATTAGGTAAAACCCAATCGGCTGGCAATACGTACATTCCATTACCTTGACGTAAAAGAGTATTACGCTGTGGGTGAACGGCTGTTAGTGCTGCGTCGGATGTTTGTAAAGTGATTCCATCCACTGAAAGAACGAGGTTTGCCTGATATTCCAAAAGGTCAGTTACAGGAATACGGTAAATCTCAGTATCAGCTTCTTTGAAGGTGATATAAGCATTTTTTTCGTATTCGTGGATTAGAGCGTCATTAGCTCCAAAACCAGTACCATTGAAAGTAAAATCATGGCTGAAACGAACGGCAGTAATCCTTGTTTTATAAGATTTTGCCTTTTCGATTGGAGAGTTTTTGCGATACATAGCTGTTTTTGCTGTACCTTCAGCGCCAAAAATAGGCTGAGTTGTTGGCAAAGTTGCAGAAGCTAAGTAGGTAATTTTGTCATAACCGTAAATCGGTTTAGTTGTTCCGTTTACTAATCCCATACTCATAGTATTTTTCCTTAAATTAATTATTATTAAATATTATATTCGATTTTCGTAAATATTATAATCTGCTTGGAGTTCTGCGGAACCCTGCATCAGTATAAGATTCTTTTGTCTGCTCAAATCCGCGTAATCCACTTGTTAGCGCTGGTGCGGCTGGTCTGAAATTAACAAGCTGTCCGTTTGTTGCGATGGCGGTTCCGGGCAATGCTGTGTTGTAAGGATAAGGGCGTTGAGCAGTTGGTAGTATGTTGCTCAAGCCAGAAGTTGTTGCGGCTGGCAGTGATAGTGCTGTTGTTGCCGTGTTCCATAACGGGAACCCTGCTGTATTTGCTGTGCCAGAGAGCAGAGAGTAAACTGCGTGGTTAGCAGATAAAGCCCATGCTGCGGTTAATACGCCGGGGCGTGCTGTTACTGCACCGGTTAGCCATGTTAAAGCGCCACTGATAAGTATTTTTACTGTCCCGTTCAGAGCTTTTCCACCAGTCCAGAATTTTTCTACAAGTGTCCAGATACCAGCATAAGCCAATACCGCGATTCCTGCGTCCGTTGCGTCGCTGACTGTTTTTGTCTTGTTAGCATATTTTTTAATATTGCCAACGTTGATCAATGATTTTGCCATTGTGTTAGTCCTTTAATGATTATTTAAAATATTATTGTTTTTTTTGTATGTTTTTGGTGTTTCGAGTTAAACAAGAACAATACCGCTATTACAACTACACCAACCCCCAAACCAAGTGCAGAGTTAATAGGGAAGTCGCTTCCTGCCTGCGCTGTCTCTCCCAAATATCCAAGAGCGCCCTGCCCGTAAGGATAATTGTTTTGTTTGTTATTGCATGAGTTACACATTCGTTATTCCTTATTTTATAAAGAGAAAGTAAATAACCAAACCACCACCAAGCAAATAAGCCCAAGCGGGCAGTCCTTCTTCTGTTGAGGCTGCGCCTTTTATTTTCAAAGCGCCGGTTACTGGGTCTGTTTCAAACAACCCAGAAGCGTTGATTACAGAGTTAAGCGTTGATAAATCTGCGGCTGACAAGTTGTTCTTGTTTGCATTATACAAATCAAGTACTTGTTGTTTTGAAGCCACATCACCTGTTGCCGCTTTTGTTAAAATTGGTGTGAGCGAAGCTGATAGTGTGAGTAAATCCATTTATAGTTTCCTTAATTATTTATTTCTTGAATATCCAAAACAATATCAAAGCGCCGCCTATATACACAGCCCAAGATGGCATACCAAATATTGTAGAGCTTGTTTCTAAAGTGTTGCCGGTGGCTTTTTCTGTTATTGCTCCAGTTGTTGAATCAATCGTAAATAAACCAGTACCCATGATTTGGCTGATTACTTTTTGCTTATTTGCGGGTGTCCATGTGGAATTATTTGCAGTAACATAATTTTGCATTAATATTGCTACGGCTTGTTGTTTTGCCGCTGTTGTGGCTCCGCTTGTGGCTCCCAATACTCCAATTAGTTGTGTGTCTTGGCTATACATTGCTTGTACATCAGTTGCCTCGTTGCCTGTACTTGGTGTGGGAGTTCCCGTGCCTGTACCAATTATTCCGCCGCCCTGTGTTGAGGTTCCGTTACCACCGCCACCTGCCGGAGGTGTGATATTTCTATTCGGATTGTTCGGGTCGTTTTGATCACCAATTATTACAATAGCTTGCCCGTTGTTACAAACTGTATTTTGCGATAGATTATAAAAGGCGTCTGACGGTAATATTGCAGTGTTTTTGACTAACCAATCATTAGAATTTATAGCTTCAAAATATATATCTGTATATTCATCTCCACCGCCGAAGAAACCTCCGCCGGACTTGCCTTCATTTCCACCTTTTGCATAAAATATAGCACAATCTGATATTCTACGATATATATAGCCGCTTTGTAAGTTTGTGCTTGAATATTGGCACGAATCCACTTGTGCATATTGTTCTAATTTACTTAGTTGTGGTACTGGAGCAGTATTGTAATTCCCTTTTAGGTCTTTATAGTATAAATAACCTGCTGCGCCATTAGTTATTCTTGCAAAACCATTGGCTTCAAAAATAAAAGCGAGTTTTTCGTTAATATCTGCATCACCAGAAACGTGCCCAGCAAGTTCAACACAAAGACCAAACCCTGTTTTTGGGTCTGAATCTTTTTCGTGACCGCTAAATATAACAAATCTTGGTGTTACCTCTCCAAGCGAGCCAAGTCCGTTATTTTGATAATTATTTCCGTACATTTTTTTTCCCTGTTATTTGTTGAAATACCAATAAGCGCCGCCCAAGCCAAGCAAGGCAAGAACTGTATATAAAGTAGAGTTATCTTCTGTTGGTTTTAATACTATTGCGTTCGCTGGAGCCGTTTTTTGTTGGTTTGCAGGATTATTTACGTCTATTCCCATTCCTGCCGCTATTGCTTTGTCCGTGGTTGTTACAAGCGTGGTTTTGCCGTCCTGAATTATATGACCGACATAATTTGTTGCGTCTCCTGTTACAGAGCTTATAATATTATCCCAAAACCCGCTCATGCCTTGGCTTGACACCGAGCCAAACCCATACATTTGTGATATTGTTTCACAATCATCTATTCCGGCAAGATTATAATCCATTTTTTGCAATGCAGCGCGTAGTTGATCACAAGGTATTTTGCCATAACCAGTAGTTAGTTTTGAAGGTACGCAATGGGTTCCTTGTGTTTGGAATTTTATTGGAATACTTCCCGATGATTGTGTTTTTGACAAATACCAAGTTTGCAATACTGTTTGTGTTGTCGATTTACAAGAGCAATCAGTGGTGGTGGTATCGGCTTGGGGAGGACGAGTTGCTGTTATAACGCTACACTCACGTACACAGCCCTTGCTCCAGTATTCTAATTTAGATTTTACAGTGCCAGAGTTTTCAGTGTCGCCGGGTATAAAACTAAATGTTCTTGCACCGTTGTTAGTTGTACTGTAAAACGTTGTGTCGTATTCGCCACTTTTAACTATTTCTATATAATAATTAGTCGCTTCGTTAGAAGGATATATTGCGATATAAAAACCATCAACCATACAACATAATGGATCAGATTGGAATATCATATTTTTCCAGTCAGATTCTTTAAAGCACCAATTATTGGGATTACTGAAATTTAGTAATAAGTTGTCGTTTGAGCTTATTGATAGTCCGCTACCATAGACACCACTTTTTAAAGTGTCCCATATTTGACTTTTTACATCTTTACTCCAAGGGAAAACAGGAGGATTGGCACTGCCATAAACCGACAAGTCCACATCGCCAAAACCAGCGAAATGAATCGGTGGTTCATAACCATAAGATTGAAATGCAAAATACGGAGTATAATTTGAATCATTATATCCATAGCCGCCCAAACCGCTTGTTGTTGCCGGAGCTGAATAGCTCTGAAGAGCTGTTTGTATTTGGTTAGACACCTCGTCACAAGGTATTTGATCGCCGGTGGTTGTGTTCGTGTCGCCGCAAATTACTTGTTCTGACGGTATCTGCACTGGCACGTCGGCTTCTGAGTTTTTATTTGGACTTAAATAAAAAGTAATTTCTTTAATAATTGTTTCTTGCTTGCAAGGACAATCGCCGCTTTCAAGAGGTAACACGGGATTGTCGGGCAAAACTGTTTTCGGCTTTGGGACACCACCAACAAGGCACTCACAGCCACCCTGATAATTTGCTGTTTTTGAAGTGTCGAAAGTCCTGCCACCAATAATAGCCGGATCGCTTAATCCATTTAACACAGCGCCGCCCAATAGCCACGCCACTACTGCATCAGGGAAACAAGCCGCGTTTACAGTTAAATCTCTTAAATGAGATATGCCATTTCCATTATTGCTATCCATACCGAGATGGATTTCTATATTCGGGACGTTCGCTATTATTTTATTACACCCCAAAGCAATATATTGTATATAAGATTGTCCCGGTACGCTATCCCGCATCTCCCAGCCACGGAACGGAACCCACAAGGTACAGTCCGACGGTCTAAGGAATACATAACTTTCAAGCATTGTTGTTTTTACGTAAGTCAGGATATTGTTTGTATTGCTATTAGCAAAATCATTTACATAATATTGATACCAAGCGGCAATATTGCCTTTTAAGTCTTTAAACTTTAGATGACCAGCGCCATAAGGTATTTTTTGAAACACGCCCGGAGCAAAACGATCCAAAGATGTTGCCAGTGCTATTTGGTTTGCTATATCAAGCCGTTTGCCAGCCTCTTCAATCATACTACCCGGCTCTATCCGTATAAGTAGGTTTGTGTCGGTTGTGAAGTTACTACCAAGCATAGTGTCTGGATACCCGTATCTATCTGTCAATGTTACATCATTTAATCCACTCAACACATTTCCGTTTTGGAAATATCTTGAGTAAACATTTTCGTTATTATTATTTTGATAATTTCCGTTCATTCTTTTTCTCCTTATGTCCAGCCGTTTGACAATATTTCTGATCTTGCCGCCACTGGCTGAGATGGTGGCGCTGATAATGGTGCTGCGCCCGGATTTGTTGTAATCACTGGAGCAGATGGATGGTTGCTTGGGTTTGGAGTAAACGGGGTGAATGAAGAAGGATTAACCACGCCGCCGCCCTGTGGTGTATTGTAATATGTATTTGATACTGGAGTTGCTACCCCTGTTTGGAATACCGGCGGAACGATTGTTGCGTTACTGAACACCGGTGGAACAATTGTTCCATTCTGCACAACGGGCGATTCGGAATAACTAAAAGGGTTTTCGCTTGTGTTCTGTGAGTTTAAATTAAATATCACATTAACTGCGCCATCCACACCTTTTGGGCTTATTGCCTTGCCATCTGCGCCACAAGGAACGCCACTTTGACCACCACAAGGTTTTGTGGTGCTTGAAAGTATTGTCTCATTTGGGTTTACTGTATTTTGAAAACTACCGAACATATTTATCTCCTATAACCATCCGTTTGATGGGTTTGTTAAAGCGTTAAAAAACGAATCTGCCGCTCTGCTCAGTGTGTCCGCACTCTCAACCAAACCAACATAATTACCCTGCAAGTCTTTGTTAAGATTTTCTTGCATTTTCAGTTGTTTATCCGGTGGAATTTGTGTTGGCATGATAAACTGTTTTCCCTCTTGTACTTTGGTCATTGCCTGATTATATAATCCACTATAAGCTATTTTTTCTATTTCATCTTGGTTCGGTAATCTTCCTGAGATCATCGAAACAAGTGATTGATGCAAATCCGTAGTGAAATCTAATCCATCGGGTACATTGTGCAATATTGCCTTCACGACTGTTGCAGCTCCGGGCATACCACCCGAAAGCGACTGAAGAGGCAAGCCTTTTAAATCAAATTTATTTTGAATGGCGTTATTCAAATACTGCTGTACGTGCGGAATGTCAAGAACAGAATTAATATCGAACAATTTTCCGTTTACATAATCTTCAAAGTTTTCCGGTTTTTTTATCAAGCCATGAACGAGATTATTGTTCACGTAGTTTTCTACTATTTTTGACGAGGCAATAGCAGTCATGCCCGCACCTGCGGCAAGTGCCAAGTAATCACGATTTTTTAATGCCGTGTAAATTTTATTTGAATCCGCTGCATTTATTTTATAACCAAATTCATTTGCTAATACTTGTAATTGGTTTGCTGTGCCTTTTGCATTAAATATTCTTGAACCGCGTAAATAATAATCGTTTACAATTTTTGCTGTTTTTTCATCAACTCCTGCAATCTTCATTACAGAATTTACAGGATCATTGAAATTAAAATTCGGCTGATTAAGAGCAGCCGCTATTTTTGCCTGATAATCCGCAGGAACGACGGACGGTAATAAAGAAGCCGCTACGGTTGATAAGTCCGCTAATCCAATTGGCTGTCCTGAAGCATATTTCACTGCTATTTGTGAAAATATTTTAAACGCTGTTCCGATTATTCCCGCACCCACACCGCCAGTTATCATACCAAGCCCGGCAATAATATATGGGGCTACCTGTGAAAACACGGATTTGAAGCTCGGAGGCTCACCACTTATCACTAAATAAACATAAGGGAAAGCGGCTTTACCTGCTTTTTCCCTTGCAACCATTATATTGTACCAACTCGGAGAGCTTGCGTTATATCCGCTTGCACCGGAACCTTTAATTAGCCAGTTATAAGTTTCATTATCCGCCGAACTCCCATAAGCTCTGTTTGCTCGCATAATATTTGGCAAACCGTCGGCGGCTTTGTATTCAACAGGAGCGCCAAGTGTCAATAAACCTTCATTGTAAAACTGAGCAACTAAATTATAGCTGTTATTGAAACGATCTGATTTGTCGTTATACATTCCGATTATAATAGTATTACCAGCGTTATCAGTAAAGAACTGTGGTCTTTCAACCTTCATAATTCTTTTGAAGCCGTAATAAGAATCACCGTACTGTGCCTCGTTTAGTAAGATTGAATAATGAGGAGCTTTGCTGCCTTCAAAACCGTATTCACCAGCTTTTGGTGGCGTCCACAACTTCTTGTCAAGTTCAAGTTGTAAGTTTGCAGTTTCCGATAAGCCTTCCAATGTAGCAAGATACTGACCGCTATATTCAGAGCCATCAGTAATGTTTTTTGGAAGTGTTATGTTATCGTATTTGCCCATATAGTTTTAGTGTCCCGAAAACAAGTATATTCCAAGAAGAAGTGCAGCGGAACCAAGTAAAACCCATATTACTGTTTTGTTTGCCTCATACCATTGCGTCATATTATCCATTGCTCCAGCCGTACACACATCGGCAAAAGCCGCCTTTAAGTGCATTTTTAGTGGTTCCATATTACCAGAAAACAAAGCGGTTCCGGCGGAGATTTTATCTTCGGCTGACATTTTTGTTAAGTAGTAATTTTCAAATATTGCTCCTCCATCGACTTCTCCAAGTCCTTGTAACTGTTTATTACAGCCGCATCCTACGTTTGCACACATTATAATTCTCTTATTTCTGTTCTTAAAACATTATCTTTTTCGCGTCCAAAACCAAGACCGAGTTTTGGTATAACAGGATCACAAGGAACCCAAACAGGTTTACCAAAAGTTGTTTCCAAACATACTTCTGAATAAACATGGGAAAACTCCGATTTACCACCATTTAGATTAGGTTTCCATGCTATTGCTTTAATTGTGGTTCTGTATCCGAGAGCCAGATACAAAGCGCAACAAGCGGCTGCCATATCGTCACAGTCACCGCGGTAAGTTTCACTTAATAAATACTTTGGTCGTGTTAAAAATTCAGTTCTATCCGAAGCGCTCCAATCAGGAATTGTATCACCAGCAATATCTTCGTCGTGAACATATTTTACATTTTTATAAACATAATCAAATACTGATTTTGCCAAATTAAATTCGTAATCTTTATCAACTGCCGTTTGATTTTTTAGTTTGTTTGCTATTTTTTTAATAACAGAATCTTTTGAATCTTCGCGAGCAAACTGCTCCATCTTTGTTAAAGTTAGGAATATTGCATCGTCGCCGGAGCCTATTTTTACTACTTTTAACTCCACTTATCCACCTATCTTTGATTTTATTGATGAATAATTGAAATAAAGATATATTCCGGTTCCTACACCACCTATGACAAGTGTCCAGATAATTAAACTGCGAATATCTGCGCTAAGATTACACCAAAAATCATTTGCATTACAATCTTTTCCATCGGATATACCTTGTTGTGCAATAAAATTATTCATTTGTTGGTTATAAGCGGCGGTTTTATCTTTGCAGTTTGGTGCTGAAACAGGATAAAGAACGCATGGATATATAGAGGCGCGGGAGCCGTCAAGAACATGAACACCTTGCCTTAATTCATAGAATACCGCCCTATATTGTCCTTCAGATATATTTGGATTGTTTACAGCTTTAACAAGATAATTGATTTGCGGAGTATCGTCCTTGCCATTAAACTCTGGACACTCGCCCCCAAGCACACCATTTACATATCTTTCGATAATTAATTTAACTATCGCTTTAGGATAAGGTTCGTTTGCAATAAACCAAGGCGGCTCAAATGTCCCATTAGTGGCGCTTTTATTAACCCAAAACCATGTTTCACAAACAGCATAATCCAAAGGTACGTTAATAGTACCTTCACAATAATTGCTAAACCAGCCCTGAAGCTGTGTGTTTTGATCTTGAGATGTTGGATTTAACCAATAATCCATTTAATTTTTTCTATTTATAGCAAAAAGTTAAGAACTGTTTCCCCTCATAAATAGAACAAACCCAGATGAAAAAAAAATTTTTTTTCCTATAAACCTTTTATTTTCATCAAGTTACTGGATTTTGCGCTTGGGCGTTTTGGGACGTTTTTGGACGTTTTGAGTGTTTTTTGCTTTGAGTATATTTAAAATCTTTATATTGTTTATATGCCTTTTTAAGGCATTGCGAGAAGCCGGTTTTTGTATTAGTTTTTGCAGATTGTTTAATAATGTGCTCCAGAGCGCTTTTTTCGCTCTCGTATGCTTCGTCAATGATTAAATAGATTACTGCTTCACAAGTAAGTTTTCGGAGTTCCATAAAAGCGAGTGAATGTTTAGGCATAGTTTCTCCAATAAGTTTTTTAATGTTTGTGTTCAAAAAAACTCTACAACGATACGATAATAAAATTATTGTGTGGCGAGCGTGTGGCGGATAAGCAGTACGAGCAATTAACCTATTGATTTTATTACATATTCAATATAACTGTTAATCAGAGGGTCGGGGGTTCAAGTCCCTCCTCAGGAGCCAAAGAAAAGCCGCTTTCATAGCGGCTTTTTACGTTTTTATACTTTAATTTAAAAACTATTTTATCTTGAAATCACAAATTTAATCGTTTTTCTAAATCTACCGGCTTGGATTTTACACAAATAAATCCCATTTTGCAAGCTACCAATATGATAAGAAATCGAATGAACACCAGCCATAACTGCTTCGTTTAATGGAATAGTTATTATTTCATCCAAGGTATTCGAAATAGTTAATTTTACTAAACAATTTTCTTGAATTTTATATTTAATTACAAAATCATCTGTGAAACAGGGAATCGGGGAAATTTCCAAATATTCATTATCATTAATCGAATCCTCAGGCTCAGTCACATTATCAATACCATAACTTGTACCAATAACTCTACAAATGCTATCAGCGCCGCGCCCATTGCTATAAAAAATAATAGAATCAATATTTGTCCCCAAATGGTTAGGTGTGTATAAAACTTCAAAATAAAAATCAGGATCACCCGATTTAATAATTAAGGGATTGTTAAGTGAAATGATCCTTCCCATGTTTGAAATAAAAACAGGATTACTAAAATTTTTGTATCCACTGATAATTAGATCAAATTCTCCAATATTTCTTATTGATATTTTTTGAGAATTCTTGGAATATATCTCTTGACTTTGAAAATCCATATCCCAAATTTTATTTAAATAACTTCCAACCATAATTTTTGGCAAACCCACAGTTGCGGTTAAATTGAGTTCGCCATATTTATAACAAGTACTATCCCAAATAATTATTTTATTTTCAAACATCCCATTTGTATTTGAATTGAAACTAACTGTAAAAGTAAATGAAGCCTTGGAAGGTAGGATGATTGGTAATTTTGGCATAATAGAATCAATAGTAAAACCCGAACTGTCTTTAGAAAAAAATAGATCGGTTATTCTAACTTGTTCACTGGCATTTGTATTTGTAATTACAAAATCACGTTTTTTCTTTTCACCGGTATTAATATTTCCAAAATCATAGTTCGTTTGATTTATTGTAATTTTTTGTGAGAAATATTGAATAGTTATTAAAGTATCATTTCCGCGCCGGTCTGAAAATCTAATAAATGCACGAGCATCAGCAGCCGGGTCTTGCACGGACAATGACCAAGTTGTCGATCTTGTTTGGCCGGATATAAACGCCTTAAATGAAAAATTATAATTATATGAACTGTCAGTTAGAAAATCAATTCTTGCTAAATTTGAACGGATTGAATCATTGTCAGGCATATCTTTTACTATTCCCGACACAGTAAGCCCATTACATAGAAAAGACCATGCTGGGACAGGAGCTAATGTGTCGAAGTGCTCATCAATATTGTACTGAAAACTTGTGTTTTGATATTCAAAAATATTGTTAAAGTTATTATTGAATAAAACTTGTGCTTTAATATTAAAAGAAGCAAAAGCAAAAAGAATGAAAAATGTAAAAAGAAAACAAAATAATCGAAGAACCTGAGCAAATAATCTGCTCAGGTTCTTCTCTACATCTAAAAAATATTTCGGATTGATAAGCATAACTTATTTAATAATTGTAATTGGTACTGCTTTTTCATTAGATGAAGTTTTTAATTGGATAAAATAAACTCCATGGCTGTAGTTCCCGGATTTGAAGCTAATACTTTTCAGACCAGATTCATAAAATGTTTCTGCCAGAGTTTCTACAAGTTTTCCGGACTGATCATATAATCGAATACTAATTTTATCACTTTGTTTGATTGAGAAGTTGATAGTTGAATTATTCTCAACAGGATTGGGTGTCACTTCAAGAAAGATTCCATTATCATTTGATTTTATAATATCCAAATTGTCCTCTACCCCAACTTTATTATTTCTTGCAGAGATAACTGTATCATTGCCTCGCCGGTCTGAAAATCTGATGTAAGCTTTTGCTGCTTTAATGGGATCAACAACTTTCAGAGTCCAGTTTGTAGTCTTAGATTTACCCGGAATAAATTCCTGATATTTTAATTCATAATTATAACTATAACCAGGTATGAGATTAATTCTCGCTAAATTGGAACTTGGTGGATCAGCCTGAATGCCATCTTTTATAGCTCCTCTATTTGCAATACTGCCTCCAATATCGGTAACAGTGCCATCAGTGATATTCCCATCCGAGGAAACCGTCCAATGTGGATCAGGAGGTATTTCATCAACAACACTAAGATCAGCAAAATTAGCACTGACAACATGACCATAAGAATCACAGTAACCATAACCAAAGGCATAAGCGGCAAATGGCTTCTCAGCTTTTATTTTATAAACTCCATCTTCAGGAAGTCTTATGAGTTTTAAGGCATATGCTCTGTCACCCGGTTGTATGAGTTTTGTAAATTTTTCATCTTTTCCCGGAAATTTTTGATTTAATTGTTTCCATGTAAATTGCCCACTTTCGACCTTTGCAAACATCATATCATAAGGCATTAATCCGTTGCCGTCGGTTTCATAAACAAGATTAATAAAATTGTCTGTAAATCCAAAATTACCACGAAGTCCCGGAGTACAAAATGTAACTTCTTTTTGATATTGTTGCAATGGGGCTATTGACATTTCAAACGGATCGCTGTTTGGTAGTGGATAACCGTCTTCCTGAACACCGGTATTATACTGGACAACGTTGATAGGGGCTGATCCTGAAATGCAAACACTATGAGGTTTCAAACCCATTGGGTGCATTCGCTGTTCTAACCATCCTTTTCCTAATAATCCAGGTACTTCCGATATTGTACCAACCATTGCAGAATCTCTATAAATGGAAGTTCCAGGATATTTAGCATAAATTCGTAAAATAGAAGGATATTTTCTTCCTGGTAATTGCCCGACAAAATAATCCAAACCCCAAATATAAGTTGGCATGTCCATTTCTGCAATATAATCGCACCATTGGTTATCCGTCGGAATATTTGCGCACTGATTTCCTGATACAACAGCAACTGGTTTATCTGCTGAGAATATTGATCCAGTCAGATCGGCATTAGGCCCCTTGCTTGAGAGCATCCATACATCACCTTTATTCAAAGTTACAGTTGTACTTTCAAATGGCTTAAGCCCGCCTGCTGTGACACTTTGCGGATTTCCAGCCAAAGTAAATGTGACTTTAGTATCATCAAAAACTCCCACACAACCGCTTAGGCTTGGCAAATTGTAACTTGGAAACATTGCAGTCATGTCTCCGTAGGATGAAACAATATAATCCGTCCCAAGTGCAGAAGTAGGGATGCAGAGCCATGAATCACTTGTATAATGATATCGAACTGATACATAAACTGTTAATGGAGCATCTGCGTAAACATGAATCCCTGCTCCTTTATAAATTTTTTCGGCAACATAAGGATCTCCACCTTTCTTTACATAAACCTGAGCCTGAGCTGGAGTAAGCGGGAACTGGATCACATCATTCGGAATTGTTTTTTGAGTTGAATAAAAGCCTTTTGCAGGTATTTCAACTACACATTGAGTCTCAAAAGGAGAGGTAATAAATATTCTTATAAAGTTCTCTGCACCACCACTCGCATCATCGAAACAAGGAGGGACTGTAAACCAAAAATCATTGCTAACATTTGAAGAGCCAAACATGAAAGGCATTTCCTGTTTTAGCTTGTTAATATCTACATCAAGAGCTGATGCGAGGTTAAGTGAACAAATTGCGGAAATTATTATTGCAATAAGTACTGAGTAAAGATTTCTTTTCATAATAAACCCATGTATTTGAATAATACTTTATTTTCTAAAATGAATATTTCAATGAATAAACTCATATTATATCTTCTGCAAATGAAAAAATGAGAACGAACATACAAAATTACAAAAATTTATTTAAATAACAAACAATATGATAAATTTTTAAACATCATTTTAAAATAATAAATTTTACAGTCCTACTATTAGCTCCTGCACTAATTCTTACGAAATATATACCATTAGGAATATGTTCTGCAGAAAGTGTGACTAAGTGCTTTCCTGACGGCTGTTCAGTATTTACAGGAATGGCAATAATCTCCTGATATGAATTATATATTTTAATTTCAACATGAGAACTCTGATTAATTGAAAAATTCAAATTGAGATTAGCCGAATTAACAGGATTGGGAGCAATTTCTAAATCAATAATATTGTCTTTTACCGAACCTGAGCCATCATTTACAGCATTCACATCATTCCCAATACCTATAATTGAACAAATACTATCTAATACTTGAGCATCACTCTGAAAAGTTACTTGATCAGTAAAAGTACCTGAATTTATAGGTGAAAAACTTATTGAAAAAGTTTTCTGTGTGTTTGGATTAAGTATCCAGGGACTCGAAGCCGTTGGCTCACCATCAGCACCCCAAGAAAACTTAAATTCTTGATTATGTAGAGATGTATGCCCGTTTACAATTAAAGATGTATTCCCGGTATTTCTTACATTTACTGATTTAGTGCTTATTTTATTTAATTCCATTCTTCCGAAATCTGCATCATATTTTGAGTTTGGAGTCTCTCCAACAATAATAACAGGCACTCCTACACTGGCATATAAATATGATCTCCCGTAAGAGGAACAGGAACCATAAGATATTCCTATTGAATCTCTAAAAGTACCTTCTTCTTCAGCTTTAAATCTTACAGTAAATGTAAGGCTTTCTAATGGATGCAAAACTAAAGGCAAAGGAGAACTAAAATTTTCAAAAGTAAAATGTTGAGTTGTGTCTAATAGTATCAACTTGGAAATCCTTGATTCAATATAATCAGATGGATTTGTTATAACTAAGTTCTTTGTTTTCTCTTCACCTTTTTTCAAATACCCAAAATCTGTATTTTCAGGTGAAACTTCCAAGATATTCAAATGCCCGGGATTATAACTGATAATAACAACCGTATCATTTCCACCTCTATCAGAAAATCTAATGAAAGCTCTCGCATCATCCATTGGATTAATAACATAAAGTGCCCATGTCGTTGCTCTGGTTTGTCCCGGTATAAAATCTTTATATTGAAATTCATAATTATAACTACTATCTTTAATTATATCTATTCTTGCAAGGTTTGACCTGAGTAAACCATCATCGGGCATGTCCGTAACTGTTCCGTCATTTATATTCCCATCACAATGATCTGTCCATTTTGGCACCGGAGGGACAGAATCCGTATGTTCCAGATCAATAAGATTAAGACCCGCTGCTTGTCCGTAAGAACTATAATCGTCAAAACCAAAGGAATATACAGCAAAAGGTTTATCCGCTTTTATTTTATAAAGTCCATCTCCTGTTAGCCGAATCAATTTTAAAGCATATTGCTTATTGCCATCGGCTAATCTCTGGGTAAAAATTTCATCTTTGCTGCTATCTCTTGAGTTCAATTTCTCCCAAGTAAAATTCCCATTTGTTGATGTTCCAAATATAAAATCATTTGTCATTCGCCCGTTACCATCGGTTTCATAAACCAGATTCACATAATTATCAGCAAATCCATTCCCTTTAACACCAGGCGTAGTGAATGAAATTTCCTTTTTGAATTGCTCAACTGGGATAATAGCCATTTCAAACGGATCATATTTTGCAATCAGATAGCCATCTTCTTCTGATCCGACATTATATTGAACAACATTAATCGGCCCCGATCCAGAAATACAAACACTGTGCAATGTTGTTCCCATTGTGTGCAAGCGCTGCTCAAACCAACCTGCTCCTAATAAACCCGGAACCGATGAAAATGTTCCAACCATATTTCCATCAACAAAATACGAAGTTCCAGGATCCTTCGCATAAATTCTAACAATCGACGGATTCTTTCTATTCGGGATCTTACCCACGTAATAAGTCTTGCCCCAGGTATAAGTTGGCAATTCCATTTCCGCAATATAGTCGCACCATTGATTTGTGATCGGCACATTTGCGCATTGATTACCCGATACTACGCCGATTGGTTTATTCGCTGAGAATTTCGAGCCAGTAAGATCGGCATCTTGTCCTTTTGATGAAAACATCCAAACATCACCTTTATTTAATGTTGCATTGGCCGAAGAAAGTGGCGCTAATCCTCCGGCAGTTATCGTCTTGGTATTTCCACCCAATGTAAACCTGACTTTAGTATCGTCATAAACTGCAACACAGCCACTAAGGCTTGGTAATGTATAAGAAGGAAACATTGCAGTCATATCTCCGTACGAAGAAACAATATAATCCTTACCAAAACTTGCTGTCGGAATACAAAGCCAGGAATCACTTGTATAATGCGCACGAACAACACAATAAACTATCATCGGAACATCCGAATAAACATGTATTCCTGCTCCCGGATATATTTTCTCGGGATAACATGGCTCGTTACCTTTTTTATCATAAACCTGAGCATCTGCAGGACTGAGTTCAATTTGAATTACATCATTCGGAATGGTTGATTGAGTAGCATAATATCCTTTTCCAGGAATTTCAACAATGCAAAGAGATTTGTAAGGAGAGCAAATAAAAATTCTAATTTTTGTTTTCCCGGCACTTTCATCATAAAAACCAGGTGGTACTGTGAACCAAAAATCTTTACCGGCATTATGAGAACCGAACATCAAAGGCATATCCTGCCTCAATTTTGCAAGATCAAAATCCGCGCCCAGTGTATAATTTGGTTGATTTATCAGAAAGAAAATAGTTATTGATAATAAAAGGTATAAACTTCTTTTCATAATGATCTCCATAGTTTTTCCAAAATTGCACATTCCATAACTATAATAACACTTAAAACACGAAAACATCACAAAAATGAGCAAGAATTAATTATGCGATGATCAATTCCACAGGTCGGATATTCATTCGGAACAGGACAATACATCCAATGTTTTCAAAACATTGGATGTCTAAATAAATTTTAATTTGAAAAACCTTATTGAAAAATTCTTCGACCTTAGTAGAGATGCAAGCCCACATATATTTTAACCTTATTAGTTAATTGGAATGCGGAATAAGCTAATAAGGTTTGGATTTCCGAGGGGTGATTGTTCTACTAAGGTTTGCAAATGAGATTAGGTTATTTGAAATATTCAAATTTTTCCATTACTTGTACATTTTGCATACTATATTTTACTTTTGAAACAATTCTTTATTAATATTTATCAATGATTACTATATTCTAATCATTACGAAAAATAATCTAATTCAATCAATATAGATTTTTATTAGTGAAAAGATTATATGAAATTATTAAAAGATAATTAAAATCGTGAAAAGATCATTTTTAGCAATGAAAAACATAATTTTTTGATGCGAATTATCTTTCAAGGACGGAAATTCATCTTCCCGAGGCTTAGATTTATCTTTCCGAGGCTTAGATTTATCTTTCCGAGGCTTAGATTTATCTTTCCGAGGCTTAGAATTATCTTTCCGAGGCTTAGATTTATCTTTCCGAGGCTTAGAATTATCTTTCCGAGGCTTAGATTTATCTTTCCGAGGCTTAGAATTATCTTTCCGAGGCTTAGATTTATCTTCCCGAGGCTTCGATTTATCTTTCCGAGGCTTAGAATTATCTTCCCGAGGCTTAGATTTATCTTTCGTCGATGGAAATTTATCTTCCGTCGATGGAATTTTAACTTTCAACTATTTATTTCATTATTATTAATTTAACTGTTCTTATTTCTCCGCCCGAATTTATTCTAATAAAATATACTCCGTTTGGAAAACTATCAACTGATAATGGAATCGAGTAATCGCCTGATTGTTGTTCGCCGTTAAACGGAATCGCAATAGTTTCCTGATATGAATTATATATTTTAATCTCTATATCGGATGAATAACTTAATGAATAATTGAAGTTTGCCGTATTTGAATTAACAGGATTGGGATAAATACTTATTCTATAGGATAAATCGGGGATATTTTCGACTTTATCAATTCCGAAACTGTTGCCTTTGACCTTGCAAACATTGTCATCACGAAATGCGTTACTATAAAAGATCAGTGAATCCATATAAATATTAATGTGATTCGGAGTAAAAGTTACTCTGAATAGAAAATCAGGATCACCCGGTTTGATTATTAGGGGATTAATTGATGAAATAGGTCTTCCGAAATCTACTTTAAAATCTGGATTATTGAAATTCTTAAAATCATTAATGATTAAATCTTTGTTTCCTGTATTTTTAATACTTACGAGCTTTGATCCGGATGTATAAATTTCCTGATCGGAGAAATCAGCATCCCACAAATCTTTTCCATTTGCCCCAACAATAATAACCGGCCCACCGACATCAGCAGTTAGCTGTGAAAGATTTAATCTGTAACAGGAATCATCGGTTACAATGATCGAATCGGCAAAATGACCTTCACTCAAAGCATCGAACCTGACTTTGAAAGTGAGTTTTCCGGAAGGCGGCAAAAATATCGGAAATTTAATACCTTGAGTGTCAATTGTAAAGCTATGATTGCCTTTTTGTAAAAAAATTTTTGATATTGTCAGAGGTGATAATGGTGATAAATTTGAGACAGTAAAATCCATCGTTTTAACATCGCCTTTTTGAGAAAGTCCGAAATCATAAGTTTTGGGATCAACCTGAATTTTAACTGATGTATATTGAACAACAATAACTGTATCATTTCCGCGACGATCAGAAAATTTCACAAAAGCCTGAGCATCTTTCAATGGATCTATAACGTTCAGTTTCCAAGTTGTAGTTCGGGTTTGTCCGGGGATGAAATCTTTATATGAAAATTGATAATTGAATGTACTATCTTTAATTAAATCTATTCTTGCAAGATTAGAGCGCATCGAATCATCATCCGGCATATCAGTTACAGTTCCGTCATTAACATCACCATTACAATGTGTTGTCCATTTTGGGTCAGGAGGATTAGTTTCAGGATGATCCATATCCACAAGATTCAAGCTAACCGGATGACCATAAGAATCATTGGCACTAAAACCAAAATTATAAACTGCAAAAGGAAGAACGCTCTTTATTTTATATACTCCATCACCGCTAAGCCTTATCAACTTGTTAGCAAACTGCCTGTTTCCAGGTTGTAGCAATTTCGAGAACTTTTCATCAATACCTGCGTATTTTTGATTTAATTTCTGCCACGCAAAACCGCCACCTTCAACTTTTGCAAACATCATATCATCCGGCATATATCCGAATTCATTAGTTTCATATACAAGATTGAGATAATTATCTGGAAATCCAAAATTACCACGAAGTCCCGGGGTACAGAAAGTTACTTCAGTTTGAAACTGCTGAAGTGGACTTATTCTCATTTCAAATGGATCGCTGTTTGGAATTGGGTATCCATCTTCCTGTGTTCCGCAATTATATTGAACAACATTGATAGGAGCAGTTCCTGTTAGTGCAACTGAATGTGGCTTGATTCCCATTGGGTGCATACGCTGTTCGAACCAGCCTTTACCTAATAGTCCCGGAACTTGTGTAAATGTTGCTATCATATTCCCATCTCGATAAACTGAAGTTCCGGGGTCTCTTCCATAAATTCGAATTATAGAAGGATATTTCCTCATCGGAATTATCGGGATATAGTAATCAAGCCCCCAAACGTAAGTTGGAACATCCATTTCAGCTACATAATCGCACCATTGATTATCCGTCGGAATATTAGCACACTGATTTCCAGATACAACTGCAACTGGTTTATTGGCAGAAAACTTCGAGCCACTAAGGTCAGCATCTGCTCCTTTTGTGGAAATCATCCAGACATCTCCTTTGTTCAGAACTACATTTTCAGATTGTAGTGGTTGAAGACCACCGGCAGTTACTGATTTAGGATTCCCGCCCAAAGTAAAGCGCACTTTCGTATCGTCAAACGCGGCAACGCAGCCACTCAAACTTGGCAAGGTGTATGAAGGGAACATCGAAGTCATATCTCCATACGATGAAACTAAGTAATCTTTGCCAAGAGCAGCTGTAGGTATGCATACCCAAGAATCTGATGTGTAATGAAAACGCACAGCAACATAAACTATTATCGGGCCATCTGAATAAACATGCACTCCGGCTCCCGGATAAACTTTCTCCGGATAACAAGGCTCAGAGTTAATTTTTACATAAGGTTGTGCATCGTTTGGAGTCAGTGCAAATTGGATTACATCATTTGGCATCGTCTGTTGGTATGAATAATAGCCTTTACCCGGTACTTCCAATATACAGGAAGTGGCTTCTGCAGAAGTTACAAAAACCCGAATAAGATTTTCATTACTAAAACTGGCATCATAAAAGCAGGGAGGAACTGTAAACCAGAAATCGCGCCCTGCATTTGTCGCTCCAAAATTCATTGGCATAAGCGCTTTCAGATTGTTCATGTCAACTCCAGCGCTATTGGAAATATAAGGTAAATAGAAACTTAGAAGAAATATAACTGCAAATGATTTGTAAAATAAATTTTTCATAAGAACCTCCAGATATTGTTTCTGTATATAAATTTCACTTCAAAGATTGATTTAACAATTTTCATTTGCATAATAACAGTTCAAAACGCAAATAATTACATTGAAATCGAATTTATTTTTTATAATTATTTTCCCTCCAGTCAGGAGCTCCTTCTAATTGGAGGAGCCTTGGAACCCATCGGATGGAAAATCCGACGGGAGGGAAGTAGTTTTCACATAGTTTCATGCGCGGGAACTGTCATGATTATAGAAATCACAAATTAGTATGAAAATATTATTGAGGCTGTCTTTTATGTTGAATTCCAAGCTTTTTTTCACCTGAGACAGTTTTTTTTTAGCTTTTAAAAATTCAGGGTTCGGAATTTTTAAAAGCTCCATTTTTTTAGCTTCTCAACTGATCTTTTTAAGCCAATCTTT
>JAPLFL010000126.1 GCA_026390695.1 Candidatus Kapaibacterium sp. | reverse complement strand
TGGCTCGGTCACCAATCCGAAATTGGCATTAAATTCAGTTGGCACAAGCAACATCATCGACGGTTCGGTCACAACCACGAAAATAGCAGATGGTAACGTCACAAATGCAAAATTAGCCGCATCATCGGTGAGCACAACCCAAATAGCTGATGGTTCGGTCACAAATCCGAAATTGGCATTAAATTCAGTAGGCAATACAAATTTGATCGACGGTTCGGTCACAACCACGAAAATAGCAGATGGCAACGTCACAAATGCAAAATTAGCCGCATCATCAGTGAGCACAACTCAAATAGCCGATGGATCCGTCACAAATCCGAAATTGGCATTAAATTCAATAGGCACAAGCAACATCATAGACGGCTCGGTAACAACCACGAAGATCGCAGACGGCAACGTCACAAACGCAAAATTAGCAGCATCATCGGTGAGCACAACACAGCTTGCAAATTTAGCTGTTAAAGATGCAAATGTTAATGATGTTGGATGGACAAAAATAACGGGTGCACCTTCATTTATTTCGGGAACCGGGACGAATAAATATATTCCATTTTTCTCTACATCGAGCACTCTTACCGGAAGTTCAAATTTAACATGGGATAATACTACTAACCTATTGTCTGTTACCGGAACGGAAAATGTAACAGGTGATATTAGTACTGGCGGTAATGGCTACCAAGGCTCTTTTACAATTAAAAATATGTTTAACAGTTATAATAGATTTACTTTACCTACTTCCGGGTCTTCAAATATAACTTATACTCTTCCATATACTTTATTAGGTTCAAATTCAGTATTAACTGATATGGGTGGAGGAAACCTTGCTTGGACCAGTCTATCATCCCTTCAGGTACCATTCTCAAATTTAACATCGGGAACCAATACAAGCGCCACAATGACTGTGGGAGCAGGTGGAAGAATACTAACAACATCAAGCGGAACTGTTCAGGCGAATCAATTTATTGGATCGGATTCCCAAACAAGCGCAGTGGATCTGAATACAAGCGAAGTTGCCGGGGTTCTACCTTTAAGCAAAGGTGGTCTTGGAATTTCATCAGTACTGGATAATGCATTATTGATTGGCTCAGGTTCTGGTTCGATTACTTATTTATCACCGATAGCAAATTCTTATTTAACAACAAATGCTTCAGGGATTGTAACTTGGGCGTCAAATACATCTGGGGGTGATTTAACAGGAACATACCCATCACCGACGGTTGCTAAATTGCAAGGTCGTTCAGTATCATCAACATCCCCATCAACCGGACAAGTATTGTTATGGAATGGCTCTCAGTGGGCACCTGCAACAAACTCAATTAGCGGTACATCCGGTGGAGATTTGTCAGGAACTTATCCAAATCCGACCGTTGCTAAATTACAAGGTAATGCCGTTTCAAGTACAACCCCATCAACCGGACAAGTATTGTTATGGAATGGCTCTCAGTGGGCTCCATCAACAAATTCAGTAAGCGGAACATCAGGCGGAGATTTGTCAGGCACATATCCAAATCCGACGGTTGCTAAATTACAAGGTAATGCCGTTTCTCAAACAGCACCATCAACCGGACAAGTATTATCATGGAATGGCTCTCAGTGGGCTCCATCTACAAATTCAGTAAGCGGATCTGCCGGAGGAAGCTTGTCAGGCACATATCCAAATCCTTCAATAGCCACTGCCGCTGTAGGGACAGCTCAGTTGTCGGATGGGGCTGTAACAAGTGCAAAATTATCAGTATCATCAGTGAGCACTACACAGCTTGCAAATTTAGCTGTTAAAGATGCTAATGTTAATGATGTAGGATGGTCTAAGATAACCGGTGCACCTTCATTTATTTCCGGGTCTGGGACAAATAAATATATTCCATTTTTCTCTTCTTCAAGTACACTTACCGGAAGTTCAAATTTAACATGGGATAATACTTCCAGATTTATGAATGTTTATGGTAGTGCTTCATTTACTAATGGATTAACAGTTGGTAGCGATAGTTATAACTATGGTTTATCCTTGAAAAATAATTCGTATAATACAAGTACAAAATTTCTCGTAAATAGCTCCCAATATAGCGATATAACATATACACTGCCATATTCACTCAGCTCACCTGGGTCGGTTTTAATGGACGGAGGTAATGGATATTTATACTGGACACCGCAATCTTCATTGGGAATTTCATTTTCAAATCTAACATCGGGAACTAATACAAGCGCCACAATGACTGTTGGAGCAGGTGGCAGAATATTAACAACATCAAGCGGAACAGTTCAGGCAAATCAATTTATTGGATCGGATTCCCAAACAAGTGCTGTGGATCTGAATACAAGCGAAGTTGCCGGCGTTCTACCATTAAGCAAGGGTGGTCTGGGTATTTCATCAGTTCAGGATAATGCTCTGTTGATTGGCTCAGGTTCTGGTTCGATTACTTATTTAACACCGACAGCAAATTCTTATTTAACAACAAATGCTTCAGGGATTGTAACTTGGGCGTCAAATACATCTGGGGGTGATTTAACAGGAACATACCCATCACCGACGGTTGCTAAATTGCAAGGTCGTTCAGTATCATCAACATCTCCATCGTCAGGACAAGTATTGTCATGGGATGGCTCTCAGTGGGCTCCTGCAAGTAATACACCAAGTGGGACAGCTGGTGGAGATTTAACAGGATCATATCCGAATCCAATTGTTGCCGCAATATTTGGGAGACCTGTATCCTCTGTAACACCTTCTACGGGACAATCTTTAGTGTGGGTTGGGAATAATTGGGCTCCTTCAACTGTAACAGCCTTAGGCAATGCCGGAGGAAGTTTGACAGGCTCATATCCAAATCCTACAATTGCATCTGGTGCAATTGGAACAGCTCAATTATCAGATGGCTCAGTCACAACATCAAAGATTGCAGACGCAAATATCACAACCGCGAAATTAGCAGACGGGGCAGTAACAAGTGCAAAATTATCAGCATCATCGGTGAGTACTACACAATTAGCTGCTGCTGCGGTTACTGATGAAAAAATATACGATGTCGCTTGGGGAAAAATTACAGGAACGCCATCAACTTTTACTGCTGGAGGCAGTGCAGGTGGTGATTTAACCGGAATTTATCCTAATCCAACTGTTTCAAAAATTCAGGGGAATTCTATTTCAAGTTCTTCTCCATCAATCGGGCAGGTTTTAACATGGAATGGATCTTCTTGGGCTCCTGCAGCAGCAAGTGGAGGAATATCAATTCCATATTCCGGTACATTTTCAACAAGTTCAAATTTATTTAGTTTAGAAACAACGGGAGCTTCAACTAATGTTGCTGTTTTCAAAAATACTGGTAGTGAAAATTCAGGAAATGTTCTTTATGTTGAATCAAACGGTTCTGGTAGCGCTTTAAAAGCTGTTGCCAAAGGGGCTTATAGCCATGCTGGGTATTTTGAAAATCTGAATGATGGTTGGTTGGGAGCAAGTCCTTTATTCGTCCATACTACCGGTGATGGTAAAGCAGTTGAAATTTTGAGTGAAAGTTCGGCAGATTTTTCCGATCCTGCACTTTATGTAAGTGCTCATGGCGGTAGTTCAGCTATTGGGGCAACAATGTCAGGATATACCGGTGCAGCAGGTATTTTTAATATTGAGCACTCAACTAATTCACAACCTGCACTTAAAGCCTCCACAAATAGTGCTTATGGGTCTGCCGGACAGTTCTGGTCGTATGATTACGGTAATGAGAATCCAACTCTACAGGTAGGTTCTAATGGTGTCGCTTCAGTGCTATATGTAACAAATTCAAATCAGAATAATGGCAATGGAATTATTCATGTTGAATCTTCAGGTACAGGAAGTGCTGTTCATGCAATTAATTATGGAGACGGTTCTGCAATTAGAGCTGAAACCAATGGAAATGGTGACGGAATTGATGTTTCAATTAAAAATACAAGTAGTACTGGTTCCGGAATGTCATTAATAAACGATGGTATTGGTATTGGTGCTTATCTACAAAATAATAATATTAATAACCATTATCCGAATCTTTATGTTGAGAATAATTCTGCTCAATATAGAGGAGCAGCAGAATTTTATGTGAATAATTCTGCCAGTAATGCTATTACAGTTTACGCTGAAAGTAACGGAATGGGTTCTGCTGGTGATTTTGAGATACTAAACCCGAATAATTCGAATCCTGCTATATATGCACTAACTCAAGGTAATGGCCCTGCAGTAATGCTAAGTGTGCAAAATAGTGATAATAATTATGCTGCGCTTGATATTTGGTCTAATGGGACAGGTCCCTTAATTGAATTGAACTTATCATCAAGTGCCGATGGTATTCACACTCAATCTACGGGAACCGGAAAAGTGGCTAATTTCCAAATATCAAATTCTTCAAACACAAATTCAGTTATATATGCCAGTACAAATGGATCAGGAGCCTCTGTTTATGGTCTTAACACCGGAACAGGTTTTGGTGGAAAATTTGAAATTAACAATTCATTAAATAATAGCCCTGCTTTATATTCATATACTAATGGTGTAGCTCCGGCTTTGAAAGTTGTAAATGCAGGTAATAGCAATTATGATAATGCGAGTGCATATATTTTAAGTACATCTACAACATCTCAGAATACTGGGTTGTTAGTCGAAAATAATGGTATAGGCAGAGCAATTGATGCTTATAACTATAATTCTAACGGGAGTCATGCCTTATATGCGCAGTCATCATCAACTTGGGCTGCGTCTGCCGAGTTTGACAAATATAGCTTAGGAGGTCCTGTTTTAGCTTTGTATAACAATAATATAAATCATACAGGTAATGCATTCTACATGCAAAATCGAGGATTAAGTAAAGGAATAGAGATTTACTCTAATAACACTAATAATACAAATCCTTCTCTTTTTATTAATAATCATACAAATGGTATAGGTATTCGTTCAGAGAATAATGGTGCTTTAAATGCTGGATATTTTGAAACGATAAATTCTACAAATAATGTCCCTACCCTTTATGCTTCAACATCAGGAATTGGTTCTGCCGGAAAATTTGAAATTACAAATTCGTCGAGCACTGCTTCGGTATTGGAACTTGCTTCGGCTGGATCAGGAAGTTTGATGTTGTTTAATGCAACCGGTTCCGGTGACGCATTAAGTGCTACGGCAACAGGAACAGGTAAGGCAGGTAAATTTCAAATTTCTAATTCGTCAAGTACTAACACAGCTCTTTATACAACAACAAATGGTAATGGTAATGGACTTTATGCCTCAAATACAGGCAATGGTTCTGCCGGATATTTTGAAAATTCGAATAATGATGGATCAAATTACAGTCCGGCACTCAAAGCATATAGTAATGTTTCACAAGGTACATTATATGCGGAAAATACCGGTGATGGAACAGCCGTGATAGGTACTAATACCGGAACCGGATCAGCTGCATTTTTCCATGTTGATAATAATTCAAGTGCTAATGTAGTTCAAGCTTGGTCAAACGGAGATGGTAGTGTGTTTTATGCAAATTCAGAATCAAATGGAGATATGTTCAGGGGTAATGCATCAGGAACAGGCACAGTCTTTAATGGAACCACAACAGGTGGTATTGCCGGCCATTTTGAAATAATGAATTGGAGTAATATTAATAATTCACTTGAAGCAATTACACCTGGTTCAGGAAATGCAATTTCTGCATTAAATACTGGAACCGGTAAAGCAGGTAGTTTTGTAATTGAAAACAGTTCAAGCCTTGCTGATGCTCTTTATACAACAACGAGTGGTTATGGCACTGCTTTCCACGCAGTTAATACTGGTACGGGCGGAGCAGGAGCAGTGATCGAAGTAACAGATGCTTATAATTACAACTTTGGTCTCGAAGTTCTAAATTATGGTGGATATGTTGGTGCTGTTGTTCAGAATTATGCTACTGATAATTGGTCACAGGCATTTATAGCTCAAACAAATGGTTTAAGTAATGCCGGATATTTTATTAATTACAATGATAATAATGGCGAACCAACTATTCTTGCAGAACATACTGGTGTCGGTTCAGCAGGTTCCTTTTATACTCAAAATTCTTTGAATCCAACGCCTGCATTAATCTCCAAAACGAGAGGAACCGGACCAGCTGCAAAATTTGAAATAACAAACACTTCGAGCACAGCTCCGACAATCGAACTTGCTAATGCTGGAAGCGGAGCTTTGATGCTGTTTAATGCCACTGGAGCCGGAGATGCAATATCCGCAAAATCAACAGGGACAGGACATGCCGGAAGGTTTGAGATTGATAATCCAGCCAGTTCGAGTAATGCTGTTTTTATTAGCTCTAATAGTACTACAAATACTCTTTATGTTGAAAATACAGGGATAGGAAATGCAAATAATGATGGATCCGCAGGATATTTCACTGTAACAAATCCTCAGAATACGAGTCCAGCACTGATTGCAACTACATCAACTACTAATACAACACTTCTGGTATCAAATACAAATAGTTCAAAAGGTTCAGCTGCAATTTTTTCTTCACACAGTGCTGATTGGGACCCAACATTACAAGTTTCAAATAATGGTAATGGAGCTGCAGGATATTTTTACAATAGTAATCCAAATACTCAATCAGGAGCTTTATCTGCAGCAAGTTACGGAAACGGGCATACTGTACAATCGGTTTCGTATGGAGGAGGCTGTGCAGTATCAGCTCTCAACTATGCTGATGGCGTTACAACATCCGGTTCAGCAGCAGTATTTGCTGTTATGAACTCAAATAATAATAATGATGTTTTACAATCAGATGCAGCTGGTAATGGCTCTGCTATTTTGGCAAGGAGTTTTGGAAATGGATATGCTGGTAGGTTTTTACACATGAATCCTGGAACAACGTCAGATTTAATTTATGGATATACCGCCGGTAGTGGTAACGTATTAACTGCTCTTAATAATGGCACAGGAAGATCAGGATATTTTGCAATTAATAATGAAAACAGTAACAGCAATGCAGTTGATATTTCAACAAATTCAACAGGCGATGCACTCCATGTGGTTCATCACGGATTTAATAGTAATGGAAGTGGAGCAGCAGGTTATTTTGAAATAACTAACTTATATAATAATAATCCAGCAATTTATGCAACAACAGCGTCATCCTATCCTGCAATTATTGCGAAAAATTCAAGTGAGATAGGTGGTTCTGCCGCATTATTCTATACAGCAGCCGGAGCGAATGGATCATCTGCTCTACGAACAATATCTTACGGATCCGGATTAGCAGGCGAATTTGTGATTGATAATGAGATTAGCAGTTCTGCCGCTTTGCTGGCTACTACCGATGGAACAGGATCTGCCGCTAAATTTGAGGTTTCAAATCCACTGAGTACAGCCCCGACAATTGAACTTGCCAATGCAGGTAGCGGAGCTTTGATGCTGTTTAATGCCACTGGAGCCGGAGATGCAATAAGTGCAAAATCAACAGGTACAGGGAAAGCAGGAAGATTTGAAATAGATAATGTTAATGGTAATAACAATGCTTTATATGCAACCAATAACGGATCAAATTCCACTCTTTTTGCTGAAAATACAAGTAATCAGGAAGGTGGCGGAGGTGCTGCTTATTTTTCAATTCCAAATGAAGGCAGCTATTCACCCGTTCTTAGTATTGATAATAATTCTTATGGTCATGGGGTTTCTATTGATGTCCGTAACACAATGGGTGGAACCGGACTTTATGCTTCTTCATATTCAAATAATTCTGCTGTTGCTGAGTTTGATGCTTACGGATCAAGTAATAGTGCTTTGGATTTATGGGTTAGTAGTTATAATGCTGCCAGTGCTTTAAATATTACTAATTATGGTACCGGACCAAGTATTTATAGCCAAATTAATAACCAAGGGAGCAGCGCTAATGCTATATACGTCGAAACCAACAGCAACGGCGACGCTCTGAAGATAAAGCCAACAGGAAACGGCAACGGTTTGACAATAGATAATTGGGGTAATCGTTACGGTGCATTTTTACAAACACAATTCAAGGATAATGGTAATGAGAATACTTATCCAACATTATATACATTAAATTCGGCATTAGGTGATGCAGGTGATTTTATAGTAGATAATAATAGCAGCGAAGGAACATCAGCTATTTTTGCAGAACATGACGGTTTAGGTTATGCCGGTACATTCCTGTTATCACACTGGAATAATCCGAATCCGGCTATTAATGCTGTTACCGCTGGAACTGGCCCTGCTGCACATTTAGAGATTGCTAATACTGCAAGTACTGCTACGGTTCTTGAACTTGCCTCAAATGGTAAGGGAAGTTTAATGAATTTAACAACATCGGGAGTTGGGAATGCATTGCAGGTATTATCAACTGCCGAAGGTGCTGCTGCCGTTTTTGAAACTAATAATATTTGTTCGGAATGTTCACAATCCGTAACTGTAAAAATTACTTCCAACTCTCCTTATGCAGGATCACTCGAAGTCTTTCAAACCGGACATACAACACAACCAGCACACGCAGCTAAATTTGAAATCACAGATTCATGGAATACCGGATCTGCAGTTTATGCAAAAAACATTGGTACCGGATCAGCAATTTACGCAGAGAACAGTGGTTTTGGATCAGCAGGACAATTTGTTATAGCTAACCCTGATAATACTGCTGCTGCTCTATATGCGCACTCTGCTGCCGGAGATGCAGTTTTTGCTCAGTCTGATATGGGAAGAGTCGGACAATTTGTAATTAACAATATTAATAATCCGAATAATGCTGTATTTGCATACTCAAATGGATATGCAGGTTTTACAACAAGAACTGAAGCAGCCGGACAAGGTTCGGCACTGGAAGTAGTACAATCATCCGAGGCTGACGGCTCTTACCACGCTTCAACTTTTTCAATCTCTAAATCTACAAATTATGGAAATGTAATTAATGCAAGTACAGTAGGAAACGGTTCTGCCATTAATGCAAGTACTACTGGCAATGGATTAGTTATTTATGCTCATCATGAAGGAAATAGCGGTTCCGCAGGTGATTTTGAAGTTTACAATCCAAATGGTCCGACCACTAATAATAATTCTGCTATTTATGCTTATACTGCGGGAAATGGATCTGCCGTTGATGCAAGTACAGATGGTTATAACTCAACGATTTCGGCTAATAATTTTAATAATGAGAATGGTTCTGCAGGTGATTTTGAAATTAGAAGTTCTACAAATAGTTCAGATGCTATTTATACTTATACTCCGGGTGATGGAAGTGCACTATGGGCAGATGCTGAGGGATCCGGTTCTGCTATTACAGCTAAGAATTATGGTTTAGGTAATTCAGGATCCTTCGAAATTTATAATAGTTCTAATAATCAGCCGAGTATTCAGGCGACAACTAACGGTACTGGCCCTGCGGCAAAGTTTCAAATCACAAATCCTTCAAGTTATGCCTCAGTATTAGAACTGGCTAATTCGGGACATGGTTCGCTAATGAATCTTTCTACTTCGGGTGATGGGAATGCTCTGGCTGCTTCTTCTACTGGTAAGGGAATTGCCGGTTATTTTGAGACAAACCAGAGTCCAAGCTGTCCTCAATGCACTACAGCAGTAACAGTAAAGATCACATCAAATGCTAATACAATGGCTGCATTGGATGTGTCACAAACATCAAATATTTATAACGGTTATCCAACAAGTGTTCCCGCTGCCAGTTTTAGTATCACCGGTGCAGCAAATAGTGGAAATGTTATTGATGCAAGTACTCATGGAAATGGATATGCTATTAAAGCAACTACTGCTGGAACCAACCCAGTAGCAAGATTTGAGATTACTAATCCATCAAGTAATGCTTCTGTTATGGAACTTGTAACAGCCGGTAATGGTAGTTTGATGGAATTTATATCAAACGGATCTGGTAATGTTTTCACATCAACTTCCAATGGCACCGGCAAAGCCGGAGTTTTCCAGATAACTAATTCATCAAGTACCGAAACAGTTGCATTATTTAATACTGTTGGAATGGGACACGCTGCTGAATTTACTAATAATAATGGTGATAACAATTCTTCGGTACTTAGAATTAACAATACTTATGGAGAATTTTTCAATAATCTTGGCTCAAGTAATGGCTTAGAAATCATGCAGGGTTGTTACAATGATTGTTACAATGGTACAGGCCACGGTATATATATAGAAAATTATAAATATGGTGATGGAATTCATATTGAAAATCACAATAATGGCAATGGAGTTTATTCAAATTCACCATATTCAACCGCAGGATATTTTCAAAGCGGGGCTAATGCTATCACTGCCATTTCCAGTGGAGTGCTTCCAACAATAGATGCACAAGCTACTGGTAGTGCATCTGCATTAAACGTTGTGCAAACTGGTATGAACACTTCTGCAAATGCGGCAGATTTTGCGATAACTAATTCAGGAAATGCAGGAAAAGTAATAAATGTTACAAGTGTTGGAACTGGAAATGCCTTATATGTTGAACATACTGGTTCGGGTATGGCTGGAGAATTTAAAATAAATAATTCTCAAGGTTCTGCAAATTCATTATCAACTGCTAATAATGGTTCAGGAGCTGCTTTATATGCTGAAAATACAGGAACAGGAATTGGAGCACAAATTTCTATTTCCAGCCCATCCAATACACAGCCTGCATTACTGATTTCAACTATTGGCAACGGCGAAGCAATTAAGGCAAGTAATGCTGGTTATGGCAGCAGTGTCGCTACATTTGATCAAGGGAATGGGAACGCGACTGACTATGCAGTTAAAATTGGAGCTCATGGCGCTGGTTCTGCATTACATGTTTATTGTGATGCTGATGTTTTTAATCCAGAACCTATTTCGGCAGGTTACTTTGAACTCTCTTCAACTACAAGTGTAGGAAATGCTATCTATGCAACAACAGCCGGAAGCGGCAATGCAATAAGAGCAGTGAATAATGGTACAGGAAATGCAGGTCGCTTTGAACTTGGGAATAATAATAATAATAATTCATTATTCACAACTACGAGTGGTTCAGGTGCTGCTTTATATGCTGAAAATGCAGGATATGGCTATGGTGCACAAATATCAAGTTCCAGTCCATCAAATACACAGCCAGCTCTATTTGTGTCAACTACTACAGCAGGCCCTGCTGCAAATTTTGCAATCGGAAATGCCGGAAATTCTGCAAATGCTGTATCAATTACAACCAATGGATCCGGAGCTGCTTTATATACCGAACATACAGGCTATGGTGTTGGTGTTCAGGTATCAAACCTCAGTCCGTCCAATTCTAATCCAGCACTTTATGTCTCTAACGCTGGATCAGGGCCTGCTGCAAAATTTGAATTAACAAGCACTTCAAGTACAGCTTCAGTTGTTGAATTAACAACAAACGGAACTGGCAGTTTAATTTCTTTTAATGCAAGTGGATCAGGGGATGCTTTCACTGCAAGTTCAAGTGGAACTGGCCGTGCTGGCAAATTCCAGATAAGCAATAGTTCAAGCACAAGCAGTGCAATTGATATATTATCGAATGGATATGGAGATGTAGTTCATTCGGTTAATTCTTATGGTGGAGGTAGGGCTGCATATTTCGGAATAAGTAACGGCGGCCATTCTTCTCAATATTCTGAAACTTACAATCCTGTTGTAGAAATGACTACTAATACTCCTAATGTCGTTTTAAAATTAACTTCATCAAGTTACGGAGATTTAATTAATGCAGTTACTTCTGGTAATGGAAATCTTTTTAGCGGTGCTGCAGGCGGTAATGGAAACGTTATCAGTGCTTCAGTAGCCGGTTCGGGTTATTTATTATCTGGTTATCAAAACGGAACAGGAAGAGGTGTTTCTTCATCAATATACAATAGTTCTAATTCTCAGGCAGCAATTTATGGCTCAACTTGGGGTTCGGGAGCTGCCGTTCAAGGTGAAATTACTTATGCTTCAAGTGCTAATGCGGTAGTAGGATCAGTTTCCGGTAGCGGAACGGGTAGTGCGGGTAACTTTGCGATTTCAAATTCATCAAATACTTCTTCAGTTTTGTATGCAGCAACAAGCGGAACGGGTAATGCCGGAGATTTTAGAATTTCCAGTTCCTCAAATTCTAATAATGCAGTTTATGCAAGTACTGCTGGAACAGGTTCTGCACTTTATGGATATTCAAATGGTTCTGGATCTGCTCTTTATGCTATTAATAACGGATCCGGTAAGGCTGCAACTTTCCAGAATAGTAGTTCAAATATTTCGACAGTTTTGCAGGTTAATAATTATGGCTTTACTTCCGGAGAAAGTATAATAAATTATAATTCAAGCAATACTGCTAATATTCTTTATGTTGAAACTCCAAGTGTAAGTGGAAATGCTTTATATGTTTACAGTCCGACGGGTACTCAATCCTCTAATACTGTCAGTACAACAACTAATAATAACTTTGCTGTTTTCAAAAATTCTTTTGGCAATCAAGCACGTATTGATAAAAATGGTAAAGGGTATTTTAACGGCACTCTTCAAATTTTTGGTGCTGATATTGCTGAAGCTTTTGAAGTTAACGGATTGGCATCGGATTATGAGCCAGGTGATGTCCTTGCTCTTTCTCCTGAAGGTGAGCGTAAGATTATGAAATCATCTGAAGCATATTCTCAGCTTGTGTCAGGAGTTTATGCAACAAGAGCAGGTGTTACTCTTGCAGAAAAAAATATTGATGCGGATTTGTCCAGTTTTGTGCCAATGGGTGTTGTTGGAGTAATTCCAACTAAAGTTTGCGGTGAAGGCGGAGATATTAAAATCGGAGATTTACTTGTCACTTCTTCAATTCCCGGTGTAGCGATGAAGGGTGATCCTAATAAAATAAGATTTGGCACAGTGATAGGTAAAGCAATGGAGAATTTCTCCGGAATGGGAGTTATGAAAATAAGGGTTTTGGTGAATGTGAAGTAAGTTTATAAAGTTTAAAATTCATAAAGTTAAGGTTAATTTTTATTGAATAGGATGAAAAATGCATTACTGAATTTGTTTTCTCTTACTATTGGTTAGTTTTAAAAGTTAATGGATAAATTACGTGATTAGCCCAAGAAAAATATTGACAGATTCCATGTGTATATTTTTTGTTTTATTTATTATATTCACAAGTAATTATTCATTTTCTCAAACAATTTTCTTCATTGAAACTTTTGAAGATAATGATTTTGCATCTCGAGGTTGGTATGATGGCTCGAAATGTTCCATTTCAACGACAGAACATATTAAAGGCAGTAATGCTTGCTTTGAATGTTTATTTAAAAAAGGACAAAGAAGCTGTGCCGCAGGCACTCCAAGCCGCCATCTTTTCACGGAAACAGATGAGATGTATGTTGGTTATTGGGTTAAATACAGTACTAACTGGGAAGGCTCGAATAAACCTTATCACCCGCATGAATTTAATATTATGACCAATGTAGATGATAAATATATCGGTCCGGCAATTACACATCTTACATTGTACATTGAACAAAATGAAGGGCGTCCACTGATTGCACTGCAGGACAGCAAAAATGTTGACCAGAATTGTATTTTACAAAATAATAACGGATTTATCGGCTGTAATGGTGATTTTAATAGCTATCAATTTACGGAAAATCATTCGGTTGCTGCGTGCAATGGAATCATCGGAGGATATGACCGCCGCGATTGCTTTAAATATGATGCTAATTATTATTACAGTGCCCGGATCTGGGATATGGATTCTGTCTATTTTACTGACTTTCCGGGACAATATTATAAAAATGACTGGCATCATGTGGAAGTATATTTCAAATTAAATAGTATTTCTTCAGGTAAAGGGATTCCAGATGGAAAAATAAGATATTGGTATGACTCCAAATTATTAATTAGCTATGATAATATTTTATTCCGAACGGCTCAGTTCCCCGATATGAAATTAAATCAGTTTTTAATTGCACCGTATATCGGGGATGGATCACCGGTTGATCAAACTATGTGGATTGATGATCTGACCGTAGCAAACTCTCCGATAAAATCAGGATATATAGAACCTAATAAAAATTCAAGAGAATTTATAAGTCCCAACCCTGCAAACGAATTCATTGAAATTACAAATTACACATCAACAATTACAAGTTTTGGAATTTATAATGTTTTTGGTGAGCTTGTTGAAGTAATTAATCCGATGACTCAAAGTTATCGGATTAATATATCTCAATATTCATCGGGATTATATTTTGTAAAAATAGGGGATAGTGTCTGTAAATTTATGAAGATATAAATATTTATCTTAGATTTTCAAAAAAAATTTGCTTCTTAAACAAACATTTATTAATTTTGTAATTATTAATTGTATAATATTACTATTACGCAAAATATGTATAATTCGCAATCGAAAACCGTTTTAGTTAGTGGAGCAGCAGGTTTCATAGGATCTCATTTGTCAGCAAACTTGGTATTGAATCATCGAATTATCGGAATAGATGATTTCTCAAGCGGATGTAAAAGAAATATTTCAAATTTATTGGAAAATGAAAAATTCACATTTTATCATTCCAGAATTCAGGATTTGGAAATTCTTCGCGACCTGATATCAGAGACTGATATTGTTATTCATTTAGCAGCATCTGTCGGAGTTCTAAAAACTTACTGCGAACCTCTACTGACTTTAGAAAATAATATCAATAGTTCGCATCGGATTATTGAGTTGTGTTATGAACTTAAAAAGCCGCTTATTATTGCCAGTTCCTCTGAAATTTATGGAAATTACGTATCAACCTGCATGAAGGAAGAGTCGAAATCCGAATTTGACAATATTATTTCTAAAAGGATGAGTTATACTGTTTCAAAAGTATTGGACGAAATGAAACTTTTCCTGCTAAAAGATTCAGGAATGCAGTCGATAGTACTGAGATTTTTTAATATTATCGGCCCTAACCAAACAGGTAAATATGGTATGGTGACACCAAAATTTATTAAACAAGCCATTAAAAATGAACCGATAACAATATATGGAAACGGTAATCAAGTGCGTTCTTTTTGCGATATAAGGGATGTTATTTATGCAATCGAAAAAATAATTGACAAAGAAGATTATAAATACAATGTATTTAATTTAGGTTCCGATAATGAAATAAGTATTAATGACTTAGCCGATAAAATTTTGAAATATACAAACTCAAAATCACAAAAAATTTATATACCTTTTAAGGAAGTTCATACAGAATTTGAAGAAGTGTCTTTTAGAAAACCATGTTATGATAAATTTAAGGAATCTTACGGCTGGAATCCGAATTTTTCCATTGAAGATTCAATCAAATCTATAATACAGACAAATTATGGCTCATAAAATATCAGTTGATCTTGAAGAGTGGTTTCATCCATTTCATTATCGGGATATAATTCCTACAAAGGATTGGAATAAAGATATTTCAAGAATTGAATATCAGACTCAATTATTATTAAATTTATTTAAGAACCATAAAACAAAAGCAACATTTTTTATTGTCGGTTGGATTGCCGAGAATTTTCCTGATCTTGTTGAAACTATAGCCTCTGATGGGCATCAAATCGGAATACATTCGTATTACCACCTGCCGGTTAATTTATCCGACGAGACAACCTTTGAACTTGATACCAATTCATGTATTAATAAAATATTCGAAATTCTTCGGGAATATCCCTTATTTTATAGAGCACCTAATTTTAGTATTAATGATAAAACAAAGTGGTGTGTTAAAATATTAAGCAGGGCAGGAATAAAATATGATTCTTCAATGCACAAGCCGACATTTCATCCTGATTATGGCAGCCAGAGCAAATTCCCGATTCATGAATTTGAAATTTATGGTATAAAGGAATATCAAATACCAACACTTGAATTTGGGCAACTATATATCCCATTTTCAGGCGGAGCATATTTTAGATATTATCCCTACCGTCTGACTAAAAGCATAATTTATTCATTTGAAGAAAAGAATGAGGAAATAATTTTTTACATTCATCCTTGGGAATTTGATACACATTTACCAAAAATAAATATTTCCAATACAATACTTTTTCGGCATAGGTACAATATTAAAAATAACTTATCAAAACTTGACAATTTACTGAATGATTTTAAATTCGAGCCGATTAATCTATGAATACTGAATTAAAAAATAGTGTTAAATTTTATCTCAATTTCAGATACACTGTTGAAAAAATAATCATTGTTTTAATTTTACCTTTAATATTAGGTATCAATTTCTTCGTTTTTATTTATATCTCAATTTATCTAAAAAAAAGAATTATTTTTCGTCAGAAACGACCTGGAAAAGATTGCCAGCCCTTTACCTTATTGAAATTTCGTACCATGGATGACGAAGGTAATATTCCTGCATCATTGGAATTTGTCAGATTACACAGATTCGACGAAGTGCCGCAGTTTATTAATATTTTGAAAGGTGAAATGAGTTTAATCGGGCCGCGTCCCGAGCCTTGGCCGTATTTCAAACAAATAATTGAAATATTTCCCGAATACAGATCAAGATATAGAATCAAACCCGGATTAACAGGTTTAGCTCAAGTGGAATATCAGCATACACTCACAATCGAAGAAGCTAAAATGAAATATAATTACGATATGAAATATATAAATTCTATTAGTTTGATAAACGATATAAAAATTCTATTTAGAACTGTTTCTGTACTTTTCACTTCAAAAGGAGCGAAGTAGAATGAGTTATAAAGTTGATAAGTACACTGGCCCAAGTTATATAGAGTCTAATTAATATTCTTACAAAGTCAGACACGAATGTCTGACCTACTCTTATTATATCGTTTCCTACTTGAAGTCTGTCATTTGTGCGCATGCGGGAAACCCATTCCAGTAGCAATCAGGGGATTGAGGCTGTCTCAAAAGCCACATATTTAATAAAATTGTCATTCCTGCATTCGCAGGAATGACAATTACTCCAAATTCATTTAAGAAATGACATTCCTTAAACCCAAATTATTCAATTGAAAAAAATATTAATTAGATAATAGCCGTAGTGGCGGGTTTAGAATCCACCACTATAAATTTAAATCTTACTAACAAAGGGCCCTGTACGGCCTGCCACTACACTAATATTCAGATTAACACGAATTTTCTAATCCTTAAACTGGGTTAAGAATAAAATTTTATCTTCTTAAGAAATTATTCACAAACCACACACATTTTCACTTTATTCTTTGCAGTAAATCAGAACTTTCGTAATTTGGAAGTTTTAGAAAGTTGTTCTTTTAATTTTGAAATTATAGTCGAAATATACTGAAAAAGGGATACTAATGCACGAGTTAATCAGGTTTGTACCACTTATGCCGCTTCTCGGCTTTTTAATCATAAGCTTTTTTGGCAGATACTTAAAGAAAGAATCTGTGATCGGAGCGATTGGCAGCGGAACTATAGGAATTTCCTTCATTTTGTCGTTATTAATATTTTTCAATCTTGCAGGCTCAATGCCCGAAAAACCCTTGATAGTTCAGGTTTATCAGTGGATAGCAGCCGGAAAATTTTCGATAAATATCTCCTATCAAGTCGATCAATTGTCAATTTTATTTTCGCTGATAATCACAGGAGTAGGCTTTTTAATCCATGTATATTCAATCGGATACATGCATGGCGACCGTAGCTTTTATCGTTTCTTTGCCTATCTGAACCTGTTTATTTTTATGATGCTAAATCTTGTTCTTGCATCAAATTTTCTTCTTACATTTGTTGGCTGGGAGGGCGTAGGGCTTTGCTCATATCTTCTTATTGGCTTCTGGTATGACCGCAAGTTTGAAGGAACTCGAATAACGTGGACAGGAGACGCTGCAAACAAAGCATTCATCGTTAATAGAATCGGTGATTTCGGGTTTATTATCGGGATGTTTATTATTTATTCTTTATTTAACACTCTGGATTATCAAAATATTTCAGAAACTGCTGCTGCAGTACCTGCAGTATATTTTAACACCGGTTTGATGACTGCCGCAACCTTACTGCTTTTCCTTGGCTGTACCGGTAAATCTGCTCAAATACCGCTTGCAGTCTGGCTTCCAGACGCCATGGCGGGACCAACCCCTGTTTCTGCATTAATTCATGCTGCAACGATGGTGACATCAGGTATTTTTCTTATATCTCGTAATGCAGTGCTGTTCTCATTATCACCAACTACAATGACAGTGATTGCAATAGTCGGAGTGGCAACAGCATTTTTAGCAGCTACAATCGGACTTGTACAAAATGATATAAAGAAAGTATTAGCATATTCCACTGTCAGTCAGCTTGGATTCATGTTTGTGGCTCTGGGTGTGGGCGCTTATGTGGCTGGAGTTTTTCACGTAATGACTCATGCCTTTTTCAAAGGATTGCTATTTCTTGGCTCTGGCTCTGTCATTCATGGTATGCACGACGAGCAGAATATCAAAAAAATGGGTGGGTTGAAAAAATATATGCCTGTAACTTATAAAACATTTTTTGTCGGAACACTTGCTATTGCCGGAATCCCGCTCTTCAGCGGCTTTTTCTCGAAAGATGAAATACTTTGGATGGCTTATTCGCAGGGCAGTCCTGTGCTTTGGGTGATTGGTGCAACAGCAGCTCTATGTACCGCTTTCTATATGTTCAGATTGCTGAATCTCACCTTCCATGGCGAAGAAAGATTCGATCATCACAAGATACATCCTCATGAATCACCTAAAACTATGACAATTCCTTTGATAGTTCTTGCAGTGTTATCGGCATTGGGAGGCTTCCTTGGGATACCTTACGCTCTTGGAGGAGTTTTAGGAAATCACTCAAATTTGCTTGAAACATGGCTTGAGCCGATATTCAAAGATGCAATGGTAATAATGAAGCGTCCTGAGATGCACGAAGTTCATATAATAGAATATGTGCTTATGGCAATTTCTATTTGTATCGCACTTTTCGGAATGAAACTTGCAAATGATTGGTACAAAGGCAACTGGGATCGTCCACGCAGCATTGTCAAATCAAATAAATTTGTTTATCGGATGTTATTTAATAAGTATAAACTTGATGAATTTTACTTCAAAATTCTTGTTGATCCTTTAATTAATGTTTCGACTAAATTTTTATGGAAATTTGTTGACGTGGCTATTATTGATGGAATTGTTAATGGTTCTGCAAAAATAACAATGACGGCTGGTCAAGCAGTACGCCGCATTCAGACAGGGGTTGTGCAGAATTATGCTTTTGTGATGCTGATAGGAATAATTTTAATTTTAACAGCACTGATAGTGGGGATATAGATAAATTGTATGATATTTTGAAAAATATGGAAGTCACTTTTTTAACTTGGTATATTAAAAATAATTTCAAAACATTGGAGCTATTGCCAAGTTTGATCGCTAATCCAGATTCAAATTATTATGTAATTTTAATTAATGAATGTAAAGGCATTCCCAATGAGGAGTTTTTGCAAAAATTAAAAAAAAATCGATCATGCGAGTACTCTAATTCAAGTACAGAATTATCCGAAGCATCAAATATTAAGATATTTACAAATTCGAGAAGAAAAGAGTTCAATTTTATTAACTATATGAGTAAATTTGATTCAAATCTAAAATTTCATTATGTATTTTCGAGAGTATAAAAGAAATATGCCTGATCATCTTCCAATAAAATTTAAATTACTTTTCAAGGAGAACTAAAATTACAACTCCAATAGAAATATTAAAAACTTTTTGTTCTAAGTTTAATGATAAAATAAAAACCTTGAATATGTATTCAACACCTTTAACTTCTCAAGCATCAAATGAGTCGTATATTACAGTCTCTCTGTACATATTTCATAAAAGCCTGAATGAATATAACTTTCGATTGCTTTGGTTGATGAAAATTATATGGAGTTAGAAGTTAAGTGATGTTGGTAAAGTTAATATTAAAAACAATTAAGAATTGACAAAATAAAATAATGATAAATAGAATTTAGGAAAAATATATGCAGTATCTTTTTATCACACTTTTCCTTCCACTTGCAGGCTGCTTGAGCGTTCTGTTTATTGATAAGGAAAAAAAGCAATTAATTAAATATTTCACTCTCGGAATTTCGATTCTGACCTTTTTAGTATCGCTGTCTCTATTCTTTGGCTTCAATTCTGACAATCCCGGCTTTCAATATGTTTATAGCGGGATTTGGATCAGATCTGTTGATGCCGGATTTCGTGTGGGGATTGACGGTATGTCTCTTCTGTTGGTTATGCTGACAACATTTCTAACACCGATTACAATTTTATCTTCATTTGAAGCGATAAAGAAGCGTGAAAAAGAATATTATGCTTTGATTCTGCTATTGCAATTTGCAATGGTGGGAGTCTTTGTTTCTCTTGATTTGTTTTTGTTTTACATTTTCTGGGAACTTATTTTAATTCCTATGTATTTTATTATAGGTATTTGGGGTGGTAAGGATAAAATATATGCAACTGTGAAGTTTTTTATTTTTACGGTTGTAGGTTCGCTTTTTATGTTAGTTGCCATTGTCTGGCTTGGTGTTTATGTTGGCAAGGATATGCTGCATACTTCTGCCGGATTTACGAGTAATTTTGAACTCATACGCAATTATTCAATGAATATTCCTCTTGATATTCAAAAATGGCTGTTTTTAGCTTTTGCCTTATCATTTTGTATTAAAGTTCCGTTATTCCCATTTCATACTTGGCTGCCTGATGCTCATACCGAGGCTCCTACGCCGGGTTCTGTGATTTTGGCAGGCGTTTTACTTAAAATGGGAACTTATGGTTTGGTGCGTTTTAATCTGGATTTATTCCCACAAGCAACTATCATGTTTGCTCCTTATATTAGTGCATTAGCAGTGATTGGTATAATATACGGCGCACTGACTGCGATGGTTCAGACAGACATTAAACGGCTTGTTGCATATTCATCGGTCAGTCATCTTGGATTTGTAGTTCTCGGTATATTTTCATTAACGGTTGAAGGTTTGCAAGGTGGAATTATTCAGATGGTAAACCATGGTTTATCGACTGGAATGCTCTTTATGTGTGTAGGTGTGATATATGAACGTCGTCATACTCGTGAAATTAGCGAGTTTGGAGGCATTGCCCGCGTTATGCCGGCTTATACCATTATTTTTGCATTAGCCATGCTTGCTTCAGTGGGTTTGCCAGGATTAAATGGATTTGTCGGTGAGTATTTGACGCTACTCGGTGCCTTTAAGTCTCAATTTTTAGGATCATGGGCTTATGCAATAATAAGTGGAACCGGAGTTATATTCGCAGCTGTTTACTTGCTTTGGATGTTCCAGCGAGTTATGTACGGACAAAATACTAATCCAAAGAATTTTGATCTGAAGGATTTGAATAAGACCGAATGGGCAATGCTTGTTCCTTCGATTATATTCATTGTATGGATTGGTGTTTATCCTGCAACATTTATGAAAGTATCTGAAAAATCAAGCGAACAATTGATAAATAAATTTGAAAAAATTAAATTTAACAGAGTTCCATACCAATTTAATTCACAAGAAATAATAAAATAAAAAATTTGAAAAGGAATCCGTCATGGCGGAAATGCAATTACTTTTACCTCTGATATCAATTTCATCATTTGCATTGTTAGCTGTACTTAGCGATGCTTTTACCAGAAAAACAAAAGAAATTACTTACTATGTTTCCTTAATCGGATTAATAGTTACAAGTATAACTGCTATTTATGCAATGGCATTACCGGCTAATACATCAGCATTGACTAATCCTTTGGATTCCATATCCAAAGGGATGGTAGTTTTTGGCGGTTATACTTATTTTTTTGATATTCTCTTTTGCTTATCAGCATTTATGACAATACTTGCATCTCGTGATTATTTAACAAAGGCTTATACCGAATACAAAGAGTATTACAGCCTTATATTATTTTCTGTTTCAGGAATGATGATGATTGCCCATGCAGGTAACTTGGTTATGATTTTTATTGGAATTGAGACTATGTCGATTCCATTTTACATCTTGACAGGTTTTATCCGCAATCGCTATCGATCTGTTGAATCTGCTTTAAAGTATTTTCTTCTTGGTTCATTTGCCACAGGATTTTTACTTTACGGAATGGCAATGATTTATGGTGCAACCGGAACTACTGACTTAGCACTTATTCCTTTAAAATTCAAAGAACTGACATTTAATCCAACTTATTTATCAATAGGAATCGGATTGATTATTATCGGTTTAAGTTTCAAAGTTGCAGCTTTTCCATTTCATCAATGGGCACCGGACGTGTACGAAGGTGCTCCGACTGTCATTACAGGATTTATGAGCACAGCCGGAAAAGCAGCCGCTTTGGTTGGTTTTATCATAATCGCTCGGGCACTTGTTCCAAATGTTTATTTTGCTGCTTATTCGTCGCGTACAGCCCAATCGGTGCAACTTGTGATCGCGATAATTTCAGCTGCAACTATGTTGATAGGAAATATTAGCGCATTAGTCCAAAAAAATATAAAAAGGATGCTTGCATATTCATCAATTGCTCATGCAGGTTATCTTCTCATGGGAATTGTTGCAAATAATCAACATGGATTGAATGGAATTTTATTCTATTCTGCAGCGTATTTATTTATGCAAATAGGTGCTTTCATTATCATTTCTGTATTGGAAAATGCTAAGGCAGATAACCTTGATCTTGATAATTATAAAGGTTTATATAAGACACATCCTTATCTTGCGGCAATGCTTGCTATGTTTATGTTCTCACTTGCAGGTATTCCTCCGATGGGAGGCTTTTTTGGAAAATACTATTTATTTGCTGCAGCAATTGAATCGGGCTTTGTATGGCTGACAATAGTTGCTGTAATCTCATCAATTATTTCAGTATATTTTTATATTGGTTTGGTATTGAATATGTATTTCAAAGAAAATGACGGGGAAGAGTTTCCTGATGTTAAAGGTGCTTATATTATTTCACTTCTGATTGCAACTGTGGGAATTTTAGTGATTGGAATTTATCCGTCAATATTAATGGACATTATTACAGGCTTGTGGTAATGTTTAATTGAGTGGATAAATGTTTATTTTTAATAGTTATTGATTATAGAGGAAATAATTAAAGATATATTAGTCCCTTTACGGATTTTGGGTTCAAAGAGTTGTTCAGTGAAGAAGTAAACAAAGATTTATTGCTGGATTTCTTGAATGAAGATTATCACATTTTTTTATGATTGTATTTCAGGAAAAAATTGTAAATTACATGGATTCATTAATTGGCTTTTTGGTTTTTACAATATTTTTGAGTGTTGATTTGCGGAGAAAGTATGATAGAAGAAAATAATCTTAAAAAAGATGATAAATTTTTCGAAACAAAAAGCGGAATCATTGAAGGCACTGCTAATGAAATTAATTCACCCAACCTATCGAAAATATCTGAAAATCAATTAAAATCAATTAATGATGATTATAAAGATCTATTTGATAATTCATTAGACGCTATATTCATTCTTAATGATAAATTTGAGCTCATTAAGTTAAACAATGAATTTCAGTCCTTATTTGCATATAATTCCGAGTTACAAACTACCCGATTTCAAGATATTATTTTAAATGAATCCGATAAATTATTATTCGAAGATAAAATTCAGGCGAACGGATTTATCAAAGACTTTGAAATTGACTTTATCAAATCTGATGGGAATAATTTTTTAGGAATATTAAGGATAAATTCAAGATTGGATAAGGTTGGAAAGGTTTTAGGTTATCAGGGAGTAATTCGGGATATTAGCCAATCCAAGAGCGTTTATAAAGATTTAATTGAAAGTGAGTCAAGATTTCGAGAGCTTTGTGAATTGCTTCCGGAAGTTGTTTTTGAAATTGATAATAGCGGTAATGTAAAGTTTATGAATCGCGCTGGATTTGAACTTCTTGGTATTAATCAAGATGATTTTCATGGTGGCTTATCTGCTGTTTCATTAATGAAACAAGAGTATTTGAGTACATTTGAAGCTGATATGCAAAAGCTTGGAAGAAATGAGATAATAAATGGATCATATTATGAAGCAATTCGAAAAGATGGAACAAGTTTACCGGTTGAAATTTATTTAAGTCCGATAATCTCCAATAATGTTGTTGTTGGTGGCAGAGGTATAGTAATTGACATTACTGAAAAGAAAGCAATGTTGGGTTCTTTGGAAAAAGCTGCCAATGAATACTTTACAATTTTCAATAACTCAACCATCGGGATTATCAGATTTGACCTCAATTCGGAGGTAACAGACGTAAATCCGGCAATGGAACTAATATCCGGAATTTTAAAAGAAAGAATGATTGGCAAGAAAATTTTTGATAGAGTTAAAAATTCAAGGATGATCGAAGCTATTAAAAAATGTCTAAATGGGAAAGTTTCAAGTTTTATTGGATTTCATGATATTGATGGGTTCATGAAAGCCAGCTTTATTGATGCAAAATTCAATCCTATAATTTTAGCAAATGGTGAAGTTTGTGGTGGAATTGGCATTGTAGAGGATATAAGCGAGAGTGTGGAGCTTGAAAAAGCTATAATGATCAGTGAAGAAAGATATAGACACATTTATGAGAACACTCCCGTGATGCTTCATTCAATTGATGATCAAGGAAGATTAGTAAGTGTTTCCAATTATTGGCTCGAAGTGATGGGCTATAGCAGAAAGGAAGTAATTGGAAGAAAATCGGTTGAGTTTTTAACTGTTAAATCGCAAGTTTATGCTCAATCGGTACTGAAAGAATTCTATAAGACTGGTATTTTGAAGGATGTTCACTATCAATTTATTCGTAAAGATGGAACTACTATTGATGTTCTTCTTTCAGCAATTGCGGAATATTCAGAAAATAATGTGTTTGTTAGGTCATTAGCTGTTATACAAGATATTACAAAGCTGATGAAAATGCAAGAATCATTGCAGCATTCCGAAGAAATGTATCGAATACTTTCTACCAAAGCACCTGTTTCGATAATGAGTTTTGATGCTAATGGAATTATTCAATTTGCAAATGATTATCACCAAAAGAAATATGCTAACGATGAATCTTTTGTTGGTAAGAATATTTCTGATTTGACTTACTTCAAAACAGCTAATATTGAAATGGAAATTTCAAGTATTTTATATGGTGAAATACTCGATTTAAATGAAGTTTATGTACCTGAACTGCCTAATGGAATTTCCGGTTATATTAATCTTCGCGGAGTTCCAATTTTCAAAGATGAGAAAGTTATAGGTGGGATAATAATTCTGGATGATATTAGCGAAAGAAAAAAAAGTGAAGAAGCATTGAGAGATAGCGAAGAAAGTTATAGAAGAATATTTGAACTCACTCCTGCTTTGATAATTTTGGTTGATAAATCAGGAAAAATTATCGATGTAAACGGACGATTAAACGATTGGTTGGGGTATAGCCCATCGGAAATCATCGGTAAAACACCCAATGATATTGAATTTCTTGAGCCTTCAACCAAAGAAAATATTATGATTAATTTTAGAAAAAAATTTGATAATCAGGAATCTTTACCTTATATAATAGAGATTATCTCAAAAGACGGTTCAAAGTTTAAGGGGCAAGTTTTCTCTATTCTTGTCCGAAATCAAACGGGTGAAATTTTATACGACCTTGTAATGGTATCTGATATTACAGCAATGATCGAAGCTGAAGAAAAAGTTAAAGAACTTAATAGAGAATTGGAGCAAAGGGTTGTTTTAAGAACAATTGAATTAAAAGATGCCCTCGAAAACCTTGAAACAGAGAATGAACAAAGAAAACAGACACAGTACGAGCTTATAAAAACGAAAGAGGAAATTGTTTTAGCTTTAGAGAAAGAAAAAGAACTCAGCCAATTAAAAACAAGATTTATTTCAATGATTTCTCACGAATACAGGACTCCACTTACTGTTATTTTAACTTCTACATATTTACTCGAAAAATTATTTGGTTCAGATAATTATGAACTTTTCATGCGTCAATTAGAGAAAATAAGAATTTCACTAAACCTAATGACCAAATTACTTGAAGATGTTTTATTTATTGGTAAAAGTGACTCTAAAAAACTTAAATATAATCCTGAAAAACTTGATATTAAAAAATTAATTGCTGAAATTATCGAAGAAACAAATGAACTTGAAATTAATAAGCATGAATATATATTTGAAACCGATGATTATGATTATCTTCTTAACTCTGATATGGTTCTTTTAAGGCAAATATTTGGGAATTTAATCACAAATGCTTCAAAATATTCTGATACCGGTACGGCTATTTCTGTTGAATTAATTAAAATTGATGATTCATTTCAGGTAACTATTAGTGACCAAGGAAGAGGTATTTCACCCGAGGATTTAGTCTTAATTTTTGATCCATTTCATCGTGGATCCAATATTGGAGCAACTCAAGGTACCGGGCTTGGGCTTTCGATTGTGAAACGTTGTATTGACATAATGGGAGGGACGATTTTAATGGATTCAATACTTAACCAAGGTACAACTATTACTGTAAAATTACCATTGACCTTTATATAATAATGCAAAATGAATTTAATAATGTAGAATGTAGAATGTAGAATGTAGAATGTAGAATGTAGAATGTAGAATGTAGAATGTAGAATGTAGAATGCAAAATGCAAAATGCAAAATGCAAAATGCAAAATGCAAAATGCAAAATGATTTGGCAAAATTGGTATTAATAATCTAAAAATAACTCATAACTGATAACTGAGAACTCATAACTCATAACTAAAAAGAGATGTCCTGGAATCATATAATCGGCCATAAAAGAGTAAAAAAGATAATTCAAAGATCGTTTCTTGAAGAAAGGATAGCAGGCGCTTATTGCTTTTGGGGGATAGACGGAATAGGAAAAGAGGCAGTGGCTATTGAATTTGCCAAACTGCTAAATTGCTCAAATCCAATAAGAAATGAACAGAAAATCAATGCTTGCGATGAATGCTCAAACTGCAAAAAAATATCAACTCTTACTCATCCGAATCTACAATTAATATTTTCACTTCCCGCAGGCAAAGGCACCGACAGCAAAGGGGATTCACCATATTCAAAACTTAGTGATGAACAAATTACTGAAATTCAGAATGAAATACAAACCAAAGCTAAAGATCATTATTACAAAATAAATATTCAAAATGCAAATCAGATAAAAATTGCTTCAATTCGTGAACTTAAAAGAAAATTAACGCTCTCCGCCCAAACCGATGGAAGAACAGTTATCATTATTTTCAATGCTGAAGAACTTACCGGCGAATCTGCAAATGCTTTTCTGAAAACATTAGAAGAACCTCAGGATAATGTAACTATAATACTTGTTACATCGCGCCATGAAACGATAATACCTACAATTTTATCCCGATGTCAACAGATCAAATTCGAACCGCTCGATAATCAATCCATCGAAGAAGCATTAATTAGCAGAAATAAATTAGGTCAGGAAGAAGCTCGTTTAATCTCTGCATTTGCACAAGGATCATACCATAAAGCAACAGAATATTTAGATGAAGATATGAAACAGTTACGTTTTGATATTGTGGACTTACTAAGATCATGCTTAAAAAGAAACTTTCGAGTAGAACTTATTAATAAAATAGATACATTTTTGAAAAATAAGGATAAAAGAAGAATTGAATATTCTTTAAATCTGCTTTTATTGTGGTTGCGAGATGTCTATACAGTTCGATCTTTAAACAATACGGAAAATATAATTAATATTGATCAGGTTTCAACAATATCTAAATTCACCAATGCTTATTTAAATGCAGATATTGAAAATTCTGTTAATGTAATAGAAAAGACAATCTCAGGACTTCGTCATAATGCTCTGATACAATTATCTTTGATAAATTTATTTATTAATCTAAGAGAATATATTATGAGATGACAATTAAATTGATTAATTTGCATGTTCAATTATTAATAATTTTAAAAATAGACAAAAAGCAATTTAAAAATAATTTAACAATAAATATAGATATTTTTTTGATTTATGTACACGACAACATATAAACACAGGTTCTAAATGAATAATAATCAACCAGATAGATTATCAAATACTTATGAAAATACAATTAAAGAAGAATCAAAGCAAGCACAATTTCCCATTTCCAACGTTATTAGAAATAATCATTGTAAAAATCTTGTAGTACAGCATAACAGGGTTATAGACTCGGACTACCGCGAGTGTTGCAAAGTTTCTTCTTTCAAATATGTTCAGAATCCAAGAATGCGGGTGGAATCTCCACTTGCAGAGGTTATGTTTAAAGGTAACCGGTTAGCTATTTATAAAAATGAAAACAATTATCCGATTCACGATGGCGAAATAGTTATAGTAGAAGTAGAAAACGGTATGGATATTGCCACAATCTGCTCAGTTTCAAATCATGCTGTTGAACGACACAAATCAAGCTATGGTAGCAAGCCTGTTAAATATAGAATAATCAGACATGCTCGCCCCGATGACCTTGCTCAGCTTCGTTTAAATTGGGCAGATGAATCAAAAGCCGCACAATTTGCCAGAAGCCTTCTAACGCAATTTAATCTTGATATTAAGGTAACCGAAGCTGAATGGCAATTCGATCGCCAAAGATTAACAGTTTTTTTTACAGCTCCCCAAAGAGTTGATTTCCGGGAATTTGTTAAGGAACTCGCACGTCAGTTTAAAACAAGGATTGAATTACGCCAGATAAGTGCCCGTGAAGAGACAAAAAGATTGGGTGACAGTGTTGGATGCTGTGGGCTTAATCTGTGTTGTACTTCGTTCCTAAATGAATTTTGCCATGTCACTCTTGATCATGCTAAAACCCAGCAACTTTCAGGCAATGTTGCAAAATTGTCTGGAAATTGCGGACGATTAAAATGCTGCTTATTATTCGAATATGAAAGTTATTCCAAATCTTTAGAAAAATATCCTGCATTAAATTCGAGAATCGAAACAAATCAGGGAATGGCAAAAATATTAAAAATCGATGTATTTAAAGATACTTTGAATTTATACATCCCTGATAAACAGAAATATATAACTTTAACTTATGATGAGCTTCAGGAGTATGTTGTGGGTGGAAAAGTTTTCAGGCCACTGGAAGAAGATTTGAAGAATCAGTTTGTTATCGAGGATATTGCTCAATTAGTTGACGACAACTTCTAATTTTAATGGTTAATTATAAATGATTGATTCGTTATTAACTTTTATTTTACAATGATAAATGGCAGGATGCCTTTATGTACTCCGGCGGCATAGTGAATAAAATAAGCTCCACTTGCCCAGTTCGGGAACTTGAGAGCAAAATGTTGTAATCCCTTCTGGCTTTTATCAAAATGATAACGTGTAATGAACTGACCGATTGAGTTAAGAATTACAATTTCAACTTCCGATTCGTCAGCAACAGAAATGCTAACTGTTAAGTCATTAATTCCAGAATTGATAACTGATGGATTCAAATAAGCAATGTCAGTATTGTCAGGATAACGTAATATCTCGTTTGGATCAATTCCGCAATGAATAAACTCAATCGATGGATTGATTTCAACATATTCATTCCAGTTATTGGGCATTCTTCGCAGATCTCCGATATGTTGAGCTGAAATGTAAGCCTGAGCCGGTTTATTATCGAAGGATGAAATTGGAATATCAGTCCAAAATTGGTCATGTATTACTGATTCTTTCATATTATACGCTTTAAAGTCAGAGCCACTGCCGAATTTGATATTGAGTGCCACTTGTGTTAATTTCGGATCAGCTTTGATATAAGAAATAATTCTTAGCTTATCAGCAACTTTGTAATATGAAATTGGGCCAATAATAATTCCTAAATAATGCAATGTTCTATAAATATCTGGGACACCGTATCCGAGAATTGAATCAGGTTTGGTAGCCTGTGATGATACTGTTTGCAAAGCGTCACGCAGTTCTGATGGAGATAATTCAGGGAAAGTTGAAAGGATTAATGCTGCCAATCCTGCAATTTGAGGAGTCGCCAGTGAAGTTCCTCCCGCATATACATAAGACAGTGAATCTCTACCATCGGCAGCAACAACACGGCTTCCAAGAGCTGCTAAGTTTGGTTTTACTTCGCGATTATTAGCCGGGCCACGAGAAGAAAATCCGGCTGCCGCCCCACTTGTATCTATGGCGGCAACAGCAATTGCTCCGTCTGCATCGGCAGGTGTAATTATGGACATTGGCGAAGGGCCGCTATTCCCGGCTGCTGAAATACAGACCATACCCAAAGAAAATGCTCTGTTTATGGCTCGAGCAGATATAGTTGTTTTACCGTCAAAATCCAGAAAGTCATCACTTATATCGGTTGAATCATAAGTTTTATAACCCAGTGAGGAAGATGAAATGTCCGCACCCATAGCTTCAAACCATTCGATACCGGCTGCATAATTATCCTCTTCAATCCTCTTCTCTGATTTATCATCTTCAGTCTTTGCAAGGATGAAACTTGCATTTGGAGCCACTCCTATAAGTTTCCCCTGCATAAAACCAGCAACCGTCGAAAAACAAAGATGACCGTGCCCATCTTGTCCGTCGGCATCACCGGCTTGATTTGATGTAACGGAATCATTATTTATAAAATCATATTCAGCAATAACGTTTGCATTTTTTGTGGCTTCGTGGAATCGCCACCTGAAGCCATTATCCAGAAATCCAACTAAAACACCATCTCCGGTAATGCCCATTCGGTGTACCTCTTGAATATTAAGCAAAGAGCTTTGTAAAAACGATGGTCCATAATCGAATTTCCCGCAATCATTGCTGTAGTTGCAAATTGTATTTAATCTTTCAGGCTTTCCTAACATTGGACTTGTCAATAAATTCGCCTTTTCTCCTGTTCTCTGTACTGCTCTGACAAAAGGAAGAATCCGTATATAATTAATTAATGAAGAATCACAACCGACTACAATATAATTTCTCCAACGTAGCTTTAGAAGCGTTTTAGCACCGATTAATTCTATAGTTTTAATGTAGGGACTGTAAACCGGAGCGTCTGTTATTGAGAAATAAGGTTCTTGGCTTATTAGCTTGGATCTTCGAGCCAGACAGCGTTTTGATAATAGTTTAGCAGTGCTGTCGTAAATAGCCTTCCCTTTTATGAAGCTCTCGGGGCCTTTATCCTTCAAAAATACTCTAAATGTCTCACTATTACTATATTCAAATACAATAAAAAAAATTAATATACTTATTAACAGGCTTTTCTTCATGTTTTAGCTGATTTTTGGTAAATTGTAAACTTTCAAATTAATAAAAAGAAATTGATTAAATGAGTTCAATTATTATAACCGGGGCTGGACGTAGAATTGGCAAAGGACTTGCTTTAGAATTTGCCAAAAAGGGCTGGGATATTATTTTGCATTATAATAAATCTGAAGAATCGGCTCTGGCACTTGCCGGTCAAATAAAACTCATAGGGCGCCATGTGTTTTCGTTAAAAGCTGATTTAAGAAAAAAAGATGAAATAAAAAAGATGTACGAGAAAATTAAGTCAGATTTTGAAATACCGGTTGCATTGATTAATAATGCTGGTATATTCCCGCCACCAAAGCCGTTAAATGAAATTGATGAAGATTTTGTCGATAATGTATTAAATATTAATTTAAAGGCAGCTCTATGGTGCAGTCGCGAGTTTTCATTGATTTCCAACCATGATTCGTCGATTGTAAATGTTTCATCTTTGGGTGGCAGGGAAGTTTGGAAGTATAGAATGACTTATAATGTGTCCAAAGCTGCACTGATACACCTTACTAAGTCACTTGCCGTCGAGCTTGCTCCCAAAATAAAAGTTAATTGCGTTTGTCCGGGTTCAATTGAAATTCCAGATGATCCTGCAGAACATCCATTACCTGATTATTCAAAAATACCTGCCGGAAGAAATGGCACAGTAGCCGATGTGTTTGCAGCTGTTCAGTTTTTTGTTGATTGTCCGAATTTCATTAGCGGCCAGATTTTAACAGTTGATGGAGCAATGCACTTAAAGAAATAATTTTGCAAATAAAGAATTTAATCTTATTTTTGTAATTAACCTTATGGTTAAATTATTTGGTTAAACCGATTGATTAAAATGATTGCTGATAAAATTGTCCATGTTTCAAATTTAAATAAATCGTATAAAGCCGTGCAGGTTTTGTCTGATATTAGCTTTGAGGTAAAAGAGGGCGAAATATTCGGATTTATTGGACCCGATGGAGCCGGTAAGACATCTCTTTTTAGAATTATTAATACTCTGTTATTGCCCGACTCAGGCAGGGTGAGCGTTTTCGGGCTTGATACAAAGAAAGATTATAAATCAATCAGGCAAAGAATCGGATATATGCCCGGCAGATTTTCGCTTTATCCTGATTTATCGGTTGAGGAAAATCTATCATTTTTTGCATCAATATTCGGATCAACAATTGCTAAAAATTACCATCTGATTAAAGATATTTATTCTCACATTGAACCTTTCAAAAAGCGCAAGGCTGGCGCTTTATCCGGTGGAATGAAACAAAAATTAGCTCTTTCGTGTGCATTAATCCATAAACCCGATTTATTAGTTCTTGATGAGCCGACAACCGGTGTGGATGCAGTTTCTCGGACAGAATTCTGGGAAATGCTTAAAAATTTGAAAAATCAAGGAATAACCATTATCGTTTCTACACCATATATGGATGAAGCAAGTCTGTGCGAAAGGATAGCTCTTATTTCTCAAGGAAAAATTCTTGATATAAATACACCGGAAGCTATAATTGCCAAATCGGAAAGTAAATTATTTTCAATCACAGCAGAAGATAAATATTCATTATTGAAATTGCTTAGAAATTATTCTGATTGCAAAACAGCTTTTCTATTTGGTGAGAATGTTCACTTTTCATGCAGATCTGAAAACGCTGATAAAGATAAAATTTCAGAATATCTGAGATTAAAAGCAGTTGAAAATTTCGAGATAAATATAATTTCTCCCAATATCGAAGATGTATTTATGGAGCTTATGACAAGATGATTAGTGATAAAAAAGTTATAAAAGTTGAAAACCTGACAAAGCGCTTTGGTAGCTTCATTGCAGTTAATGATATATCTTTTGAAGTAGGTGAAGGTGAGATATTTGGATTCCTTGGTGCAAACGGTGCAGGCAAAACAACGGCGATAAAAATGCTGACAGGATTATTACTTCCAAGTTCGGGAGAGGCAACTGTAGCAGGATTTGACGCATTTCGTCAATCAGAAAAAATTAAAAAAAATATCGGATACATGAGTCAGAGATTTTCGCTATATGAAGATCTAACAATTGCTGAAAACATACGACTATACGGAGGAATTTATGGTCTTAGCAATAAACACATAAAAGAACAGACAAATATTTTGCTTACAAAAATGAAATTGATTGATTATAAAAACTCATTAATTGCATCGTTACCGCTTGGATGGCGGCAGAAGCTGGCTTTTGCCGTAGCGATGTTCCATGATCCGAAAATTGTATTTTTAGATGAACCCACCGGAGGAGTTGATCCAATCACGCGCAGACAGTTTTGGGATATGATTTACGAAGCAGTCAGTGAAGGGAAAACAATTTTTGTAACAACTCATTATATGGATGAAGCAGAATATTGCGACCGCGTTTCAATTATGGTTGATGGTAAAATTGCTGCTATCGACACTCCAAGCAAGCTCAAGCAGCAATTCAACGTTAAAAGTATTAATGATGTATTTGTTCGGCTTGCTCGACCGAATATGGCTTTGAATCAATAGAAGGAGATAAATTTTGTACACTTTTATTCAATTTGTAAAGAAAGAATTTTTACATATATTCAGAGATTACAGAACACTTCTTGTTCTATTCGGAATGCCGCCAGTGCAGCTACTAATATTCGGATATGCAGTTAGGACTGAAGTAAATGATGCAAATATTGCTATTTATGACCGATCAAAGGATTATATAAGTTGTGAAATATCTCAAAAGTTGCTCTCATCGCAGTATTTTAAACTTACAAATTATATTAGTAACGAATCTGAGATTGAAGCTGGGTTCAGGCAAGGAAAGTATAAAGTAGTGGTGTGCTTTGCGCCTGAATTTTCCAAGCAATTAGAGCGTACAGGCAATGCAGATGTGCAATTCCTGATAGATGCCAGTGATCCTAATATCTCTAATTTATTATATGGGTATATAAGCTCTATTATTGCAGATTATCAGAATACAAAAATTAATAAGCTCTCAAAAGCCGGATGGATGGTGACTCCACAAATAAAAATGCTTTATAATCCTGAGATGAAAAGTGTATATATGTTTGTTCCGGGGCTTCTGGCGCTAATTCTAATGTTAGTATCAGCTTTGATGACTTCTATAGCTATAACCAAGGAAAAAGAAACAGGAACAATGGAAGTGCTGCTTGTATCGCCGCTGAAGCCATCTATTATAATTATAGGCAAAGTTATTCCTTATACACTACTTGCGCTATTAAATGCTTTTTCTGTCCTGGCGCTCGGAGTCTATGTGTTTGGAGTTCCATTCAAGGGTAGTTTCATTCTCCTTTTGTTTGAAACATTAATTTATTTGGGAACAGCGCTTTCATTAGGAATTATGATTTCAACTTTTGCAAAGACGCAGCAGGTAGCATTGATGGTAAGTTTAGCAGGTCTCTTACTTCCAACAACACTTTTATCGGGATTTATATTCCCAACTGAAAATATGCCGCTACCATTGCAGTTTATTAGCAATTTCATACCTGCAAAATGGTATTTGATAATCACTCGCAATATTATGCTAAAAGGGCTCGGATTCAGTTATATCCGAAATGAAACACTAATTTTAATCAGTATGATGGTATTCTTTTTAATAGTTAGTATGAAAAAATTTAAAATTCGTCTGGACTGATGCAGGATTTGAGATTATGAGAACAATATTATTTCTAATACAGAAAGAATTTCTTCAGATCAGGCGCAATAAACAAATGCTGCCGATAATATTCTTTGTGCCTATTGTTCAGCTTCTGGTGCTGGTTTTTGCGGCAAATTTTGAAGTGAAATTGGTTTATGTAACATTGGTGGACTATGATAAAAGTTCCAGTTCGAGAAGTTTAGTCGATAAGTTCGCTTCTACAGGGAGATTCAAATTTGTTTCCGATTATAATTCAGAAAAATTAGCTTTTCAGGAAATTGATAAGAATATCGCAAAAATGGCTCTGATTATACCACGGGGCTTTGAACGTAATATTTCAAGATCGGAATTCCCGGAAATACAAATTATATTAAACGCTGTGGATGGCGCTGCTGCCGGTATTATACAGAATTATGCAGCGCAAATTATTTATGATTATAACAAAGAACTTGTTAAAAGTATGAGACTAATACAGACTCAGCCTACTATTTCAACGATTACAGTAAAGGAGAGATACTGGTATAATCCTGAATTGAATTTTAAATTTTACATGGTACCGGGCATTCTGGTTGTGCTGGTGACAATTATTGGTATGTTCCTAACTTCAATGAATATAGTCAAAGAAAAGGAAATGGGAACTATTGAGCAATTGAATGTGACGCCCATTAAAAAATATCAGTTTATAACCGGAAAGTTAGTGCCATTCTGGATTATTGCAATGTTTGACCTTGCTCTCGGCTTATTTTTAGGGAAAGTGCTTTTTCATATTCCAATAGTTGGAAATATTTTTCTAATTTTTGGCCTTGCTTCTATATATCTCATTGTAGCGCTATCATTCGCTCTTTTTGTTTCCACAGTAACCGAAACTCAGCAGCAAGCAATGTTTATATCATGGTTTTTTGTAGTAATTTTTATTCTAATGAGCGGTTTATTTACTCCGATTGAATCCATGCCGCACTGGGCGCAGATTGTAACACTATTTAATCCTATATCTCATTTTATTGAAATTATGCGAAGAGTAATTTTAAAAGGTGCAGGATTCTTTGATGTGTTGCAGCAGGTCTGGATTTTAACTGTATATGGTATGGTTATGCTTATTCTATCAGTATGGAGATATAGAAAAGTATCTTCATAAAATTTATGAAATCAGAAGAAAAAAGCGTAAATTATAAGAATTAAAAGTTTAATTGGATTGAAAAATGAGTGAACATTTGTTGGCGGAACTCACAGAAAAAGTTGATAATTTAAAAGCAGTAAAATTTTTGGAAGATGTTCTGATTTTTGCTTCGGAGATAGCTCCTATAGTGAAGAATATTAATCATTCAATTGAAGATAATATTAAAAAAATGCCTTCGGCAAGTTCCAAACTTATTAAAGTTACTGAAGCTACGGAATCAGCCACCACTGAGATTTTAAATACTGTTGACAGCCTTTTATCAAAACTTGGGATATTTACAAATGAACTTAATTCTTCTTTTAAGACTCTGAATGATTTGAAGGAACAGGCAAATCTTCTTTCCGAAGCCTTACTGAGTCAGCCTCATCAGAATAATTCAACTCATATTATATCATTAGCTGTTAATCTGAAAAATCTTTGTGCTGCCTCAAACTTGGCTGATCAGTCAGATAACTCGATTAATAATGTAATTAACAATCATATTACAGATTTTAATAATGATCTGACAAATATTATGATGGCCCTGCAGGTGCAGGATATCACTTCTCAGCAAATTGCTGCGGTAAATCATTTGATTACCTCCATTCACAAAAGACTTGCCGAAATTCTTGCTTCTTATAATACAAGTGAATTTTCCGATATGGTCAGTAGCAGTAGTTCAATGATAAGTAAAATGCACCGTGATATTGCATTTGATCCTCATGCAATTAATGCAATTATATCAAAAGAGACACGTCAGAGGGATGTGGATTCGTTCATGCAAAAAATGGCAGATGGTACTCTTGACGAATCTGATATGGAAGATAATCTTGACTCAGCAAATATTGACGCTTTATTTTCCGGTTCTAATTCCGAAGTTGCTTTTAGCGATGTATCAGATTCAGGAAATGAGACTGTTTCTCAAGATGATATTAATTCTCTATTTGATACCGGAACCGATGCAGACGAAGAAATTGATCTTGACGATATTGACGCACTTTTTGCAAATTAGAATTTTAAAAATTACTTTGGAATAAATTTGACAGAACCAATTATATTAGCTATTGAAAGCTCTGGAACAATTTGCAGTATTAGCCTCACAGAAAGAAATAAATTAATAGCTGAATATTCTGCATACATTACAAATAGTCACGATCGATTATTATCCGAATATGTGAACCGGATACTTCCTGACTTCAATTTGAAAATTACTGACATCCATGCTGTTGCAGTAAGTGCCGGTCCCGGTTCGTTCACAGGATTAAGAATCGGTGCAGCCTTAGCAAAAGGACTATGTTTCGGTAATTCTCCTAAATTCATTGCCGTACCAACTTTGGAAGCAGTGGCTGAACAAGCTTGCAATTTGACAAACTGCTCTTTTTATGATCAAATTGTTGTTGCAATCCCATCTCACAAGGATAACATTTATATTCAAACATTTAATACAGATTCGTCACCTTTGACCGAGGTTTTAACCTCAACAATGGATGTATTGAATTCTTTCAATGCAGAAAAAACCCTATTTTTATGTCAGCAAAATTTAAAACCACAGGATTCCAGATGGTTAAATATTTCTGAGATTTTAAATGCTTCAACAATTGCCCGGAAAGCTGTCTCGTTATATTTAAATTCCACTTTCACAGATGCTAAATCTTTTACCCCGACATATATTCTTGATTTTGTTCCAAAGGAAGTTTGAGAGAGAAAAAAAATGACATTTGATAATCCTAAATCACGGATTAAACCGATTATAGGATTTCACGGATTTTAATCATCTTAATAAGGGAACAATTATGAAAATAAAATATGATAAAGATGTTGATGTAATGAACATACAGTTCAGTGATGCGGAAATTATTGAAACCGATGAAGATAAGGCTGGAATTATTATTGATTATGATAAGGACGGCAATATTGTTGAAATAGAAGTATTGAATGCTTCAAAACATAATTAACAACCGATGAAGGTTGAATACGAATATGCTTAATTTTGTATTGGATTATTAATGAATTTAATAAATGGAATTGAAATGACTTAGAAAAAATAAAAAACTTTAAATGAAAGATTTGTCTTACTTTCGTTCTTAGTTGAAATCGACCAATTTAAACACGAGAGAACGGCAATAGAGGCACGCCACTTAATGGTTTTATATTATTTTGGAATGTAACATAATTTGATTATTTTTGTAAATGGAAAAGAAGCTTAAATTATATTTTTGATACATCAGTTATAAATTTCTTGTTTGCTGACGATGCGTCAGAGAAGAAAGAAGTTACGGTTGATTTTTTTGAAAATTATTTAAATGATTTTGATGTTTATATTTCTGATATTGTTTTAAGAGAAATTGGGAATACTACTAATCCTGAAAAGCTAAATAAATTATTTAGAGCAATTGAACATTACAAAATTAGGGTTTTTGGGCATCTAAATTTAAATATTAATTCTCTTTCTGTACTTTATTTATCAAATGGGATTGTTCCTTAAAAGCAAGCTGAAGATTCATTACATTTGGCATTTGATACATTTCATAAATTTGATATTTTACTATCATGGAATTTCAAACATCTTTCAAATATTAAAGTACAAATGAAATAAATAATTTGAATGGACATACAAATTCGATTTTATTATTAAATCCTATGGAGGTTTTATATGACAAAGATTGATGATTCGCTATTGGAAGTATGGTTAATGAAAGAAAAAGTAATTGAAGATTATCAAAAAAGCAATTATAAAAATTTAACCGAATTCATTACAGATAGTGTCAAGGAGTTAAAGGTTAAATACAATATTAAAGATTGGAATAATAAAATGACTTGAGATAATTTTAATATTTTTTATATATAAGACTTGTCTAACTTGCGTTCTGTAATTAAAATCAACCAATATTGTAAATAGAACGGCAATGAAGGCAATGTCCCTATCGGGGCGTTTCCTTTTTTCATGATTAAGAATATTTGAAAGAAAATCAAATTGTTAATAACTGCTTTTTGAAAAATAGTTATTTTTGTATTATGAATGTTTGACGGACGAAAGAATAGGTTTGGAAAATGTTTAAAATAAGTTCTGCAGCGGCTACTCGAGGGGGAGAGTTTTACAATGGTATTACCGGAATGAATAATTTTTCTGAAGATAAGCTGTTAGTCACTGCCCGAAGCGTTCATACTATTATGATTAGCTTCCTGTCTGACTTAGCTTCAACCGGATTGACTACCGGTATGCTCACTGCCTTTGCTACTGCCAACGATGATTACGAAGCTGCACGGAATGCGCAGAATACGGCAATCAATGAGCGCGATAATAAGACCGAAGAACGTATTGCGGCGGGGAATGCGCTTTATGCCAAGGTGTCCAACTATTGTGATGTCGGCAAACGGGTTTTTGCCAGCACGAATCAGGCTAAGTATAATGATTACGTGATTTACGGCGCGGGTGGAACGGGTGGCGCACTCACCTCGCCGGCTAATTTTGCATATAATTTTTCGACTAACACCTTTTCATGGGACGCGATTACGAATGCCACGAGTTATCAGATCGAAGCAAGCGACAACGGAACCGATTGGTCGGAGATTTATGCAGATGTTTCGCTAACATTCATATATACGCCAAGTTCCGGCGTTTCAAAGCATTATCGGGTACGTGCGCGGAATGCGGGCGGTTTCGGAGATTTTGCGGCGGAACTGCTGTTCACCTATTATGCTTCTCTTGCCGCGCCGCCTGACATGGCAATCAGCTTGACCGGGCCCGGTTTGCCGCTGACAATCAATGTAAATTGGGGTGCAGTTGCGGGCGCGACGAGCTATAGAGTGTATGAGAGTATAGTGGCAGTTGGTGCAGCGGCAGGGATTTACAATCAAATAGCCGAGCCAGCGACAAATTCCTATTCCGAGGCATCAGTTGAGAACAAGCGCTATTATTTTTATGTGGTAGCGAAAAACTCATATCGAGAATCTGCCTCAAGTGCGGTAGTGATGGTGGATGTGCCGGTAAATCCGACGTGAGTGTAATTATAAATATTCATCCGATGACTGGGAGTCATCGGATGAATTGAAAAAAATATTTTGGTAATTGTTATGAATTTTAATGATTTTTATTGAAATATGCTTAGTTTTGTAATTGTTGATGTTTGTAAAATATTAGGAGAAAATAAAATGAATGTTAAAATTGAATGGTCTAAATGAAATGTTTGGGAAATTTGATAAATTTTATATTGGAATGAGTGATCTTTTTTGTTTTACAAACAGTGCTTTACTTAAAATTCAATCGAAATGAGAAATACTCTATTAAGAAATAAGGAATTGCCGACATTCTTCGGTGAGGTTCAACAGAAAGGTGAACGCTTACTTGCTAACTTTACTCAAAATCAAAATGAATTGCCGACTTTATTCTATCAACACCCAAATGGACAACTTTGGCAAGGCAACAGCATTGAATGGCTTAAATCATTAGATTCTGAAAGTGTTGATTTGATTTTTGCTGACCCACCCTACAACATTAAGAAAGCAGATTGGGACACTTTTGAAAGTCAGGAAGAATACATCAAGTTTTCTATGCAATGGATTGAACAAGCTGCAAAAGTTTTGAAACCAACGGGCACTCTTTATATTTGTGGTTTCTCTGAAATTCTTGCTGATTTGAAACATCCTGCAACGAAATACTTCAAAGGTTGTCGTTGGATTATCTGGAACTATAAAAACAAAGCAAATCTTGGCAGTGATTGGGGAAGAAGTCACGAAAGTATTTTGCATTTTCGAAAGACAAAGAATTTTACTTTCAATATAGACGAAATTCGTATTCCTTATAGTGAGCATACTTTGAAATATCCAAGTCATCCACAAGCGGAGACAAGTCAATATGGCAATGGTAAGAATGGGAATCACTTATGGGAACCAAATCAATTTGGAGCAAAACCAAAAGATGTTATAGAAATTCCGCAAGATATTATTGAAGTACCGACAACTTGCAACGGGATGCATGAAAAAACCCCTCACCCGACACAGAAACCGGAAGAACTTTTACGAAAAATTATATTAGCATCTTCAAATATTGGTGATATTGTGCTTGACCCTTTTTGCGGTTCAGGAACAACTCCGGTTTGTGCTGAACAACTTCAACGAAAATGGATGTCTTGCGATTTATCTCCAGAGTATTTAGATTGGGCAGTTCATCGTCTGGATATTGTTGAAAATTGGAGTATTGAGAAATGGATTAAATACGATTTTGAAAATCAAAAAAGGAGAAACTCAATAAGATGAACTTAATTAAACTGGTTAATAAAGCCAAAGATAAAAATAATTTCTTTGACTTGAAGGCTTATATCTCTTTCTGTGATGAATATTTGAATTATATTAGTGATAATCTTCAAGCAACTATCATTTCTCAAAATGAAAATCATTACCGTTTCTATCAATACAAGAAAGAAGGTAATTTTCAAATCACAAGACCAATCAATTCTAATCTGATGTATGATGCAAAGACATTTGCAAAAACTTCAAAGGAATTTTTAAAGGTTTTGCAGAGTATAAAAACTATTAATAGGAAAGATGAAGATTTAAGATCAATTCTTAATAACGCAACTTATACAATTCAACAATCTGTTGGTTCAGCATTAGACGGTTTACCTGCTGGAAAATCAAATACAGCAAGGAAATTAAACGGTGATTTGTTTGAACACTTCATTCGTTTAATCATTCGTGAAATCGGAATTACTTGCAATTCTGGAGTTATTCAAGTTCCGATTATTGTCGCAAACGAACCACAATTCAATATGAGTTATCAACATGATTTGATCATTGAAAAAGATAATGAAGTAAAAGTTATAGGCTCTATCAAAACATCAAGCAAAGACCGCATTGATAAAATTTTCATCGATAAATTCCTTTACAACAAACTCACAGAAAAAGCAACTCCACACATAGCGATTTTTTTAAACGATGTTCAAAGAAAAAATACTAAAAAAGATAATGAATATGGAATCAATTCAACTTTTCTTCCGGGACACTTTAAAGGTTATACTGTAAAACTGAATCCACTTGATGGAGTTTATTATTGCGACATCAGACCGAATATGCAGACTGAAAGTATTCTCAAAGATAATATTAAGACCTTTGACAATTTATTGATCGAGGATATTTGGAAATTTATTTAACCATAAATTTGCTCTTATAATGATGTTTCCCCTCCCGTCGGATGTTTTATCCGGCGGGAATCCCCTCCGCAGGGCTTTTTATTTCCCCCGTTCCCGCTTCTGCAAATTCAAGCATATAGCAGCGCCGCTTTGCCAATAAAGACATCCAATGTTTTGAAAACATTGGATGTCTAAATTTCCTCTACCGGATTTTTTATCCGGCGGGCTTCCCCTCCGCAGGGCTTTTTTATTTCCGCCACTTCCCGCTTCTGCAAATTCCAGCATAAGGCAGCGCCGCTTTGCCAATAAAGACATCCAATGTTTTGAAAACATTGGATGTCTAAATTTCCTACCTACGGGATGTTTTATCCGACGGTAATCCCCAGTCAGGCAAAACAGCTGACTGGAGGTGAATTTTACTTAATAATACGATTATATTACATTTTTTTTCATATCCTATAATAAGAACTTTTTTTAAACGTCTATGATTTTTTTATTAATCAAAGGATTTTGAATATGTCATTTTTCGAAATAATTGAAGAAATTAAAACCCTTCCTACCGAAGATAAAATTGAAGTCAAAGAATTAATAGTGAAATTCCTGATTGAGGAAAGAAGGAAAGAAATATATAATAATTATCTGGAAGCCAAAAAAATGGAAGGGAATGGCGATTTGATATTTACAAGCGAAACTGATGAATTGATGAATATGCTTGAGAATGTTCATGATTGAAATTACATTTTCCCCTGCATTTATTAAAGCATTTAACAAAAAATCCAAATTTAATTCTTTACTGGTCAGGAATTTTCGAGATACAATCGATATATTTAAGCAAAATCCTTTCGATATGCGATTAAAAACTCACAAATTATCAGGTGAATTGAAGGATTTTTATAGCTTTTCATTAGAATATGATTGCAGAATAATTTTTTACTTTACTGATAATAACAAAGTAGTCTTTTTTGATGTTGGTTCTCATGATGAAGTTTATTAAAAAATACTAAGTTTCGATATTTTTCCCTCCCGTCGGATTTTTTATCCGACGGGAATTCATCTTCGAAGGGCTTTTTTATTTCCCCCACTTTACCGCTTCTGCAAATTCCAGCATAAAGCAGCGCCACTTTGCTAATAAAGACATCCAATGTTTTGAAAACATTGGATGTCTAAATTTCCTCTACCGGATTTTTTATCCGACGGGAATCCCCTCCGCAGGGCTTTTTATTTCCCCCACTTTCCCGCTTCTGCAAATTCCAGCATAAAGCAGCGCCACTTTGCTAATAAAGACATCCAATGTTTTGAAAACATTGGATGTCTAAATTTTCTTCCTACGGGATGTTTTATCCGACGGGAATCCCCTCCGCATGGCTTTTTATTTCCCACTTTCCCGCTTCTGCAAATTCCAGCATAAAGCAGCGCCGCTTTGCCAATAAAGACATCCAATGTTTTGAAAACATTGGATGTCTAAATTTTCTTCCTACGGGATTTTTTATCTGGTGGTAATCCCACTCCAAAGGGCTTTTCGCCGCTGCTTCTTCTTGGGCACTTCATAATTGCAGCTGCGCCGCCTTCACAAAATAATGTTAGTAAAATCGCAAAATCATTTGGCATTAATTCTATATTAAAAAATTGCATACCATATAATTTAAACAATAATGAAACTATTTCAACGTCTTTTCATCAAAGAGAGATTTATTTAGTAAAACAAACAATAATTATCTACCAATCACAACTGAAAGCTCACCATGAAACTCAGCCGCACCACTATCATTGCACTTATCGCATGTCTGTTTATCATTGCTTGCTCCAAACAGGAAAATAAACCTGCCACTATGCCAAGCAAAGCCGATTCCACAAAGACTGAATCTATAAAGAAAGATTCGGTAAAAAAGGAAGTAATTGTTAATATTGAAAGAATGGAAAAACCAGTCCCTTTCACGCAGAAAAATTTTAAAGGATTTACAGCAGTTTATAAAGAAAAATTTGTGCTAAACCTAAGAAAAGCACTGAACGATCTTAGCAAATCCAATTGGAAATCAAAATTTATCGGCGAAGGCTTTTTTGATGTTGCAAAAATTAAATTTGATGCAGCAAACAAACCGATTGGCATTGATTACAGTTTTTATAATTCTAAAATCATTGTTCTCTCTGTTTCCGGGCACATAGGCGGCGGACATGAAATTACATTCATGTTCGAAGGCAAAAAGGATATTGCTTATAGTGCATGGATGTATCCGCTTGATGATAACGAAGCCAAAAATGAAATGCGTACACTCGAAACAAAAGACTGGTCCAAAGAAGATATTGAGAATTTATACTTCAATTACTCAGAATATCTGAAACGTCCGGGAATAAGTTTATAAATTAATAAAAAAAAAGGCTAATTTACATCTTTATTTTCGTTCACTATCATATTGGATTTAGATTTTTTGGATAATTTACTCAATTGTGTTCAAGTAGCTTTGCCGGTTCCTGTGTTCCACAGCTTTTCTTATCTACTACCCGAAGGAACTGAAAGCGAAGCCGATTACATCGGAAAGCGTGTCCTTGTTCCTTTTGGCAAAAGAACTCTAACTGGAGTGGTGATTGATAAAAGTTCCTCACTAACTCTCTCCGATACAAAATTCAAACTCAAACATATCATCGAAATCCTCGATGATTCCCCGGCTTTCTCCGCTTCTATGCTGGAATTTACCAAATGGATGTCAGAATATTATTTAGCTTTCCACGGAGAGACTCTCAAGGCTGCCTTACCTCAAGGCCTTACGCCTCAAAGCCAGATTGTTGTCGAAACATGCTTCATACCTTCAGACAATCAGCTCGGCGAAATGAAAAAACGCGCCCCCAAACGCGCTGCTTTGTTGGATGAGCTGTTAAATCATTTAGGCAGAGTGCTAACAATCGGCTACCTTGAAAAAAAATTGCAGACCGATAGCATCGCTGTACAGTTGGATTGGCTGAAAAAACATGATTTCATCAAAATAAACCAGTTTGTTGAAAATGATTCAAAGCCTGTTATTAAACAAATTGCCAACATTGATTCTAAATTGTTGGAAGATGAAAATATATTGCGGTCAGTTTTCGACTCACTTGATAAAAGTGCTCCCAAACAAGCATTATTATTGGGAAGTATTTATGTTCATTTAGCAAATGATGGCGATGCTCCCTTCGTAAGCGATGTTTTGCGCGAAACAAGAACCAATCGCCAGGCTTTAAATGGCTTGATTAGCAAAAATTACATCAATCTCAGCGATAAAGTTTATAATCGTTCCGCAAAATCGAATGATGATGAAGAAACTTTGAGCACAAGAGACGAATCAAAGCTGCCATTAACAAATGAACAGCAGTTTTGTACCGATGAAATAATCAATGCTATCGATAAATCAGAATATTCTCCCTTTCTAATGCACGGAATAACCGGAAGTGGTAAAACTTTAGTCTATATTCATGCAATCAAGCACACAATAAACTGCGGAAAATCGGTGTTACTTATGGTTCCTGAGATATCACTCACTCCTCAATTGATCGATAGGTTCCAACGTATCTTTCCAAAGAGGATTTCTGTCCTTCATTCCCGCATGTCTGAGGGCGAAAGACTGGATTCTTGGCGATCAATTCACAGCGGTGAATCAAAATTCGTAATCGGGGCGCGTTCAGCCGTGTTTGCTCCGCTAAAAAATTTAGGACTTATAATAATAGATGAGGAACATGAGCAATCATATAAGCAAGAAGCTCCATCACCGCGTTATCAAGGCCGCGATAGTGCCGTAATGAGAGCAAAAATTGAGAACTGTACCATAGTTTTAGGCTCTGCAACTCCTTCAATGGAAAGCATGTTCAATGCAAAAAGCGGAAAATACAAATTACTCGAAATCCGCCGGCGTGCAGACGGCGCACGTCTCCCGATAATTAAGGTAGTTAACACCTTTGAGATGCTCAAAACCGGACAAATGATGGGCGCATTTTCAAAAGAATTGTTCAATGATATTAAAGACAGAGTCGAGAAAAAAGAAGGAACCATTCTTTTCCAAAATCGTCGGGGTTATTCCGTTTTAATTGAGTGTGCTGACTGCGCAACGATACCAATGTGCAAAAATTGTTCCGTATCTTTGACTTTACATAAAAGAGTTAATCAACTACGTTGTCATTATTGCGGATATGTTGTGCCTGCTATCAAATCATGTTCAGTTTGTGGCGGAACAAAAATGAAAGAAGTCGGATCAGGAACCCAACGTATCGAGGAAGAGCTGTCCGATCTGCTCAAAAAGAACAATATTGAAGCGCGAATAAGCAGAATGGACATGGATACAACCAGAAAGCGCGGTTCACATCGTAGTATTTTAACATCATTTGCCGCCGGTGAAACAGATATACTTGTCGGAACGCAAATGGTGGCTAAAGGTTTGGATTTTGAGCGCGTTACTTTGGTTGGAGCGCTTCATGCTGACTTGCAACTCTTCATGCCTGATTTCAGAGCAAGCGAACGTACCTTTCAACTCATCACTCAGGTATCGGGACGCAGCGGACGAAGTGCATCAGCACCCGGCGAAGTAATAATACAGACTAATCATCCGGAAAATTCTGCAATAAGTAACGCAATAAATAATGATTATGATAAATTTTACGAAGCAGAAACCAAATGTCGGTTAGATGCTTTGTTTCCACCCTATAGCCGATTCATTTATATTGAGTTTTCTTCGAAATATGAAGACAAAGTTATAGAACATTCCGACTACTTTTCAAAAAAATTGCCTAAATCAAACAATTATATTAATGTTATTGGCCCGAATATACCGTCAATTGAAAGATTAAAGGGGTATTATCGGAGAATAATAATAGTAAAGAGTATAAAATCAAAAGATCCTTCCGGTAGATATTATAAAGATATATTATCAAAAGCAATAGAGCTGTATAAGACAGAGAAATCAACGAATTTAGTATATATATTAGTCGATATAGATTCCTATTCTCAGATTTGAAATTATATTAATATCATAAAATATTATAAACAAATCAATATGATGGTAATTGGTATGTATCAAGCAATAATCATTAGGAAAAAATATAATAATAGTAATAATATAATATATTATAAAAGCAAAAAAATACTAAGTAGAGTAAAACAATATAATTACACAAATAGAAAAATAAGATAAATATAAAAAATAAAAGGCGGAAGAAGCAAAAAATATAGCGGAAGAAGCAAAAAATATGGCGGAAGAAGCATAAAATATGGCGGAAGAAGCAAAAAATATAGCGGAGAGTGCAAAAAATAAGGCGGACAATACAAAAAAAATGGCGGAAGATGCAAAAAATATAGCGGAGAGAGCAAAAAATATGGCGGAGAGAGCAAAAAATACAGCGGAGAGAGCAAAAAATATAGCGGAGAGAGCAAAAAATATAGCGGAGAAAGCAAAAAATATAGCGGAGAGAGCAATAAAGAAGCCGAATATGGAAAACGAATAATATATTATGAAGGAAGAGGAATATAAAATGTATTAGTAATAAATAATATAGAAATGTAATGAAATAATATATAAGAATAATATATAAATATGAATCAATGCGGATATATTATCAAGATAACCGGAATAATTAAAATAATAAGCTGAAAAGAGTAAACAAAAAACAGTAATATTATTGGAATATATACTTATTTGATATTTTACTATTCTTTCTATTTTGCAATCATTATTGTAGTTGCATTAAAGGAAGAAGCAATGCTTATTAGAAATATTTTTTTAATTTACAATGATAATTATTTCTTTGCGTCTTAACAATATAATATAATCATCATTATCGGAGATACAATGAATTTTTATAAAATAATTTGTTTTGTTGCTTTTTTAATTGTAATATTTTCTAAATCTTTTGCACAGGAAAGTCCTCTTTGGATGCGCTATTCGGCAATTTCACCTGATGGCAAAACAATTTTGTTTACATACAAGGGAGACATTTATTCCGTCCAAAGTATCGGTGGAACTGCCGTAGCTTTGACTGTGGGTGAATCTTATGATTTTTCGCCTGTCTGGAGCCACGATGGCAAATCTTTTGCTTTTGCATCGGACAGATACGGCAACTTTGATGTTTTTATCATGTCTTCAGGCGGTGGCGAGGCTAAGCGTCTGACATACCATTCAGGTAAGGAAATTCCACTTTGTTTTGCAGCAGATGATAGGTCTGTTTTATTTTCTGCCGTCAGGCAAGATGATGTGAATAATGCTCAGTTTCCGATTGGCTTATTTGGTGAACTTTATTCCGTGCCTGCCGAAGGAGGAAGAGTGACGCAGCTGCTGACAACTCCTGCTTTGAATTTGTCGGTAAGCTCCGATGGAGCCAAAATGCTTTTTGAGGATATTAAGGGCTATGAAAATGAATGGCGCAAACACCATACTTCGGCAGTTACCCGCGATATATGGCTTTATGATAATATCTCAAAAAAATATTCTCAGTTATCTTCCTTCAAAGGCGAAGATAGGAATCCTGTTTTCGGTTCTAATAATGATGATTTCTTTTATTTGAGTGAAGAAAACGGATCATTTAATGTTTATAAGAGTTCTGTTAGTTCTCCTGACAGAAAAACGCAGATAACGAATTACTCAAAAAATCCTGTTCGCTTTCTCAGCCGAGCTTCGGACAATACATTATGCTATTGTTTCGATGGTGAGATATATATATTAAAGAACGCCGGAACTCCTCAGAAGGTTCAGATTCGCATTGCCGAAGACGGACGTGATAATTTGAATAAATTTGTTCCGATAAATGGTAATTTTAGCGAAGCGACACTTTCTCCAAATGGTAAAGAGTATGCTTATATTTTTCGCGGGGAGATTTTCGTAAGCAGTATCGAGGGTGGGATTACAAAACGCATAACAAATACCCCTTATCAGGAACGTAGTGTTAGTTTTTCGTCTGATGGAAGGAGCTTGCTTTATGCTGCCGAAGTGAATAATAACTGGAATGTTTATTCTGCAACGATAGTGAGAAAAGAAGAGCCGTATTTTTTCGTTTCTACAATATTAAAAACCGATACAATTATAGCCAGTACTGCGGAAGAATTTCAGCCTATGTTTTCCCCGGATGCTAAGGAAGTCGCATATCTTGAAAATCGTCAAACATTGAAAGTTATCAACCTTGCAAGCAAACAAACTCGTACAATTCTACCGGCTGATAAGAATTACTCTTATGCCGATGGTGATCAGTATTATCAATGGTCGCCGGATAGCAAATGGTTTTTAGTTTCGTTCGGTTACTCCGAGAGAATTTTCTTTCCCGAAGTTGGGTTGATTTCTGCCGACGGCAAAGGTGAGCTGCACAATTTGTCAATGAGCGGTTATGATGATTATAATCCGAAATGGTCTTCGGACGGTTCTATGATTATCTGGGGCTCCAACCGTGACGGAACTCGTCAGGAGGGCGGAGATATGAGTAATACTGATGTTTTTTCTATATTTTTAACAAAATCAGGCTTTGAAAAATTCAAATTAACTAAAGAAGAATTTGATCTTAATAAAGAAATTGATGAGAAAGCTGAAAAAGATAAAAAAGATACAGATGATAAGGATAAAAAAGATAAGAAAAGCAAGAAATCATCGAAAGATACTGATGTCAAAGATAGTTCGGTAAAAGATATCGTTATCGAATGGGAAAATTTAACCGATAGGAAAGCAAAACTAACAGTCCATACTTCGCCGGCTAACGATTGGGTTCTATCCAAAAATAATGAGAAACTTTTTTATACTACTAGTTTTGAAAAGAATAACGATATTTGGGTTACTGAGCTTCGGACAAAGGAAACAAAGTTATTTGCAAAATTAGGAATGTCCAGTGCCGGAATGGAAATGTCGAAAGATGGTAAATTTATTTTCGTTGTCGGTGATGGAAAAACCATGAAAGTTGAAGTTGAAGGTGCAAAAGTTGAACCTTTAAAGACTAACGGTGAAATGGAATTGCGTACCGATGCCGAACGCTCATATATCTTTGAGCATAGCTGGCGCCAATTAAAAGAAAAATTTTACGTAGAAGATCTGCAGGGAGTTGATTGGGATTATTATTACACTACTTATAAAAAATTCCTGCCTTATATCAATAATAATTATGATTTCGCCGAAATGCTCAGTGAAATGTTAGGTGAAATAAATGCCTCCCATACCGGAAGCCGTTATGGATTCGCAAAACCAAATTCCGACCAAACTGCATCGCTTGCTGCTTTTTACGATTATTCATATAAAGGACAAGGACTGAAAATAGCTGAAATTCTGCTCGGTGGACCGCTGGACAAATCAACATTAAAAGTTCGCGCAGGCGATATAATCGAAAAAATAGACCGTGAAGATATTAAAGATTACATAGATTTCTATGCACTTTTCAATCGAAAAGCCGGAAAATTCATGCTCCTGTCTTTGTTTAACCCAAAAAATAATGAGCGTTGGGAAGAAGTTGTCAAACCGATAAGCGGCGGTGAAGAAGGAGAATTATTATATAAACGTTGGGTGGATAACAGGCGCAAAGAAGTTGATCGATTATCTAACGGAAAATTAGGCTATATTCATGTTCGTTCAATGAGTGATGCAAGTATGCGCGTTGTTTTCGAAGAAGCCTTAGGCAGAAATCTTCAAAAAGAAGCCCTGATTATCGACACCCGTTTTAATGGCGGTGGAAATATTCACGATCAATTATCAGACTTTCTTAACGGCAAAAAATATGTGGACATCATCCCGCATGGACAATATATCGGTTCCGAACCACTATATAAGTGGGTTAAACCTTCAATTGTTTTAATGGGGGAGAGCAATTATTCCGATGCACATCTTTTCCCGGTCGCTTACAAATTAAAAAATGTTGGAAAAACTCTCGGCATGCCCGTTCCCGGAACCGGAACATTTGTTTGGTGGGAGCGCCAGATCGATCCAAGCATTGTTTTTGGAATTCCAATGGGTGGCTGGAGAACGCCGGACGGAAAATTCTGTGAGAATAATCAGTTAGAGCCTGATTTAAAGGTGCAGAATCACTTTGAAATTCTGTCCGCAGGTCGTGATGAGCAAATTGAAGCTGCTGTTAAAGAAATGTTAAAATAAGGTGCAAAAATGAAAAAATTAATTGCTTTTTTCATGTTTTTTGGTGTTTGCAGCTGCTTGATTGCCCAAAAAACCGGCGATTTTTCTTTTAATTACACAGATCGAGGAGTCACCAGCGCCGTTTATGTTTCTGTTCCCAAGAATTATAATCCTGCCAACGATTATCCATTGCTTTTGGCTTTGCATGGAGCGGGCGATAACGGCAATAATATGCGCTTTATCGTTTCGACAATCCTTGCAAAGAGTATTAATGCCATTCTTATTTGCCCTGATGCCAACCAATTGAATGGTAAAACAACGGATTATCTGGTTAATTTGGTAGATACTTCGTATAATTATTGCTTGACTAACTATAAAATCGACGCAAATAAGAAAGTAATCATGGGTTTTTCGTGGGGAGGGGCAATGGCTTATACGCTTGGCTTGCAATATCCTGAGAAATGGGTTGGAATTTTCGGTCATGCACCGGCAATCGGCTCGTTTAGTCAGACAATGTGGGATAATATCACAAAACTCAGACTTGCAACTATCTTGGGTGACAAGGACTTCAATTATACTGCGGTTAATAGCCTTATGAACTCTATTAAAACCAAAGGCGGTGAATTACTTTATTTGATAAAGCCCGGCGTTCAGCACGTGGACAATGCGTATTTTAATTCTGCGGATATTATTGTTGATTACCGCGCCTGTTATGATTTTGTAATCAATGCGGCGGCGGATGTTTCCGAGCCCGAAAAAGTTGCAGAGAAAAGCGGGAATTATTTTATTATTAATGAGAATACAAATGTTTTGCCCGTTCACAATAATGTTGGCGATATATTGATTTACGATGCGTTGGGACGGAAAATCGGAGTAATTGAATATCCGTACAATATCTCAGGGTTGAGTTTTATTTGTGGTAATATTTATTTTGGGGCTGCGCGAAGAAATTCTGATGTTTATGTTTGCAGATTTATGTATGAATAATTTAAATAAATTAGAATAATTTGAACTTTAAATGTAATTAGCCAACAATTTTTTTTTCATAGTAATCAATTTTTTAGTAAGTAGATATTGAAAAATACCATTAATTTAAAAACTCTCTGCTCCGAAATAGCTGAATCGCAGACAATTAAGCAAATAACTAAGCTTATAGAATCTGGCAAAAAGGAAATTAATATCAAAGATCTTTCTGCATCACTCCGATCTCTTACTGTTTCGGCTTTGCGAAAGAAAATTCAGCGTCCATTTGTATATATTTCACCATCAAACTACTCTGCAGAGGAAATATTTCATGATATTAATCTATTTTCCGAGAATGTAAAGGTTAGCATACTCTCCGAACCTAAATCCACTCTACTTGATCTGACGGAAACCAGCCATGACGAACTCCTCTGGCTCTATGACGGACTTCCGACACTCGTTCAAAACATTGCGCCAATCATTGTAACTACTCAGGAAATCTTCAGATATAAAATTCCAGTCCCCGCTAAGTTCGATGAACTAAGAAGGAAGGTTTCCATTGGAGATAAAATAAGCCCGCAGGATTTTGTTTTGCAATTAGCACTAAATGGATTTGAACGGCAGGACTATGTTTCGTGTCAAGGTGAGGTTTCTTTACGTGGTTTTATCCTTGATTTATTTCCGTTCGGTCGTGACAATCCACTTAGAATAGAATTCTGGGGCGATGAAATTGAGTCGATCCGAGATTTTGACGTACTTTCGCAGCGATCAATCCATGGATACACCGAAATTGAGTTTATTTCCGGTATAATAACCAATGATCAAGGCGAATTATTCTGTGATATTTATGATTATCTTCAACCAAATTCCATCATAATACTTGATTCCTCCGAATTAATTCATCCGGAGATAAAAGCCAAACTTAAAGAGAAATATACAACGATTACAATAAATCATGTAGCCCATGCAGATGTTGAGATAATCTCACGCACTCAACCCGAATTCAGCGGACAGCTCAGAATATTCGGTGCGGAGCTTATGAAACTGGATAAGGAGAATTGCCGTATCATTTTATGTGCCGATGGAGAGATTCATTTAAATAGATTAAAAGAACTTACGCGTAATGCACTTGATATAAACGTCGGAACAAACCCGGATTCAATCGAAGCAAACGATTTATTATTTGAAAAAATCAATTGGATTGCCGAAGCACCTTCGGCGGGATTTGAATTAGGTCTTCCATCGCTTGCCGTACTTACAGAACATCAAATCTTTAACCGCGTACACAATCAATCATTAAGGCGGAAGAAGAAAGCATCGAGCGGAATATCCCTCCGAGACTTACGACAGCTAAAAATAGGAGATCTTGTCGTTCACGAAGACAAGGGAATAGGTCGATTCGATGGTTTTGAGACCGTCAAACTTGGGGCCAGCATGCAAGATTGCGTTCGAATCATTTATGCAGAAGGCGATATTCTATATTTACACCTTAATTACATCAACAAAATCCAGCAATACTCCGCTCAGGAAGGTGTAAAACCAATATTAAGCAAGTTAGGCAATACCGAATGGCTACGAAAGAAAGCCAAAACAAAGAAAAGACTTAAAGATATTGCACGAGACTTAATAAAGCTCTACGCCGAGCGCAAACAACAGAAGGGATATGGCTTTGCTGCCGATTCTGTCTGGCAAAAAGAGTTTGAAGCCTCTTTTATATATGAGGATACCATCGACCAAGCAAAGACAAGCGAAGAAGTAAAGCGTGATATGGAATCCCAAACTCCTATGGACCGTCTTGTATGCGGCGATGTGGGCTTCGGAAAGACTGAAATAGCTATCCGAGCTGCATTTAAGGCTGTGCAATCCGGTAAACAGGTCGCCGTATTAGTTCCAACCACAATTTTAGCCGACCAACACTATCTTACATTCTCTGACCGCCTTAGCAGATACCCCGTAATCGTCGATGCAATATCACGATTCAGAACAAAAGCCGAACAATCGGAAATAATAAAGAAACTTGGCGATGGTAAAATAGATATTTTGATCGGCACACATCGTCTATTGAGCAAAGATATAGTATTTCAGGATTTAGGATTGCTTGTAATCGATGAAGAACATCGTTTTGGCGTCGGCTCAAAGGAGAAATTACGTCAAATGCGAGTTTCAGTGGATACACTAACTCTTACTGCCACTCCCATTCCTCGTACACTCAATTTCTCACTCATGGGAGCCCGTGATTTATCAACGATTGAGACCGCTCCACGAAACCGAATCCCAATCGTAACAGAAATATTGCCTTGGACAAATCAGGTATTGGTCGATGCAATCAGAAGTGAGCTTAAGCGAGACGGTCAGGTGTTCTTTGTCAATGATAGAATCGATGATTTAGAAAAAATATCGGCCGATCTGCAAATGCTAATCCCTAAATTACGTATCGGAATCGCTCACGGACAAATGCCGGGCACTACTTTAGAAAAGGTAATGGAAAAATTTCTTGAGAAAAAAACCGACGTACTTCTTACAACCAAAATCGTTGAGTCGGGACTCGATATTCCAAATGCAAATACCATTATCATAAACCGCGCACACAATTTCGGATTAGCGGAATTGTATCAATTACGCGGCCGGGTGGGGCGCTCAAACGTTCAAGCCTATTGCTACCTCCTTATTCCGCCCGTTAAATCTATTCCACAGAAAGCATTACAACGTTTGCAGGCTATCGGAGAGTTTTCTGAGCTTGGTTCAGGCCTGAAACTCGCCCTCAGAGATATGGAAATCCGTGGCGCAGGCAATCTGTTAGGCCCCGAACAAAGCGGATACATAAATGAAATCGGTTTTGAGATGTATCAAAAGGTTTTGGACGAAGCCGTAACGGAACTACGCAGAGAAGAATTCGCCGATGTCTTCGTTGATACTAAGCAAATGAGTTATTTTATCCCGGAAAACGATGACATAGCGATTGATCTCGAATCCGATGCTCTGATTCCGGCTAAATATATAAGCGGAGACGCCGATCGATACAATTATTACAAACAATTATTCAAACTAAGATCAACCGAAGAACTTAATAAACTCTCCGAAGAGCTGAAAGACAAATATGGAAAGTTCCCGAAGGAATTAAAAGAACTGATATTTGCCGTTAAAGTTCGTATTGCTGCTCTTGGAACAGGACTAACCAAAATTACAATAAGAGAAAACAAATTTATAGCAGATTTTCCGAGCGAAGAAAACAAGGAATACTTCGATCATGTGTTTCCGATCATCAGCGAATTTATTGAAGAATATCCAGAAACACGCCTAACCCAACAAAAACAGAAATTATCCCTCGAAATGCCTCTTGATAAACGTGATAAAGCAGTTGAATTTTTATGGCGAATCAAGAAAATGCTTCAATCTATGTAGAATTAATAATTTAGAATGATAAATATAAGGAACGAAACAAATCATATTTCATTCCGAATATGATAAATTAATAAAATAACTAATATAATCAACTTCAATACTTGAATGAACATAATACAAAATCCGAAATACTATTCCGTATATAAGCCGTTCAAAGTTTTATCACAATTTACCAGCGAAGAAGGAAAAGCAAGTTTAGCCGATCTTTATCATTTCGAAGATGATGTCTATCCAATCGGTCGCCTTGATTATGATAGCGAAGGCTTACTTATTCTAACCAATGATAATTATCTGAAATACAAACTTATTGAACCGAAATTTCATCACGAAAGAGTTTATTTGGTTCAGGTAGAAGGGTTGCCCGATCACAATAGTCTTGATAGCATAAAAAATGGAGTTCTACTCAATATCAGAGGTCGTAATTTCCTGACGGATAAATGTGAAATCTCAATCTTAGAAGCAGAACCCGATATTCCACAACGTAATCCGCCAATCAGATTCCGTAAAAATATTCCTACAAGCTGGCTAAAAATAATTCTAAGCGAAGGGAAGAACCGCCAAGTTCGGAAAATGACCGCCTCAGTTGGACTTCCAACACTAAGATTAATTCGATTCTCAATTGAAAACCTTACAATAGGAAATATGATCTCCGGAGAAGTTCGCCAATATCAGAAAGACGATATTTATAAAAAGCTGAACATCAAATTACGCAGATAATTCATAATTATAATTCGGATATTCCAACACTAATCTATATATATGTCATTTGTGCGAATGCAGGAATCCCCAAAATAATGGAAAATCCCTTAATGAAGGGGATTCCCGCCTTCGCGGGAATGACAAACACAGGAAAAAAATAAAATATTGTCATTCCTGCGAATGCAGGAATCCCCATAAGCAATACGATTAGGAGATTCCTGCATCCGCATGAATGACAATGCGATGAAAATGAATGATAAAAGCAATAATTTTATTTATAAATAGAATCATCCGATGACTGAAAGCCATCGGATGATTTCCCTAAGCAATATCCCACCATACTTCATCTGAATAATCACTCGATTGAGTCTCATTTTTAGCTTTTATCTTAAAATAATTTCTCTTATTGATTGTTCCAGCAGTATGTATAGGTGATGAATTATATGTATTCAAGAGATTATAATCACCAGAAGGCAAGCCAACACCGGATAAACAATAAAAAACTTCATAGTAAGTAGCGCCACTAACCGCATCCCATGATAATTCAATATTCAATCCAACCGGATTAAAAACAATATTAAGATTTTGAGGTTTTGGCAATACCGGATAAGATGTTTCATAAATAATATAATCGCTATACTTTGACGAACTAACATTTTCCCAGATCAATTTTCCAATTTTACAATATTTTACAATAAATGAATAAAGCTCATTGCCCTTTTCAATTCTTTCTCGCGTCTTAATATCACGCAATGCCTTCGCATCACTCGTCGATTGCATTTTAGATTGGAAGCCATTAGTCAAATCCTCCAGATCATCAATCATATCATGTGTCAATCCAATTGGGGTAAGATCCGTTAGATATTCTGTAGCGATGCGAACAACTTCTCTGGAACGAAAAAGAAATTCATCATCACCCATTTTATGAAAACCAGCAATGGCAAGACGTTTATATTGTCCCGAACCAATTCCCCATTTCTGCTCAACATAGCCAGAGATTGACTGAACTTTAATTATAATTGAGGAACGCAATACTGTCTTTGCCTCAACCTCAATTGTAACCAAACCTTTATATTCTTCATCAGAAGGAAAGACTCCGAAAGCTGTAATAAGAGTCTGGAAGGCAGTGCGCATCAGAGAAGTAACACCGCGTGCAGTAAATTCAGTTGAATCACGAGTCATAAAACTAATGATATTAGTTGCAAAAGCAGACAATGCATAATTTGACATTGCAAAATCTCTTCTTAGATCAGCCATTTTTTATTCCTTTCAAATAAATTAAAAATACATGATAATCAACATACAAACATAATAAAATATATTATCAAATCCAAATTTATTTTTAATATTTATAACAAATATATTCATTATTATCAAATAAAATACAAATCCGCAATGTTTAAATATAAAATGGCGAAAATAAAATATAAATCTGCAACGTTAAAATATAAATCCGCTGCACTAAAATACAAATCCGCTGTGCTAAAATATAAAATCGCTCTCCTTAGAATATCATTTCTGTCATTTGTGCGAATGCAGGAATCCCCTAAATTAGGGCAACACTCTTTACGAAGGAGATTCCTGTATTCACAGGAATGACAGCCAGAGTTAATAATGAGAATCCAGCCTTCACAGGAATGACAGCCAGAGTTAATATTGAGAATCCTGTATTCACAGGAATGACATGTATAAATTATCTATTCATTAGTCAAAAATTTGGATTTCTTCGATCCTTTATAAATTTGATAATTATGAAATTTACATTCTAATGATCCATTATATAAAGTTAATTTCTTCGAAGTTCTAAGACCAATATTCTTTAATGCTTGTTTATTCGACGATATAATCCAAACGCTGAATCCTTCAAAGTTCTGCTTCAGGCTATCTCCAATGATTTTATAGAGCCGCTCGGTATCTGTCTCATTTAATCTTTCGCCATACGGTGGATTAATAATAGCTGTTCCGCTTCCACCAAGAATATCCGGTTCCAAATCTTGGATATTCTTTACTTTTAATAAAATTTTCCAGCCTAATTCAGCATTTTTAATATTATCCTTGGCAATATTAATCGCCTTAGGAGATTCATCAAAGCCTAAAATCTTAAATGAGAAATCTCTTTCACGATCTTTCGCGTCCTGAAGCAGCTTGCGCCACAAATTATCATCGAAATCCTTCCAATTCATAAAGCCAAAATCTCTTTTAACGCCGGGCGCTATATTATATGCTATAGTTGCTGCTTCCATAAGAAAAGTTCCCGAACCGCACATTGGATCGACGAAATTAGAATCGGCATTCCAACCGGTTAGTTTAATCATTCCTGCTGCTAAAACTTCATTTATCGGTGCCAATCCTTGGCCAATCCTATATCCACGCTTGTGCAGCGACTCTCCGGAACTGTCCAGCGAGATTGTGCAATCTTCCTGATTTATATGAACATGAAATCTTATATCAGGATCTTCAATATCCACGTCCGGCCGTTTACCATAAATGGTTCGCAACTGATCTACCATTGCATCTTTTACCTTTAATGCAACATAATTTTCGTGATTAAAGTTTTCTGAATGAACCGCACTATTTATAGCGAAAGTTGTCTTTGGATCGAGATATTTTTCCCAATTAAATTTAAAAGTTTCCTTATATAAATCTATTTCATCCAAGACCCGAAAAGAATAAATCGGTTTTAAAATACGAAGTGCTGTCCTAATCTCAAGATTGGCGCGATACATAGTTTCTTTTGTACCGGTAAAAGTAATAGCGCGATTTTGTATTTCAATATTTTCTGCACCTATTGCTGATAATTCATCTGCTAAGATTGGCTCCAGACCATAAAGAGTTGTTGCGCTGAGTTCAAATTGATTATCGTTAGTATTCATGATATAATTAACTAAATTAATAAATGAGAAACTAATTTGCAATACAAATATAACAAATTAAATAAGAAAAATAGCATGTATATAAAAAAAAATTCTATTATAAATATATCGTTTATTTAGAATAAAAGTTTATATTATGAAATAATAATTTGTATAGAATAGAATTATTGTTTAATTTTGTAATGATTTGTTATATTTATTTAATTTATATATTGATAATTTATCTTATTTATGAAATTAACGTCGGAACAAATCGAGATTATCAACTCTCAAGGCAACATAAAAATCAATGCTGTGGCAGGATCCGGCAAAACAACAACGATTATCGAATATGCAAAAGCGCGCCCTAAGTCCTCAAAGATACTTTACCTTGCATTTAATCGGTCTGTCAGGTTAGAAGCAGAGAGAAAATTCTTAAAACAAGGACTTAACAACGTTAAAGTAGAAACCGCTCATTCTCTTGCATATAAAAACATTGTTTATAAACATAATTACAGTGTATGTTCGGGATATAAGACTCACGAAATAGTAGAAATACTGCATTTAGGAGGACTGCCGGAGAAACATGCGGAATATGTGGTTGCTAATCATATAAATAAATTCATTAGTTATTTCTGCAACAGCGATAAACAGCGGGTTGACGAGTTAAATTATTTGAAAACCGTGTTTGAAGTACAAGCAAAATCTTTTGTAACAAAATATTACGATTATATAATAGAAAAATCCAGGGTTCTTTTAAATAAAATGCGTACCGGAGAGATAAATGTCATTCATGATTTTTATTTGAAGAAGTATCAATTATCGAATCCCATCTTAAATTACGATTATATCTTGTTTGATGAAGGCCAAGACGCATCTCCAGCCATGCTTGACGTCTTTCTCAAACAAAATGCCACTAAGATAATAGTAGGTGACACTTATCAACAGATTTATGGCTGGCGTCATGCGGTAAATTCCTTGGAGAAAACAGAATTTGCCACTCTTAATTTATCGACAAGCTTCAGATTTGGACAGGAAATCGCTTCTCTTGCCAAAGAAGTCTTGGGTTGGAAGAAACATTTAGAGGAATATAAAGGGACTGAAATCATTGGATTAGGGAAAAACAAGGTTAATAAATCAAAAGCAGTGTTAGGAAGAACGAATTTAGGCTTACTATTAAGGGCAATCGACTTTGTAACGGAAAAAGGTAAGAACAAACCCATATATTTCGAGGGGAATATTAGCTCTTACACTTATGCAGAGGACGGAACCTCGCTTTATGATGTATTAGATTTGTTTAATGGTAAGCGGAAAAGCATTCGAGATAAGTTAATTGCAAGTATGAAGGATATTGAAGAGCTTAAAGAATACATTGAGCAGACTGAAGATCAGCAACTTGGGATGATGTTGGAAATTGTCAAGGAATATGGGAATGAAATACCGGGTATAATCAAGAAAATCAAGGATAATCATGTGGGCGACAACGAGAAAGATAAAGCGGAATTTATTTTTTCGACGGTACACAGGTGTAAAGGAATGGAATATGATGAAGTTCATATAGTTGATGACTTTCTTTCGGAGAAAGGGATCATTGATATTTTGAAAAACAATGACGGAGAGGAAATAAATCTGTCAAAATTAAATGAAGAAATAAATCTTCTTTATGTTGCACTTACAAGGACGAAGACTAAAATTTATCTGCCGGAAAGATTAGTCTCAGAGGATTTCCCGGATTCCCCAAATATTATTTTAATAGTGAAAGAATCCAAAGATGAGAAAGCTGAACCAGAAATAAAATCAATAGCAAAGATTAAACCAGTACCTAAAAGAATAACAACAAAGGTGAAGCCGGGGACTGAAAAAATTAAGGAACAAATCGAAAAAGGGATAAGTAAGAAAATACAGAATGATGAAAAAGCATATTCAGTTGAGAAAATTAGAGTGAAGCATTCTGCAGCATATCAGGCATGGACCAAGCAACAGGACAGAGAACTGAGAGCAATGAGCGAAAATGGTATGAAAATTCCTGAACTTGCCAAACACTTCGGACGAACCAAAGGTGCGATATGGGCAAGAATGAGATTGCTTGAAATAGAATAAAATATCTAACAAACATGTTCGTTATGTGTATTTAATTTGTAATTGAAAAATATTGAAAATTTAAGTAAAATAAATATAAAGGGCGATAAAATGTTCAAAAAAATTACAATCTTTGTTTGCATTTTTCTTATAAGTTCAGCTTTTATGTTGGCAAAAACAGAAAAGGAAGTTAAACAAGACCAAATAAATTCAGCAGTTAAGAAATCTCAATCAATGTCCCGACAAGATTTCATCGATAAATATAAAAAATCGCACAAACGCATTCCTGACAAAGCTAATCGATCAAAAGCTAATTCCAACAAATCAAAAGCCATAAAAAAAAACCAAAATCCTCGGGTACAAAGCCTAAATAATCAAGTTTTACCTGCAATGATGACTTTCCCCGGTGAGTTCGAGGAAGTTAAAGCAGTCATGGTTACTTGGCCATATCTGACTTATGATGAGAATCAACAGGATGCCGGTGAACCTGAATTTAAAGGTATAGGAGCCGTTTATAATAATCAAACCGGACAATATGATATTTATCCGGTTATATCAATCATTGATACATTCGCTGTCAGCCCGATGCCAGAAGTTTTTTCCAAACTCATTCATGCTATCGATTCCAACGCCGAAGTATGGATTAATGTTTGGGAGGATGCTGATACTGCTGTTGTTCAGAGATATATGGCATCGAAATCATGGCCTTTGCAACATGCCAAATTTTTCGTAAATTCCGGCAATTCGTTCTGGTACCGCGATTGCGGGCCTGTTGGATTTTATTATAGTCAATTAGATTCGCTTGGTTTTATTGATTTTGAATATTATACCGGCAGACCATTGGATGATAGCATTCCGATTTATATCGGTAATAAGTTAGGAATTCCTGTTTTTACAAATTCAGTTTGTTTTGAAGGTGGAAATATTTTATTGGATGGAGTAGGGAATTTATTTACATCGACTGCAGTAACAATTGAAAATCAGAATAATTTCGGTCAGGATACACTTGGAAGCGACGGAAAGGTTTATCCTACAGATAGGAATCCTTTAACCACACAGCAATTAAAAGATAATTTAACCAATATATTAAATTTGAATTCTCTTAAAATTCTTCCCATGCTTCAATTCGATGGAGGAACCGGTCATATTGATTTATATGCAGATTTGTTTGATCCGAATAATTTTGTTTTTGCTCAGTATCCTGATGCAATGAAAACATTCACCGATTATAAGACTGTCTCTAAAAATGTAGATACAATTTCGTCTATTATTAGAACCGATGGCGATAAATATTTGAAACATTTTATTCCCTTACCAAAAAAAGATGATGGATCATGGTATAAGACTTCTGCTGATTACCAAAAATATACTCGTTCCTATAGCAACCATTTAATTCTTAATAAATCTATTATCCAACCTGTTTTCGCCGATGATAAAACAGGTGATTATCAAAGCATGCTGACTGATCTTGATTCTATTAGGTCGGCTTATCCTGGCTATAATATTATTCCAATTGATATTCGGGCATTCGATGGATTCGGAGGTGCGATACATTGCATTACTAAACAAATTCCAGCCGATAATCCTATAAGAATTCTTGATTTTCCGCTTAAAAGCACACAGAAAGGTAATACTCAATATTTAATTAATGCAACAATTAAAAATAAGAGTGGAATAAAATCTGCAGTAGCTAAATGGAGATATAAGGGCGAGTCAACATGGAGAGACCTTATATTATTAAATATTATGTATGATAAAACCTATTTTACAGGCGTTTTAAAGAATGATTCGGCAAGCGGAGTAATTGAATACTATATAAGTGCAACGTCGTGGAACGGTAAAACAATAACTAAGCCTATGACAGCGCCATTGGGATTTAACAGTTTTACGTTCAATAATTATTCAGATGTTAATGATGCAAATTCATTTAGCTCGGAATATTCATTTTATCCAAACCCAGCAAGTACCTTAATAAATATTAAGGGCGATTTAAATATTTGTAAAATAGAGATTTATTCTTTGTTGGGGGAGATGGTCAAGTCTGGGCTTAATATTGGAACAATTGATATAACAGACTTACCTGATGGAATGTATTTTATTTCGATAAATAACAAGCGCTTCAAATTTATTAAGGAATAAACAAAATTAAATAGTCAGCTTTTGAAGCAAAATTAATGATTATCTTTCAAAATAAAGAAGAAATTTAATCGTTTATATCTATTTTTGGTAAATCAAAGATAGTTATATACGGGATTAGATAATCAGATGGCTTTATCATGGAATGAAATAAAACAAAGAGTGATTGATTTTTCAAGAGAATGGGAGAGCCTTTTGCAAAATAAACAAAAAGAATAGAACTCCTCTATGAACTTTATGAAAAATATACCGCCGGATTGTTTGTGAATGAAAAAGTGAAACGGAAGAAGAAATGAATGATTCAAACTATTAGGTTTAGAAACTATTATGAAAAAAGAAATAATAACTGAACTTTTTGAAAAATTTGAAAATGCCTGTCTTATTCTTGATGGAATAGAATGCTGGAGCGCGCGTGAACTTCAGGAAATATTTTCATATACAGAATGGAGAAACTTTCTAAAAGTAATTGATAAAGCCAAAATTGCATGTGAAACAAGTTCTGTTGCTGTTTCAGATCATTTTGTTGAAATCAACAAGTTGATTGAAGCAGCTAAGGGAGCCAAAAGAGAGATAACGGATATTGCCCTCACACGCTACGGGTGCTATCTTATAGCCCAGAACGGAGATTCTTCTAAAAGTGAAATTGCTTTTGCCCAAACTTATTTTGCCGTTCAAACCCGGAAACAAGAGATTATTGAAAGAAGGCTTCTTGATATTGATAGAATAACTGCACGAGAAAAACTTACTAAATCAGAAAAGAAATTATCTGGAATTATCTATGAACGTGGTTTGGAGATTTATGCTTAAAAAATCTATAATTTCAGATATCGAAGGGATCATAAATCTTTCAAGAGAGAATGCAATAAGAGCTGTCGATCGTGAAAGAACATTAATGTATTGGCATATTGGACAACGAATATTCGAAGAAGTACAACAAGGACAAGATAGAGCAAAATACGGAGAATATTTAACCAAATATATTTCTGAGCAAATTGAACCGGAGTATGGAAGCGGCTTTTCACGAAGGCAGATTGAACTCAGCCGTCAATTTTATAGAATTTTCCCAATTGCGAATACACTGTATTCGCAATTGAATTGGAGTCAATACAAATTACTGATTCGAATGGATAATGGTGATAAACGTGAATTTTATCTTGCTGAAGCTGTTAAAAACGATGCAGTCGTAAAATTTACACTGCCAGAAGAGAAAAATAATATTCTTGCGAGTAAATATCAATTATATTTGCCAACCGAAAAGCAATTATTAGAAGAGTTAAAGAAGGAATTTGAAAATCCAAGTTTCAATAAAATAGGAAACAATGAAAAACTTACGGATGCAAAACAATATTATGAAAATATATAGGTTCTTATGGCTTTATCATGGAATGAAATAAAATCAAGAGCGATTGATTTTTCAAGGGAATGGGAAAATGCAATCAGTGAGGACGCTGATGCCAAGTCATTTTGGGATGGCTTCTTTAATATTTTCGGAGTGAACCGACGCAGGGTTGCAACATTTGAATATAGAGTAGTCAAAGCAAACCGTAAAGACGGATATATTGATTTGCTCTGGAAGGGCGTGCTACTGGTTGAACATAAATCAGCCGGAAAAAATCTTGATATGGCTTTCAGTCAGGCTGTTGATTATTTCCCCGGGCTCAAAGATCATGAATTACCTAAATATATTTGTGTCAGCAATTTTCATAATTTCAGATTAATTGATCTCGACGAAGGTATTGAAACCCGATTTGAACTTAAAGACCTGCTTTCAAATGTTCAGCATTTTGGTTTTTTAGCAGGATATATAAAAAGAACTTTTAAGGATCAGGAGCCGATAAATGTTGAAGCGGCTTACAGAATGGGGAAACTTCATGATGCATTAAAAGAAGCTGGTTATAGTGGTCAAGAATTAGAAAAGTATTTAGTTAGAATTTTATTTTGTCTTTTTGCTCAAGATACAGCAATATTTAACAAAAATTCTTTTCAGGAATATATTGAAGACAAAACAAACGAGGATGGTTCTGATCTTGGATTACATTTGGCACAACTTTTTCAAATACTTAATACTGAAAAAGAAAAACGGCAAAAAACACTTGATGAAAGCCTTAATGAGTTCCCATATATCAATGGTAATCTTTTTGAAGATCAACTTTCATTTGCATCTTTCAATAGTATAATGCGAAAAACACTTTTAGAGTGCTGTAATTTGGATTGGAGTAAAATATCACCAGCTATATTTGGATCAATGTTTCAGAGCGTGATGGATGAGAAACAAAGAAGAAATCTCGGTGCTTATTATACAAGTGAAAAAAATATTTTAAAACTGATAAAACCACTCTTTTTAGATAATCTTTGGAAAGAATTTGAAGATGCAAAATTTAGCAGACCGAAATTAAACGAGTTTCATCAAAAAATTGCATCTCTTAGATTTCTTGATCCGGCTTGTGGGTGTGGAAATTTTTTGATAATAGCCTATAGAGAAATTCGTGAATTAGAATTAGCACTTGTAAAACATATTAATAGAAAGAATAACCAGCATTATGGTCAGCAAGTTCTTGATGTTCGGTCATTGTTTTTAGTTGATATAGATAAATATTATGGAATTGAAATTGATGATTTTGCTACTCAAATTGCTCAGGTGGCAATGTGGATGATTGATCATCAGATGAATCTGAAAGCAAGTTGGGAATTTGGAAAATATTTTACTCGAATTCCACTCAATAAATCTGCTCATATAGTTCATGGAAATGCACTCCAAATTGACTGGGATAGTTTATTGAGTAGAGAAAAAACTGTAGAAATCCATGCTCAGGAAGCTGATATCATAGTAAGATCGTATGTAAAAGAACCAACGGAAACTTATGGAAAAGTGAAATTAGTTGTAGATCATTATCAAGTTGTTGATGAATTCTCTCTGAATGATGATAAACAAGAATTAAGATTTGATTATATTTTTGGAAATCCTCCCTTTATTGGAAAACAAATGCAGAGCTTGGATCAAAAAAGAGATATGGATTTAATATTAAATAGTGTAAATGGTTCAGGAGTTCTTGATTATGTTTGCGCATGGTATATCAAAGCAGCACAATATTTAAAATTGCATAATGATGCAGGAGAATTTTGGAATCAATTTGTAATTACAGACTTTTTTGTTAGAGCTGCATTTGTATCTACAAATTCAATTTCACAGGGTGAGCAGGTCGGTGTATTATGGAATGAATTGTTTAATAAATATAATATGAAAATTCATTTTGCTCATAGGACATTCAAATGGGGAAATGAGGCTAAATATAATGCTGCAGTCCACGTTATCATAATTGGATATTCAAACTGTGATATACAAGAAAAACTGCTTTATGAATATGATGAAATAACAAGCGAACCAGTAGAACATAAAGTTAAGAATATTAATCCTTATTTGGTTGAAGGGAAAGATATTTTTGTTATATCAAGAGTTAAGCCAATATGTAGTGTTCCTGATTTGATTAAAGGAAGTGAAACGACAGATAATGGTCATTTCATGCTAACAGACTATGATATATTAATACTTAAAGAACAATACCCTGATTGTGAGAAGTTTATTCGTCCATTTATTGGTGGTGGAGATTTTATTAATGGTAAAATTAGGCATTGCTTATGGTTGAAAGATGCTAATAAGGATGAACTAAATAAAATTCCTTTCATTGCAGATCGCATTAATAAAGTCAGAATTTTTCGAGAAGCAAGTAATAAAAAAAGAACTAATTTTTGGTCAAAAAAGCCACATTTATTTACCGAAGATAGACAGCCAGTAGATAGATATTTGATGTTTCCAAAAGTTTCATCTGAGAAAAGACAGTACATTCCATTTGCTTTTGTAGAATCAGAGTACTTAATTAATAATACGGCTTCATTCATTCCTAATGCTTCAATTTTTCATTTTGGTGTCGTTGAAAGTGAAATGCATATGTCATGGATGCGATATGTCTGTGGAAGAATGAAAAGTGACTTTATTTATTCCAACAAAATAGTTTACAACAATTTCCCCTGGCCGGAAAATCCAACCGATAAGCAAATTAAAGCAATTGAAAAAGCAGCTCAAAGAGTTTTAGATGTTCGTGCAGAATTTCCAAACAGCAGCCTTGCCGATTTATATGATCCACTTACCATGCCACCGGCATTAGTGAAGGGTCATCAAGCATTAGACAAAGCAGTTGATGGGGCATACAGAAAAGAACCATTTGCAAACGAAACCAAAAGAATAGAATTCCTTTTTGAACTTTATGAAAAATATACAGCTGGTTTGTTTGTGAAAGAAAAAGTGAAAAGAAAGAAGAAATAAAACTAAACATGAATTTTAATTTCAAATTAGAAAATAGGAAATATTATGAACACAATTGATTCGGAAATTGATATAATAGAAATCCAAGAAACGATGATAAAATATCTGTCTGAATTTAATAACAATATTAAATCTATCTATTTGTTTGGTTCGCGTGCAAGAAACGAAGCAAATCCTGATAGTGATTTTGACTTCTTTATAATTTTAAATGACAATAAAAGCTTTCAGGAGAAAAGAAGAATCTCAAAAGAAATTCGGAATTATTTAATAAGTAAGAATATTATAATAAGTATGGATTTAGTAATAAAAAATTTAGATAATTGGGCTTGGGAATCAGAAAATTATGGCTATTTAGCCTATACTGTTAAAAACGAAGGAATATTATTATGAGTAAATTATTAGCTTACCAAATGTTTCTTAAAAAAGCTAATTCAGATTTAAAGGCATCAATAAAACTCATGGATGATGATGAAATTGAGTCTGAAATTATTTGCTTTCATTTGCAGCAAAGTGTAGAAAAGTATCTTAAAGCATATTTGATTTTTAATGGAAATCAGCCTAAGAAAATTCATGATATTGGACTGCTTATACATGAATGCAAGAAAATTGACGAAGAATTTATTATATTTGATGATTCAATAATTCTTGAATTAACTGACTGTGGAGTTATTGCAAGATATGACGAATTGGAAGAAATTGATAAAGAATTTATTAAAAGCTCACTAACGGCTGTTCTTGAACTGAAACTATTTATAGAAAATAAATTAAGCAAAACAATATTTGAAAATAATTAATATGCAAACAACTGAAACCATCCTCATCCTCGATTTTGGGTCACAATACACCCAATTAATTGCACGCAAAGTCCGCGAATGCGGCGTTTTTTGCGAAATTCATCCTTTTAGGATCAACGAAGCGCAAATTCGCTCTATCAATCCCAAGGGAATCATTCTATCCGGCGGCCCATCAAGTGTTTATGCCGAAGATGCACCGCGCACATCTTTCAATCCCGCTGAACTTGGAATTCCAGTTCTTGGAATTTGTTATGGTCTGCAACTATTAGCCTATCTTAATGGCGGACAAGTAGATAAGGCCGCTGCCCGTGAATTTGGAGCTGCCGAACTTTCTATTATTCAACAAGATGAGTTGTTTGAAGGAATTTCTAAAAGCACAAGAGTTTGGATGAGCCATGGTGATCATCTAACTAAGATGCCAGAAGGTTTCGACGAAATCGGAAATTCAGGAAATTCACCTTACTGCGCAATCAGAAACCGAGAAAAGAAAATTTATGGTGTTCAGTTTCACCCTGAAGTACATCATACACCTGATGGAAAAACCCTAATAAACAATTTTGTCCGTAATATTTGTGGCTGTACTCAGATTTGGAATGCTCATTCATTTATTGAATCAGCAATAAAAACCATTCAAGAGCAAACAAATGGGCATGAAGTAATTTGTGCATTATCGGGAGGGGTGGATTCAACCGTATTAGCTGTATTATTACATCAGGCGATAGGCGATAAGCTACATTGTATTCACATAGATACAGGCTTAATGCGTTTGAACGAAAGTAAAATATTGATGGATTTGTTTGCAAGGCATTTTAATATGTCAATTGAACTAATTGATGGTTCCGAAATGTTTCTTAACCGCCTTGCTGGAATAACAGATCCGGAAAAGAAGCGCAAGATAATTGGTACATCTTTTATTGATTTATTCGAAGTAGCGGCGAAGCTTTTCAATGGAGCAAAATTTTTAGCTCAAGGCACACTTTATCCTGATGTCATTGAATCTGTATCAGTTAAAGGGCCATCGGCAACTATAAAATCACATCATAATGTTGGTGGTTTGCCGGAAAAAATGAATCTAAAGCTCTTAGAGCCTTTCCGAGAGCTATTCAAAGATGAAGTTCGGGCTGTTGGACGTGAACTTGGTGTTCCTGATTGGTTTGTAGCGCGTCATCCTTTTCCTGGCCCGGGATTAGGCATCAGAGTAATTGGAGAAATAACACCTAAGCGCCTTGATATATTAAAAAAAGCAGACGATATTTATCTCGAAGAAATCAAGAATGCTGGACTTTATAATGATATTTGGCAAGCATTTGCGGTACTACTTCCAGTGCAAAGTGTTGGTGTAATGGGCGACGAACGCACTTACGAAAATGTTTGTGCATTAAGAGCAGTATCAAGTGTTGATGGAATGACGGCGGATTGGTATGAGTTCCCACATTCGGTATTAGCCAAAATTTCCAATAGAATAATTAATGAGGTTCGTGGAATAAATAGGGTTGTTTATGACGTGACGAGCAAACCGCCTGGGACAATCGAATGGGAATAGTGCCCATTCACGAACACTTTTTCTTGTAATTATTTTAATAAATAAAAATTTACACGAACAAATTTTTAAAATGAAATGTGAAAAGGGGATAAATCGGGGATAAATGGCATTTTACGTAGAACTGCTGCGACGTTCGGAACTTCGAAAATTCTGAAAATATTTTTGTATGTTGCGTAAATTGTGTAATATAAACGATATACAAGAACGGCTGGAACTCGGGGCATTATTTGGTCGTTTTTTTTGGAATTTTGGGGACTATTGAGGTGGAATAGTGGAGCCCCCCAGAAATCGGGACAGCAAGTTAGAGTGGAAAAAATGTTAAATTGCAAGAACGAAAGGAGTCAAAATGGGAACACAAAGAAAACAATACAGCAAAGAATTTAAAATAAATGCTGTAAAAATATTAAACGACAAAGGTCGCAAACTATCAGAAACAGCCCGTGATCTGGGTATCCATGAGAATTTATTGTATAATTGGCGCAATAAACTCGAACAAGATCAGGAGGAATCATTTCCTGGAAACGGTAAATTAAAGGCAAAAGAC
>JAPLFL010000040.1 GCA_026390695.1 Candidatus Kapaibacterium sp. | reverse complement strand
TAAATTTGTAATTTCAAAATGATCAAGCATCCCGTTTGGAAGCATATATTTTATTATTTCTTTACTCATCTGTTCCCTTATTTGTTAATTTATACTTTACAAAAATAACTCTTAATCCCCAAAAATTTGACATGACCCGAATAAAAGCTAAATCTTTTTTATTTCATTTTAATTATTTCAATTAAAACATTCCCTCTTTCCGGCATCATATTTTATGATTCAAGGTTAGAAAAATAGATAAAAGATAAGAAAAAACAAGAGGAAGAATAAAAATATTGGCGGAAAGAGCGAAAATAAAGGCGGAAAGAGTGAAAAAAATGGCGGAAAGAGTGAAAAAAATGATGGAAAGAGTGAAAAAAATGACGGAAAGAGTGAAAAAAATGACAGAAAGAGTGAAAAAAATGACGGAAAGAGTGAAAAAAATGGCGGAAAGATGAAATAAATTGTTAACCAGATAATATTATTGACAATATTTTTACTCTTTCCGTCATTTTATTTTTTCTTTTTATAGCTATATTTAATCTTTTTATCTATTTATATCAATTATTTATCAAATAATATACTATTTTTATAACATAATTAATAATTATTATAAATTATCCAAAGTAATTTGCAATAATAAACATCATTTTTAACAAGTCAAATTCTTTTAAAACCGATTAATTGTCTATTAATCTCAATCCGGTGGCTTTTGGTTACAAAAGTTGGAGATAAGCTGACAAATAATTATGCTTATTTATAGAAATTTCAAGTTATTTCTAAAAAATCTTCTTCAGTAATTTCTTTTTTTTGAGAATTGCAATTGATAAGTTCATTATTATTAACTGTATCTTCTCATAAATTGTGATATTGAATATATTTTTCTTAACAAAAAGAGTATCGCTATTGTCTTTATACCATTTGATATAATTATTTTCGCGCATCCAGTCATTGATTTGCCCAATATTTGGATTTGTGTAATATTTGCCATGAGTTTCAATAGAGATTATGTCGGGACGGCTGCTCATATATTTAAGCACGAACCATTCCGCACCTTCGATATCAATGCTGATTAAATCAAAATCGCCTTTATCGATCTCGCTGAATAGAATAGATTCGGCAATGAACTGATCGGATTGATTTACCTGATAGTTATCATTGATTAAAGCAGGACTTGCCTCTAATTGAGTGATGAAAGTTGACGATTCACGGCGTGATAGTTCAATTTTTCCATGAAAATCAAAGACAGCGGCTTCGATAATTTTAACGTTAGAGTGGTTAGTGAAGTATTTTTTGATAATTTTGACTGTATTTGGATCGGCTTCCACGAGTGTAGCGGCGATATTATCATTAATAAAATGCAATATATTTGAATCATCGGGAAGATATACACCAATTTCGCATATATTTTTCGGAGAATAATTCTTATCTTTTAATTTATTATAAAGTCTGACAGCGCCTTGATTCATAGATATTCTTAATATTTAATAAATTTATAAACTTTATCTCCGTTTTGCATAAAGTAAATCCCGTTTGATAGATTTTTTACATCAATTTTATTATTAATTGCCTTTATTTGCAATTTTAATTCCCCAAAGCTATTAAATATTTTTAAATTCGACGCTTTTATCAAATTTTCCGGCAAATAAATATAATCTTCCGCAGGATTAGGGAATAAAAATCTATCATAAGTTATTTCCTCTTTTACTCCTTTTGCACCTGAATATTCTATTGCTCCGATTGAACGATTTGTTGCAAATTTATTTCCATAAAAATCATAAAGTGGTTCAGTTTCAGCTTGGCCTGCTCCAATTGCTGGACTGCCCTGAATCAGATTTAAATCATTGGAATTATAATTAACGAAAATCTTAGTCTCAGATCCAAAATTCATAGGTTTGGGATCTTTTATTGAATCAAGTTCGGGTGAGTCCCAGTATGGACCATTAAATGTTGTATTGGTTGTACTGTAATAAATATTTTTTGCAAAAGAAGAGGCATTAGCAGGTTGAGATCCTCCGTTAATGTAATTTGCAGTTCCGAATGCGAAAATATTATTCTCAATACGATTATTTTTTAGAGTTGGATAAAGAATACTTGTAGTTAAAAATCTAAGAGTAGCCTGCCCGCAATTATAAAAAGTATTATTTATTATTTTGCAGTCAATTGCAGATGAAAGAGCAATACCGCGATAACCCCCGATAACGATGTTTGAATAAAATTTAAGATTCTTTACTTCAAAATTATCGCCTGGACAGTAAAATTGCTGTCCGGTATCACCACCCAGCTCGAACGCTACCCAAGCATTTGAGGAAGCATTAATGAATAAATTTCGTTCCATTGTTATATCCGATGAGCCTCCCTTGATATGTCCGCCGGTGAGACAATTTTCCAGCCTGTTGCCGCGTATTATTCCGTTATGGCATACATTGAAATTAATTGCATCACAATTCGGAATATCCTTGAAAACACAATTAGTAATCTCAAAATTATCTACTCCTCCGAATTTGAATGCTGTTATTGCAGCAGCGTCGGTTACACCCGAAAAAGAACAGGAATCGAAAATAATATATCGTGACTGTGTCTGGCATGATCCACCATTATGAATATGAAGTAAACGTCCTGAATAATTTGCATTCCCTTTAAATATCAACTTTTCAAATCTCAAATATTCCGAACTGTAAAACTGCCAGCCTGTATTAATTTCAATTGCATCATTTTGGTAGCGTGTAAAAACTATCCAATTTGTTGAATCCCCTTTAAGTTTCAGGTACTCAAAACTGGTATAAACCCCGGCATGAAGATATACCGTATCTCCCGGATGAATGGCTGCAGCAATATATGCAGCTTGAATATTAGGATAAGTCTGTCCCGGGCCGAGATGAACAGCAGCAGCATTTAAAAAATAAGGCATCAGTAAAAAGCAAAGGTAATCGAAAAGTATTTTCATTTTCATAATTCAAAATTCAACATAGTGCAAATTACAAAATATATAAGAGATGTATATTGTTATTCCAAATAATTATTATTAACTTTGTAAGAAGAAATATTGAAAATTGGGTAACAGGAATGAATTTAAAAATTATTGCTTTATTTTGTATTTTATATAGTTTGTTTTATACAAATTTTTTATCTGCACAATCAAGTATGACAATGCCAGTTCTTCTGGAAAATCCTGATGCCCGTAGTTCCGGAATGGGTGAGGCTGGAACGGCTATTTCCGATGACATTAGCGCAACATATTTGAATCCGGCAGGACTTGGTTTTTTAAAAAAAACTATAATTGATAATCAAAAATATGACTTTTTCGGTGTATCCCTGGCATATAATAAAGTAAGTTCAAATATCATATCTGATATGTCACTTTTTAATATAGCAGTAGCAAGTTATTTACCAACTTTTAGAGGTTGTTTTGCTCTTGATTTAAGCCGTAATTATCTTGGTGAAAGCCATCACACAGATGCTTCGGGAAACCCGAAAGGTAAATTCGCTTCAATCGAATACTTGATTGGTTTGGCTTATGGGATTTCATTTTCCGAACAATTTGCAGCAGGTGCTAAGATCAAATATTTTCTTTCTGATTTAGCACCTGCCATGGGAACTATCATGTCTGAGACATCATCAGCAGGTCTGGCTTTTGATTTAGCTCTCATGCTTCATCCTCAAATAAACATCGGAACTAATCCGTTTTTGGATAAACATTTCCTTTCTTTCGGACTTACTCTGCAAAATATGGGGGGAAAGGTTGACTATCTAAAGTCTTCAGAACCACTGCCAACAGTATTAAAACTTGGAACTGCAATAAATTTTAATTACGAAAAAACACATAAATTAACTTTGGCAGCAGATGCTGTTAAATTATTAATCCGCAGGAATAGTTTGACCACTGATCCATTTCCTTTATCTTTAGGATCATCATGGAAAAATGAGGGAGGTTTTATCTGGAAATTTGGTGCTGAATATTGGTACGAGCATATATTTGCTCTAAGATTGGGGCATTATTTTGAGCCCGCAGTAATGGGAAACCGCAGCTATTATACTTTTGGTTGTTCCTTTCATTATTATTTTGCGCAATTGGATCTGAGATATGCCACATCATCGGGAATAACACAAGATTTTACTAACGGTTTTAAATTTACTCTTAAAATTGCAGGAGATTAGATAATCTCAAATAAAGCATTATCTTATTATTCAGAATCATTGTGTAGGAGGCTGTCGTCTCAAAAATGTCATTCCTGCGCATGAGCCTGTATAAAAACTCACAACTTCTACTGAATTGTCATTCCTGCGCATGCAGGAATCCCCATCCAGTACCAATCAGGGGATTCCTGCATGCGCCATCAATGACAGAAAAAGATTGTTTTCACACAGTCTCGCATTCGGGAATCACTTACCAGTACCACTTTAGGAGATTCCTGCATGCGCCATCAATGACAGAAACGAAACTTATGAAATAGTGTAGGGGCACGGCTTGCCGTGCCCTCTTCGAATAATCAGGGTTGAATTATTTTTATCATTCACAAAGGAAAACCGTTAACCTCATTTTTTACGTTGATTTCTATTGTATTTCTTTGACTGTCCGGGCAGAGTACGTCCCTGAGACTGAGCCAAATCCTGAGCTTCTCTCATTTTTTTAGCAAACCAACCTTCCTTTTTGGGTGATCTGCGCATTTGTTCAAGAGTCAAACGTTTTTTCGATATCTTATTCATGTAATATTGCTGAGCAATACTAAGCAAATTGAACATGAAATAATAAAGATTCAGTCCTGATGGGAAACTTGCAAACATAACAGTAAACATAACAGGCATCATATAAACCATCGCCTTTTGTCTCGGATCACTGATAGTCATTTTCTGTTGGATAAACATGGTAATACCCATTAGGAGCGCTAAACCGGAAAATGTATCAAAGAAAATAAGTTTCATTGGTAAACGGAATATTACGTCCGGTGTCGCTAAATCTTTAATCCACCAGATAAATTCAGTGTGGCGAAGAACAATAGCATGGCCAAGAACTGCCCACATGGAATAAAGAATCGGCATTTGAAGAAGCAAAGGCAGACATCCACCTGCAGGATTAATCCCATACTCACGATAAAGAGCCATAGTTTCCTGCTGCTGCTTCATTTGGTCCTCACCGTATTTTTCGCGGATTTTAGCAATCTCAGGAGCTAAAAGCTGCATTTTCTGTGAACTTTTAAGCTGAGTAATCGAAAGCGGGTATAGGACTAATTTAATAAATATTGAAAAGATAATAATAACAAGTCCCCAGTTCGGAACGACGTAATGTATTGCATTAAAAACAGGTAACATAAAATATTCACCAATTGGCCTCACAAGCCATTTCCAGCCAAAATTAAGAGCATCTTCGATCCCATAACTTTTTATTATATCATAATCGAGCGGGCCAATATAAACTTTGAAAGAATTACTCTGTTTACCGCCATGGTAGGGGATTTGAATAGCAAGATTATACTTTTCTATCATACCTTCATGTTCGGTGTGCTCACGTGTTCCGGTCATTAGAACCGTACCATTGAGCTTATCTGCCGGAGCAGGAATAATTGCGGCTGCAAAGTATTTGATTTTTGTATATACGTGAAGAATGGTTCCACGTGCAGTATCCCGTTTTGCAAGGTCTTCATTGGCATCAAGCTCAAAAGTCTTATCTCGTGTTTGAGTAAATCCTACGGCTTCGTTTGACTCGTCAACGGAGTTTTGTTCCTGATAATGCATCCCGCCATCCCAATTGTAGAATACACAATTAGTTGAGGGCAGGAGCACGTTTTCAAGATTTTCAAGAGAGATATTTTGTTCAAAATGATATTTATCACCATAAAATGTAAAAGTTTTTACGATAGATTTTCCCGGTGAAATATCTATTGAAGCACGCAAAACCAGAGAGTCAGTGCCATGGAGAACAAAATCGGTTTGATCGGTATTAATTTTATAAAATAAATTCTTTGTATCAATTGCTTTTGCTTCGGTGCTAAGAAAATTTAGGGTAAGCTGTTTATCACCATAATTGATTAGCTGTGATGGCTCCTTGTCCCACTTCTGAAATTTGTTGAGTTCCCAGCCGGTGAGTGCAGCTCCCTTGTTTGTAAAAGTAATCTTAGCTAAATCTGTTTTAATTGTATAAACTTTTTCAGTTCCTTCAACGAAAGCTGCAAAAAGGCTGCCATAACGAGCAACAGCTACTGAAGAGTCGTTTTCCGGTAAAATATTATTTAACTGACTTTGTGGTATCTGATTTGCAGCTTTTGATAAACTTGAATCTACTTTAGTCTTAGAGCTATCCTTGCTTTGCGTGGCAGCAGCTGGGACTGGTAATTGTTGCTGCATTGAATTATAAAACATCCATGCAGTAATAAGAATAACTATAATACCAAAGCCTATTTTACTTGATCTGTCCATATTTTAATTACAATAGTTAGTATAAATAAATTGATTAACGAGAAAATGAAAGACTACAAAAATACGAAATTTATTCCAAATGGAATAAGTTATACTCAAAAATTGGAAATATGATTATTTATACGCAGAGTAATCAACAGAAATTAATATTCTACCAAGTACTTGACAAACTTTATAAACTTTTAACTGTATTACACCGTCTCGACCACAACTGCCGTGCCATAGCAAAGGACTTCTGAAACTCCCTGCATGACTTCGGTTGCATCATATCGCACTCCTATCACTGCATTAGCTCCGATTGCAGCGGCATGTTTCATCATCATTTCATAAGCATCTTCACGGGTTTTTTCGCAAAGTTCAGTGAATAGAGTAATATTTCCACCAAAAATTGTTTGTAGCGAGCCTCCGATAGTTCCGAAAATAGAGCGTGAACGAACTATTATACCTCTTACTAATCCTAAGTTTTTTACAACTTTATAGCCATGAAGCTCGAAAGTGGTGCTTGTCATTTGTGAATTCATTTTTTAGCCTTTTATAATTTTTATAAATAAAATTCATGTCGCAATTAAAAGATTAAACCTATACAAATTTATAAAAAAATAATTAAATATACTCTTTTTATAATATAAAAGTCAATAATTATTAATAAATTTGCAAATTTGGTTAGAACTATGAGAAAACAATATTACAATCTGCATTTCAAAGTAATGGAAGAGGATTTCGAACTGTTTGCAGGTGCTGTTGCAGATTTTCCTTTCAAGGGAATTGAAGAACGTAATGATGAGCTCGTTATATGCTTTGAAGAACCGGATTATTCTAAAAATCTGAAGTATGAAATATTAGAAGAAGCAAAAAAATACATTCCTGAAATTTCGTTTATTAGCGAAGAAAATATCACTGAAAGAAACTGGAACGAAGAGTGGGAGAGCCATGTTGAGGCTATTCGAGTGAATGAAAACATTGCAATTTTACCACAATGGCGAGTAAACGAATTTGATTGTCCAATAAAAATTATTATTAATCCGAAAATGTCTTTTGGAACCGGCCATCACGCATCCACACGCCTGGCATGCAGATTGGCAGAAAAATATGTTAAAACACGCCCATTCTGGCTTGATGTTGGCTGTGGTACTGGTGTGTTAGCAATTTTGGCAAAAAAATTAGGCGCTATTCGAGTATTTGCATTTGATAATAATGATTGGGCTTTTGAAAATGCTAAAGAGAATCTTGAGCTAAATGGTGAGGGAGATAGTATCGAATTAGACCTACTCGACATAGATACTCTGGCACTGCCTCAAGCAGATGGAATTTTAGCAAATCTCAACAGAAATCTTATACTTGAATCGTTGGCGAAGTTTTCAGAATCTTTAAAATCCAAGAAAGGATTATTAATAATTGCAGGTATTTTGGTTTTCGACCGTGAGGAAATAGAAACAGCACTCAAGTCAAATAATTTTACTGTTCTTGAATTTATCGTGGAAGAAGAATGGATATCTTTTTGTGCAAAATCTAATTAGCCATTAATATATCTCCATTTAGAGAAAATACATTTTTTGGCTGGTCTTTTGGGAAGTTCAGAGCAGCTGATTTTTTCATTCAGGAGTTTAACTTCTTTTAAACAATTAATAAGATCCGAAAATATTACAATAACCGGTTCAATCTTTCCGGTTTTATTCAACAATTTTGCGTACATAAATCCTCAGCATCAATTAAATTATATCATTTCCCTAATGAATTAGGAATTATTGTCATTTGTGCGCATGCGGGAATCCCCCTCTACCAATCAGGAGATTCCTGCATACGCAGAAATGACAGCCTTTAAGTAGGAAACGATATTATTTGAAAAAGTAACAATTAAAATTTTATTATTAATATTAAAATGAACAAAAACGAATCGTAAATTGCAATTTAAATAATAATTTCGACATAAACAAAATTATTAAAATAAAATTTATATTTATTATTCATGTTTGCAAGTTGATTTTTTTGTATCCTACTTGAAGTTGACATTCCTGCGAATGAGACTGTGTGAAAACACGAAATATTCACGTATCTGTCATTCCCGCGCATGCGGGAATCCCCTTCCATGGCGCAATTGGGGATTTCTGCATTCCCATGAATGACAGAAATTGAAGTTTTCACACAGTCTCGAATGCGGGAATCTCCTAAACTGTTTCTTGTAGGGGATTCCTGCATCTGAATCTTTGACAATAATTCTTTATTCATTAAGGAAATGATACTATATTGTTTTTTAGCTCAAATATAAGAGATATTGCAGTTCCCTACTTGTAAAGGCAATATATATGGCTTATGCCAGAGTGCTAACAACAATAGCGATAAATATGTCATTGGTAAAGATGAGAAGAATATCTCCAGAAGCCGAAGATAGATCCCTCACTTCCTCCGGTATGATAAAATATATTACTAATCTTGATGGCGATTTGGTATTACTTCTTTCTTTGATTTACCCTTCCCATTCCAATATCTTTTGCTTAGATTGGATGGACTGAGGAAAGAGTAATCAAGATATTTTTCCACTATATAAATCCCAAATTGGAAAACACATCTCATAATCATTCCATATCAAATCTCTATAAACTATTTCAAAATTCAAGAATAGATTTTGATCAAGATATTTTGATGACATTGGATTTTTTGCACAATTTAAAAATCAGAGAAATCCACAATCTGCTCAAGGTTATCAGAGAATAAAAGTTTTATCTTATATTCGCCAATATATTCAGCTTTTTTTATTGAAATTGACATTTAAACCCTCTTTGTAATTTTCTCAGATGTTATCTGCACATTATTTTCTTGGTCTTGGAATTTACAATGAACATGAATTGGTTCATAATCATTCGAGTAAAACTGGATAACTATTCCAAAATATTCATAAAGTTTCGGCATATTTTTTCTCCTTATATAAAAATCCAAAATAAAAAACGAATGAATTTTCCATTTATTGAGTCCTTGCTATAATTCCCCCTCATATTGAAATCATTAGAAGGATTTTTCACTACCTATTGATTAATTACTACTGTTCCTCCGCCTGAATATGAATTATACTCACCAAAATACATAGCATCGGCACTGATCTGGCTGAGCGCAAATTTACCCTTGGTAACGGCACGAACTATGTAATAAAATGATTTGTTATAAGGAGATAACATTGGCTTCTGTGGCACAGGTACAGGTTGATCTTCATCGTTGGTTTCGGAATCATTTTCATTATCATCAAAATTTTGTTGCTTTTTGTTATATCCAAGATTACAGAAAATATTTATCCGGTCGTCACGATAATCAATATGCGAAGCAGTTGCTTTGTCTTTTATCCAATCATATTGATTGGTTTTGCCAAGACGTGGGTTTTCTATCTCAAAGCCGGCAGGCAATAAATCAGTGATAACTATATTGTCTATATTTTCGTTAAACTGTGATTCGAGTGTTACTTTCACAACAATCATATCCCCTAATTTAAATCTATTATCACCGATCTGTCCGCCCCAGCGATTGAAAAACTGACGGCGAACTCTAATGAAATTATCTCGGTCGGTATAGGAAACATTCTGCAAAACACCTTCACGGCGTGCAAAATAATATAAATTTCCCTGACCGGAATTAACCAATTTTACATTCTGATTTGAAAAACGCTCCTTTATAAATTTATCTTCAATTGAAATTGAACTTTTATATTTTTCATCCAAGTATAATTCACCTTTTGCATTCGCGGAAGTTTCCTTCATTATTCTGGAAAGTGCGAGCAAACCGAACGATTTATCCTGAGTAGATAGATAAAGCTCATTCTTCATTTGAGTAGATAAGCGATGGATCAGGGTTGTTATCTGAGGATTGATCGGATCGGCTATTTGCAGCATATAAAGTGCCAAAGCCAAATCACGGGTTGGTGATGAAAAGCTGCCTCCGCTTTCCTTTTTGAAATTATCGACTGAATATACAGGCAAATAACTATTTTGAGATTTTTTATCACCCGCAAGTTTATAGCTTGCAGCAAGCATGAATTTAGAATCTTCGGTCAATTTTTCAGCTCTACTGCGGAACTGATTCATTAATACAATATCAGGTTTTCCGCCTAAAGCCAACACAAATAGAGAATACATTGATTCACGGCTGTACGTTTCGCGAGTACCAAAACGGCTGTTTGTATAATAAGCATCCGGTTTATCGTTTACTGTTTTATAGGATAAATAATTTAACAATCTCTCTAAAACAAAAGAATTAATCTCATAACCGGCTTTTCTGCATTCTATCAGAAAATGTCCGGCATAAGCAGAACTCCACCATGTTTCGATATAATCGCCCTGCCAAAGAGTAAGTCCACCATTTGGCATTTGCATGGATTGTACTTTTTCTATTGCATAACGAACATTTCGAGCAGCTTCTTTAGCATCATTTTTATCATAATCCGAGCCAAGTTGATTTAAAATATCTGCAAGTGCAAGCTGAGGAAATGCTGTTGATACAGTTTGTTCCAAGCATCCATAAGGATATTCAATAAGGTTTTTCAGATTTTTTGAAAACTCTATCATTGGAGATTTGCTGAAAATTATACTTGAGCTAACGCTTTCCTTGAAGTAATCCTTTTCGAGGCTCAGATAATGAGATTGTCCGGCTGGAATCACACCCGAAATATCACTTTTCTGCAAAGCAGAAGCCGGACGAACTGTCAAGTCCGTAGTCTGAGAGTATTTTTCACCTAATCCTTCTGCATTGACAGTAACCTTGGCATATCCTATCTGATTATTAGCAGCAAGTTTGAAAGTCAGCATTTTTTCCGATTCAGGCTCGATTGTTACATTATTTGAAATATTTTCTACAATCCGGGCAGCTCCACTCGTGCTGATAGTGGCTTTGATGTTGGCTTTTTTATTGGTTGTATTTGTAAAAGTAACATGTGATTCTATCTCATCACCTGGGCTGAGAAATCGCGGCAAGGAGCTACTCAATACAATCGGATCTGAAACAGTCATCATTGTTTCACCCGATCCGAAAGAATGTTCATTATATGCACAAGCCATCAGACGGACAGCACCCGAAAACTCAGGTATTTCAATTTCCCAGCTTGCTTCACCTTTTGAATTTGTTTTCAGAACACCGCTCCAGAGTGCAAGCAGATGAACTCGCTTATTAGTCAATGGGTTCAGACGCTTGGCAAGATTATAATCTGCTCCGTCACTTGCACCGGTGCGGAATGCCTGCATTTTCAACTCAGGGAAAAGGTATGGATAAATTGAAAAGGTGCTGACATCTAAACCAATTTTCTGGTAAAAGAAAGAATATGGATCGGGAGTTCTGAAATTTTTAACTTGCAATATTCCTTCGTCCACCGCTGCTACAGTTACGAAAATATCTTTTTTTGCTTTAGTTTTAACTGTAATTTTCTGCATGGTCTTTGACCTTGCTTTTGGGCTGGCTGTTATTTTTAACGGTAAAATATTCGATTCATCTTCAACTGGTATTGATGCATAACCGTAAGCAACTGTCAGCGGCACATCCTCTGAATTCAGCGCTTTTATCAATGTTGCTGATACGTAAATATTAGGGACAAATTCTTTTTTGAGTGGGATTGTCATTTCGGCTGCTCGGCCGTCAGTATTGATTATTCTGTGTTCAATAATTCCATCGCGTTCGATGGTAACTAACATTTTGCCCTGAAAGGGAGTTTTGAATAGTATTTTTGCTTTATCGCCAACATCATATTTTGACATGTCCATTGAAATGTCGATTTTTCCTTCTGTATTTACTTCAAAATCATTTGCTTGTGTGCTTCCCCATGAATAAGCATAAAATTTATGGGTAACACAATTTTTTGCACCTTTATTGAATACTCTTAGCTCATATCTACCGGAATGTTCTGGGCGGAAATAGAACATATTATTTGTACCGCTGATTTTATCTTCTTTCTCGAATACTATTCTTTCATTTGTTTGCGATTCAAATAAATACCTGCTCGAATGCCCCCGACGCATGACAGTTTCCCATTCTCGTTTTATTACCTGAATAATAACCGGTGCATTGTTTTGTAATTTACCGCTTTTATTTACCGCAACAATTGGAAATCCGATTCTTCGGTTAGTACCGACATAACTGTCAACCTGTCCGATTCCGATAAAAATATCCTGAGTATAAATATTTAATTTCAAATTTCGTGAAACTGTACGATTATTTTCGTCAAAAACAGTTAAATCGGCAGTCCCGCTAAGTAATCCTAAATCTCTCAGATTAGATGATATTCCTGCAACTTCATGAACTTCACCATTCTTATCAGTTTTGCCGGTTCTCATTTTCTCGGAAATCAATTTATCACTTGAAAAATCAATATTAAATTTATAATTTTTATATTCTTTAGGCTCAAAATCAATTTTCTTCAAAGTAAAATTAAATTCATAACTCCTACTCGTTGCCGGAGGGCCGAACATATTCATTACATTGGCATTAACTCGAATTGAGTCCGGTGCGGTATAATCCTCACGGTCGGAACTTAAATTTACTTTTATTCTATCCGGCATAAATTCTTCAACACTGATTTTACGGGTTTTAAGTACCGTTCCGTTTAGCAATGATATTTTAATCGAATATATTCCAGTAACAATTCCGGGTGGCAGATAAACTCGTTCAGCAAAACCGCCCTCATTATTTAGTAGAATTTTCATTTCTTTTAATAATTTAGCACTTGGCATAAGAAGCTCTGCTTTGATGTAAATATCCCTAAGTGGATTCCAGTCTTCATCACGAATTATACCGGCAATTGTCAGAGTATCATCAGGTCGGTACAAATCGCGATCACCATAAAGAAAAGTCTTATAATCAGCTCCACTTATGCCACCGATTCCCTGAAATTTTGAATTATCAACTTCTGTTTTGCTGTCCAAAATCATATAATTCAAATCATTATCCTGTCGAACCGATACTAATTTTGGTTTGAAGTTGGGCACATCATGTTTATCAAGATCGAAAATAGCAATTCCATCAGGATCAGTGAGTTTACTTGCAAAAAATTGGTTGTTTGATGAAATGAGTCTGACCTTAGCTGATTGAATTGCCTCGCCGGTTTTAATTGAATTTGCAAAAACCAGAACTTGCGATGCTGTTTTTTTAACAACAAGTCCAATGTCAGACAGACAAACAATTCGGCTGTCCGTTAGCCATTTTTTATCCGATGCTTCGGCTGCTACAACATAAATGCCATCATAATTTTTAATAACATCTTTGAAATCGAGGTTTAACAGATATAGATTTCCATTTTTACCTAATTTTGAAACTTCATATTCTTTTCTGAAAACCACATCGCCGTATTCTTCAGTATCATAATACTCATAAGAATGACCATAAGAGCCACTTCCATAATCGTCAAATTCATAATTTGAGCTTTTTCCTTGCTTAGAAAAAGCAAGAATATTATTCTCATAAACTTTAACCACAGTAACGGTAATTTTTTGCGTTCCATATATTTTTACACCTAAATTTTTGTAACCCTTTGAAGAAAGATACATCCCGTTAGGTGATGAGAAACTTAGCATTGGCTCCACATCTTTAAAACTCACTTGTGTCTTGAATTCGCCTGTCAAAGGACGACCGCAAACACCTTTTAGATCTCCCGAGATTGCAAGTTCATAATTGACTGAAACATCGAAATTGCCTTCAATATTAAAACCCGATTCTGTTTGGCGAATTGTAAAATCAATTTCAGGTTTTAATTTGATAAGTTTTTTTAAATCCTGATTTTTGGCAAGTTCCTGATTAGTCGCTATTTTGAGGCACAATTCTTCTATTGCGTCACTCGTTACTACTTTTTCAATTAATAATTTATCAAGAGTGGGGATAGTCATATCTTCGGATAAATCTATGTCGGATTTATTCTTAGATCCGGCAATCTGAACTCCTTTTCTTATTTTTATTTTCATAGTTTCGCCGGCAATATCCTCCACCCGAGAAACAGGGATATAGAATGAAAGTTTTGGTGTGATTTCTGTGCTGATAATTTTATACTGAATAGTCTTTCCAGCGATCTCAACTTCAAGCAAAGAATCGAGTGAGTTTGGGTTTATCGCATTATTTAAAGTTATAACTGTTGATAAAACTGGAGTAGAAGCGCTGCTATCAGGCAATCGCCATTTACAGGAAATATTATCAATCCGCAGAAATTCGGTATGGAATTTAATAAATTTATCATCAGGCAAAGAAAGCTGAGAATTGCCATGTTTTAGGATTTTATCGGTTAATTCCAGTTCGTATTCGGTATTTGGCTCAAAGCCAAAAGCAGGAGAAAAAGAAAGGGTATTCCGTGAGATCCATTGGTAGCGTCCTTCTGTTCGAGGTTTTATCACAAAATATGAGCTTGAATCCCACTTTGAAATCAGGGAATCGGGAGCCAGATCACGGTCGAAAGTGATCATTATATTCTGCTTTTCAGCAATTTCGCCATTAGTTCCAATATTTGTTTCTTTAATATGAACCTGATCAGATCCACATGAAACAAAAGCCAAGGCAAGGAGCAGAGCAAGGATGCGGTTTTTCATAAGGTTTCTCCGAAGAAGAAGAAGGATTTATAATTTATTTAAAATTCATGATAATTGAATTCAACTTTGCTTTGTAAGATAATTTCATAATCATTAAAATAAGATAAAATGATTTATTTGTTTATTCTCTGTACCGATTTCTTTATTTATTAAATCAGAGATGTTTACCACAGCTCCATACTCTATAAATACATCATGAAATTTTTTTTCATTAGTTCCCCAATAAATCATTGCACAAGACATTGGAGCACCTTTACCACCACCATTACCATTTACTAAAAACTTTAATCTTGTATCATATAAAAAGCAAACTGCATGAGCTTTGCCAAAAACATATTTTTTCCAATGGCTTGTATTTGAAGCAACTGGAACAAGTGCAATCACTTCAGAATTATAATCATAATGTGCTTTACAACATTTTGCAAGCCAATTCTTTATCGTAGTATTTCTTTTCCTATCTGCACCGTAAGGTGGATTGACGAAAATTGTAGGATATTTCCATGATTCTTTTAAACCATCTATTAGTGGTAATCTATATTCAGTTATTGCGTTAACTATTGAATAATCATTTGAACAGGGATCAAGATCAATTTTGCCATTAAAAGCTTTTTTTACCGCATCTACATACTTTTGGGGAGTTCCCCAATTTTGGCTTAGACTATTTACAGTTCTACCAGCAGACATAATTATAAAATCCTATTCCAAGGTTTGTTTTTAAGTAGTATTAATTGTTCTTTTAAAATATCAATTTTTGAGTTGTCAGGGGAAATAATATTAAACCAATTTTCAATTTGTTTCAAATTACTTTGGAAAAAATCAAGTAGGATTTTATCAGCATGAAAATTCATTTGCACTTTTGTAAATTGATTTTTCTTTTTATCAGCTGAATAGCTATCTGAGAAAGCATCTCTAATTATCTGATTTTTTTTGTTTGGTTTTTGAATAAATGTCTCAATAAATTCAGATAATCCGCTATCAGTTAGAAATATTAACCAATCATATGATTGAGCTAAAACTTTTAGTTCCTTATTGGGATTCAAAGAAGTAAACCAATTCCCATGATTACTGACTACTCCTACAGTTAAAATAAATTTTCTTAATAATTCCCTGTCATTAGAATTTATCACTTCATTAAGAAGTTTTGAGAAGTTATCAGTCCTAAAAGAATTATCACTTTTATAAATTATTCCTCTTAGTTCACCTTTTTCATTTCTAACTTTTTGTAAAGAAGAAACAGCTCGTGCAACATAAGCGCCTTGTTTAGCTTTTTCAATAGCCTGTGGTCCTTTTTTCATACCCTCTTCAACACCAACACGTTTACATTCAAAAATAGCAAAAGGTTTAATGTGTTGTTCAAAAATTTTAATATAATGAAGATCATCTGTGCTATCTTCAAAACTTGCTAAAAGATTGGAATTAATTCCATTTCCAATAATACACCCATTTCTTAATATATTTGTTTTTGTTAAGAGTTGGTTACTTGTTTTATTGAATTTACTAAAGTCAAAATCGACATTCTGCAATTCTTTAAAAAGATAACTTGAAGAAATGGTATTAATTGATTTTGGAATTGAAATTTTATCTTTGTTTAAAATCGGATGCAGTGAATATTCAACATTATGTGTTATGTCTGCATTCCCATATTCTGGTAATCTGATTTCAATAGAAATATTATCATTTAGTTCCCAAGTTTTCAATAAATAAAAGGTAATTATCTCGACTAAAGTGCCTAATGCTCTACCGGCTGCTTTCTTAGAATCTTTTGCATAATGAAATACTTCTGTTTCCAATGCTTTTTGAAGTTTATCAACTGATTCATAAGACATTATTTGTTTTCCTTTCGCTATAATATTCATTTTGAATACCTAATCTTCTTAATCCTATTTTTACATATTCATCTTGAATTTCAATTCCAATGGATTTTCTAATTAATGATTTTGCCACAAATGAAGTTGTAAAAGTTCCGGAAAAAGGGTCTAAAACTAAATCACCTTCGTTCGAACTTGCTTTAATAATCCTTTCTAATAAAGTAATAGGTTTTTGTGTAGGATGATTCTCATATTCATCCATTCGATATCTTACTCTAGGGAATTCCCAGACATTACCGGGTACTTTTTCTGAATTATAAACTTGTGGAGGATTTTTTCTGTAATCAATAAGTTTTCGCTTTGCCCCGGTTTTAGCTTCTGTCAATATATCTGTAGAATTAAATTTATAATTATTTTTGTCTTTTACACAAAACAAAATTGGTTCATAAAGTGATCCAAAATAATTTTTTGCCTGAACACCTGAACTATCATAAAACCAGACAATCCTGCTCAAAATGCTCATTTTTTTTCTTATATATAAATCAAAAAAAGGCATAAATTGAGTTGAAGTCATCACATAAAAACTTCCATTTGGCTTTAGCTTATTTATACAAAGATCAATCCAAGTATAGCACCAGTTCAAATATTCTTCATCCGAATCCCATTTTTCTTTATAGCCATTAAATACTTTACCTATATTATAAGGAGGATCAGCAAAAATCAAATCAATTGAGGCATCTTCAATATGATTTTTAAGGATATCTATTGAATCTCCTAAATAGATTTGATGGTCACTTTTTGTAAAATTTTGCATGATTTCCTCCTATTTCTTCCCTTCCTTCTCCCTTATCGCCTTCAATATCTTCTCCGGGGTAATGGGCAGGTCATAGATACGCGCTCCTATTGCGTTTTCAATGGCATTGGCAAGCGCTCCGAGAACAGGCAAAGTGGCTCCCTCGCCCACTTCCTTGGCTCCGAACGGGCCTTCGGGTTCCCAGCTATCGACAATGGAGGAATCTATGTTCGGTACGTCCGCAGAGGTTGCCATGATATAGTTATGCAAATCCGGATTGAGCATTTTTCCGGTGGCATCAAAAACTTCATCCTCGAACAAAACTTCACTCATGCCCATTACAATAGCTCCCTCCACTTGTCCCTCAACAGCAAGCGGATTAATAGCCGTTCCGCAGTCGTGTGCATCCCAGAAATTTAGCACTTTCACTTTTCCGGTTTCGAGATTTACATCAACTTCACAAACTGTGGCCGAAAATGAAAATGCCGGTGAAGTACCAACAGCAGCGCCTTTATATTTTCCGCCCAATCCTTCCGGCGGAGAATAATGTCCGGCTCCTGTCAGCGGGCCTTGTTTTGAGAAATAATCATTAGCCACAACATGCCATGGCACTGAGTTTTCAGTATTATCTTTATCAAAAAATAAATTATTCTTTGCAATTATATTTTCTTCGGCAATATTCAACATTTTTGATGCTGTTGGTAAAAGTTTTCCTCTCACCTCATCACCGGCGCGTTTTGAGGCATTACCTCCCATAAGCGTCACGCGGCTGGAATATGCACCGAACCCGATTGGCGTCGTATCGCTATCAGCCGAAACAACACTCATTTTATCAAGTGTTATTCCAAGCGCTTCTGCAGCGGCTTGTGCAAGAACAGTATCAGAACCTTGCCCGATATCTGCATCTCCGATAAATAGCACAGCCTTAGAGCCATCTTCCTGCACTTTGATAATTGCATTGGAATGTGGGAATTTCGAGCGGTAAATCGGATAACCTGCACCTGAAACAAAGCCGCCGCAGCCAATTCCAATACCTCGTCCTTTTGGCAGATTGCCGTGCTTTTCGTCCCAGCCTGATTTCTTGCGGACAAGCTCCAAGCACGCGACTAATTCGCAGGAATGAATATCCAGATCATTGCAAGTGTGGTATTCCGGCGTCATTGCATTTTTAAGACGAATATCCACCTGATCCATGCCAATATCATCGGCAATCATGGATAGCAGCGATTCAAATGCAAATCGTGGATGAGGTGTGCCGTGTCCGCGCATAGCACCGCAAGGTGGAAGGTTGGTATTGACACGGAAGCCTTCATAACGGTAATTCGGGAATTTATAGAGCGTAGTAAGCATTGAACCTGCATAATATGCTGTTACTATGCCAAAGCTGGAATAGGCGCCGCCTTCAAGCACATTATTCTGCTGAACAGCAGTAATTGTGCCGTCATTTTTCACACCGATCTTCATCGTAATATGTTGTTTATGTCGGCCGCGTCCGTATAAATACATTTCCTTGCGGCTATAGCGCATTTTGACCGGTCGTCCGACTTTTTTAGCTAATAGGATTGATAATATTTCAAGATGATTTGTTGCAGCTTTGGCTCCGAATCCACCTCCGCAGTTGGTCATTATCACGCGGATATCACCCAGCGGCAATTCCAATATCCGTGATAATTGATGATGGACGTAATGCACAACCTGAGTGGATGTATAAACTGTAACGCGACCATGCCTGTCCCACTCAGAGATTGCACAATGTGGCTCCATTGGATTTTGATAAATTCTATTGCCTGTAAATTTGGCTTCCCGCACGTAATCGGCTTCTGCAAAACCTTTTTCGACATCACCGAAATGATGATCAACGTGTGTATTAATATTTCTCTCGTATTTATGATCGAATAAACGCGGTGCGCCCTCTGCCATAGCCTCGAATGGGTCAAATACGGCAGGTAGAATTTCATATTCAATTTTTATTAATTTCAATGCTTTGTAACAAGTTTCGTCATCAAGAGCAGCAACGGCAGCAATCGGATCGCCAACATAACGAACTTTATCTTTTGCTAATACGTTTTCATCGTAACGCGGTGGCGAGGTTCCCCAGGTGATATTTGTAACATCTTTACCTGTAATAACAGCTTTTACTCCGGGAAGAGCTTCTGCTGCGGATGTATCTATAAAAATAATTTTTGCATGAGCATGAGGACTGAATAATATTTTACCATAAATCATATTCGGAAGCACAATATCATCGGTGTAAATGGCTCTGCCGGTAGCTTTGTCGGGTGCATCAAGTTTAGCCAGACGCTTTCCGATAACAGCCAAATCTATTGAGCCCTTCTGTGGCTGATATTTAATTTCTTTTATTGGTTTACCATTAATATAAGCCGCAGCAGTTTCGATTGCCTCAAATATTTTTGTATAACCGGTGCAGCGGCACAGATTGCCGGTAATAGCTTCTTTTATTTCATCATGGTTTGGATCGGGAGTTTCATCTAAAAAGGCTTTTGTGCGCATGACCATTCCGGGTGTGCAATATCCGCACTGAATGCTGCCCTTTTCGACAAAAGCTCGTTGAATCGGATGCATATTTTCACCTTCGGCCAATCCTTCGATAGTTTCAACTCTGCTACCATCAGCTTCCAGAGCCAACACAAGGCAGGAATTTACAGCTTTTCCGTTCATAATCACAGTACAAGCGCCGCAATCACCAAGTTCGCAGCCTTTTTTTGTTCCGGTCAAACGCAATTCTTCACGCAGTAAGTCCAAGAGCGTCATACCGGAGTTAACTGCAATTTCATAATCTGTTTGGTTGACATTAATTTGTATAAGATGTTTCATGTATAAATTAAATAAAGGTTATTAAATTTAAAAATTATATATTGTAAATTGTAAATTAAAGTAGTAACGCAGAGAAATTTTAATTATTTTTATTACTTTTAAAAACAAAGTAATTATCAGTATTCATAACCTGTTTGAAATTAGAATCAAGGATATTCTTATAAACCTTATTAGATGAAATTAATTTATAACTTGATTCATACTGAAAGATGAAACTATTTGGATCATTGTTCTGTATTACTACCCAATTTGCGCTTTTATATTCTTCAAGAAAAACAGTTTGCCAATTGGGGATTTTAAAATTACATAAATAGAAGGCAGAATGTGCGAATTTGTTAAAATTTCCTTTATTAACAAAAAATCTAATTAAATTTGGTCCATTTTTTATGATTTCAATTTTATCAGAATTTTTAATATTATTTTTCAGAAAATCCGATACTATTTTTTGCTGAACTCTGATTGATTCGCCAGTTTTAAGATTACCGAAATTACTGTCATATTTATATGTGTTTGTAAAATAATCCCAAGTACGAGAACATGAATTTAAAAATTTAGGAAATGGACTAATAGCCAATAAGATAAAGCAACTTAGAATTACAATTGATTTATATAGTTGTGACTTATTTATAAACATCGAAAATAATTTTAATCTGATTATTTCAAATCCCGAGCTACATATAATCATCAATGGAATATATATTCGAGCAAAATGATAATCAAAAAATTTATGTTCCAAAACAATAGACAAAAATCCAAAAATTGTTAAATAACAAACTGTCAAATAAAAGGATCTTAACGGATTGTTCTTTTGTTTATAAATGCCATACAAAGAAATTAAGGTTATGAGAATGAATGCTTTTGAGTACATTCTATTAAAATGGGAACCTATTAATAAAAACCAATAATAAAAATTATTTATTGCATTGATATTTAGGTTAGTATAATAAGTTAAATAGGTTAGAACATTTTTATACCCCAGGTAAATTTGAAAATCAATTAACGGAAATAAAGATATTATAAAAATGACTGTTAGGATAGAAAATGTAATTAAATATTTTTTTAATAAAGATAGAAAAGTTAATCTTTTTGAAATAATATCATCAAAAATGAATCCAATTGCAAAGAATACTAATGAAATTTTCAAACTAACAATAAAGCCAAGACATATTCCCAAAAAAATAGCAGAACTTAATTTTTTATCTTTTCTAAGGTGAAAATCTATCGAAAGTATAAGAGGTAGAGCTATCAAAGTTTCAATTTGAAGTGTATTAAATAAATCAAAAACGGTATAGGTCAATGAATAGAAAACAGCAGAAAAAAATGAAATGTTTTCACTTTCTGTATATTTTATCGTTATTTTATATATAAATAATGCTGTAAGTAATTGATATAAAAAATCAAATAACCTCGGACCAAATTCGGAATATCCAAATATTTTTATTATTAAAGAGAAAATATAAAAAACCATTGGTGATTTAATATCAATGAAGTCAACGTATAATTTACCACCTGAAATTATAGTTTTAGCACCAGCAATAAATGTAGATAAATCGTCAGAAAGTGGAAAAGTCAAGGTTGGAGCAAGTAGAGCCATGACCAAGAGTATTTTAAATAATTTCTTCCGATTTATCATAATAGATAAAAATTTGACAAAAACTTCATTTACTGAATATTCCTAATTCGTAATTGTTTAGTGCTTCATTCCCAAGAACATACCGCCAAAATACGGAATCAACCAGAAACACCAAACGACTATACTATAACGATGAAATTTCTTATGAAGTGATTCAGAGCCCTTGTGAATCACCCAAGTTGCCCAGACAGCATGTGAGAGCATTAACCAAAGTGCTAACTGACCTGTTAGGGTATGAAGGTCAAAGAAATTAAATTCTCGTTTCGATATATGACTCATAGCCATAGTGCCGGAAACATCGAAAAACAAACCTAACCAAAAAGATATAACATGCCATGGCTTTAAATAGTGAGCTAATCGTTCAGCCCATATCCCAATTGAGTAAAACACCAAAGCAAGTGAGATCAAAGTCGAAGATAAAATTAACATTTTATAAATTCCTTTGTTATTATTATTTAATTCATGCAGTTTAGTTCTTCAAATTTATTATTTACTATTAAACTTTAAAAATTATCTAAAATCCACTTCTCAAAATATCATGCGTCCTGATAAGTCCTACACATTCTCCTGCTGAATTAATCACCGGAAGTGCAGATATTTGACTATCCCGATTTTCCATGACTAATAATGCATCGTTCAAGAAAGCATCTTCATTAATTGAGACCGGATTAGTAGTCATAACTTCAGCAGCACTTATGTTTCCGATATTATCCCGAATCTGTAAAATCCTTCTAACGTCACCATCAGTTATTATCCCGATAAGTTTTTTATTTGAATCCAAAATACAAACACAACCTAATTTTTTATTCGATATTTCAATTAAAGCATCCTTAAAAGCAGCTTCCGGATTAATCCATGCTAAATGTTCATTTTTATGCATTACATCACGTACTTGCAAACTAATATTTCTTCCGATTTGCCCTTGCGGATGTGTAAGAGAAAAATCTTCAAGCGAAACTTCTCGAATTTTCATACAGGCTACTGCAAGTGCGTCTCCCATTACCAAAGCTGCTGTCGTACTGGTTGTTGGAGCAAGGTTAAACGGACAAGCCTCAGCTTCAACTGATGCATCCAAAGAAACATCTGCAGCTCTACTTAAATAAGAATCAGGATTACCGGTTATTGCAATGATACTGGCTTTGCGAGATTTAATATATGGGATCAAAGTAATAATTTCTTCGGTATTGCCGCTTTTAGAGAGTAATATCACAGAATCTCCCTTCTGAATAATTCCTATATCTCCGTGCAAAGCCTCTACCGGATGCAGGAATACAGAAGGTAAGCCGATACTTGATAGAGTTGCTGCTATTTTTCTACCGATCATTCCCGATTTCCCAACTCCGGCTGTTATCACTTTGTTGGACTCTGACAAAATGGTACAAGCACGGATAAATGATTCGTCCAAACGTTCCATCATCGCAATCAAACTATCTATTTCGAGTTTTATAACTTGGCGGGCTTCTTCAATATAATTTATCAATCCCAAATTCCAATATGTTAAATAACAAAAATAAGATATTAATATTATACATGCAATTCATTTTCTCTTTTTTTAAATCATTTTTTTTTGTTAAATTATAGTTTTGTTAATTTGCTTGATATAAAGAGTATAAAAATATGAAAGCCTCCAAATCTTCTTTTGAATTAGAAGGGCACAATACCAAACAAATAATTATTTTCATTGCGATTATTGTGGCTCTTATTGTTTGTTTTATCCCACTAATTCTTCCTTTTTTCAAGAATCTTTTAACTGACTATCTTAATGCAGAGGTTTTCAATAATGGTGAGTGGTTGCCTTTGATAAAAGATGATAAAAAAGGACAATTATTCCTTACAAATCCTTATTTTTTCTGGGCAGTCGATATTTACAGAAAAAGTGCAAGCGAAACACGAATTTGGCTAAATCCCGGATTATCTCTGTTAATACCTTCCTTAATAATTGATTTCGGTTGCGCTATTCTTATCACAACACTTCTTCCGCAAAAAATTGGAGTGATGCGCCATAAAATCGAAAGGGAGATCATTAAAGCAATTGAAATGATTACTTATAATAAATTCGGTGAATATTCCGATATTAACCGTGGTCAGATATATAATGAAGTGATGAATCTTGATCTTAGATATATTCGCGAGATGGCGCATGATTACAGTATATCTGCCGAAGACCTGCGTGTACTTTACAAAGCTATTATTTGGAGCCACTCTTCGTTTTTTAAAAAAATGATTAATATCGGTGATGGCATTAATATTTATATGCGATATTACTTTACAAGTAAATACAGTAATATTGTTTTAGGTTTGGTCTATGTAGGAGCAGCCGTGTTAATAATTATTGTTGGCTTGCGCGGACTAAAGTTTATTCCACCGACTCATCCGACAGCAGTTTTGCTTGCTCTTGGGCTTGAATTTACGCTTTTGATAATCTATGCCGTAACCCTGATGTTTGCCCGTTCCGAAGATGAAAACGATATTGGTGAGCAAATTCATACTTCAGAAGCGACATTGCTCGGATCTGATTTCGGCTCTTCGAAGGAGATCGAAAATTTATTAAGAGTGTTTTTAAAGAAAAAAAGTAGTTGAAATAATTATATCCTATTATCTGAAAATAATAAATTTTTGATAAAATGTTTTGTTCGCAATATTTAATAAAACGAAATATACTCCGGGAGCTAAATTATCAACATTTGCTTCAAAGGTATGATTACCAATAGCCAAAATGTTGTTTTCAGTTAATTTCATAAGTTCCCGACCATACATATCAGAAATTAATATCGTAACAGGCATCTCATATCCGATAACCAAATTAATATTCATTCTATTGCTTACAGGATTGGGATAAGTAAAAAATTGGAAACCAGAGGTGGGTTCATCAAGATCATTAATCATTATATAGCTGACGGCAGGCGAATTATTTTCCTTACAAGAACAAAAAATCAGCAAAGAAAAAATCAATAAGGGACTAATCCTCATAAAAACACTTTTCATTTTAATCCATAATTTAGTTTACAAAATTCAATTTAAATATATTGTGTTAACAGTTGAATAAGAACTCATTTTTCTAAACAAAAATACAGTAATTAAAACGATTGAATTTATTGAATATTTTAAAGCATGGGTAGGAGTGATTTTTCTAAAAGTGTCATTGCTAAATTCAGGCTTTAGGGAAAATTCCAAACTTTTCTCATCATATTTTTCAAAATATTTTATGAGTTGTTTTCAAGCGGTTTTCTTGATATGAAATTCTAAACTAATATTTTTGCGTTTCTGTTCAATTAACAATTTTTAAAGTTCAAAAGGTTTGTAGAGTTTAAAGCCCCGGATGATGGGAAATTGTTATGATAGAAAAAGTATGCAAAAGTATGCAAATGGCATTAGAAGGCAGAACAGCAGCGGAACTTGCTTGCATAATAGACTATGCAAAGTTATGCAAGTTTAATTATGTATTTATGCAAATAGCATTAGAAGGCAGAACAGCAGCGGTAGTTGCTTGCATAAGCAATTATGAAACGAAATGATATTCCACACTTTTAACTTAATAACATATCAACCAATTTTTGCTTAATTCAAATTTATTTTGTAATTTTGTATTGTAATTAAATAGTTGATGTGTAGTATTTGAATTAATAAGGATGGGTGCGGTTTTCGGGAGAGATATTGTTTTTTCCGAATATCCAAATTTTAACTAATAAGTTTGAGATTATGTTGAAGGAATGAAAGTGTCGTGAAGGATGTAAGGGTGATTATGAACGTTTAACTGCGGGTTAAACATATTTAGTAACTCGCAAACTATTAACTACGGCTTAAGCTATAAAAATTCGATTAAGTATAAAAAAAAACTTAACCGGAAGGGATTAGCTTACCGGTCAAGCCGGCGTCTAACCGCTTCGTCTCACAAAAATGGAGCGGTTGACATGCAAATATAAACAAAATATTTGTAACTTTTATCAAAGGAAAAAAAATGAAGAAATTATCTCTTCTTATCGTCGTGGCTGTCGTGGCCATGTTTAGTAGCTTTCAGGCTTTTGCACAGGATACATGTGCTAAGTGTTTTGCACCCAAAACCTGTAAAAGAATAGAAGTAGATGTACCTAATGTTGGTACAGTATTTTATACATTGTGTTATAATTGTGAAATAATGTATAATGGAATAACTGCTGAGCTTATTCAAATAGAGAATATGAAGGCAGGTGAAGAAGATGCAGTTTTTGATTTCTTCTATCATTGGTTTCGTGATAATGCCGCTATTCTTTGCGGTGTGCAACCCTGTAATGTAGGTTCAACTCATTTGGTTTTAAAAATGCCAATGTGTGCTGATTTCCATTATGATGGAAATAACGACATGAACTATACAATAACGATTAATCAAAATTCTTGTCTTAAATATTGTGTTAAAGATTGGTTTCAATGCTGGTGTAATTGCACCCTGACTGTGATCCAAGTATTCCATGTACTCCACATGTAAAAATAACATGTGAAAATTATTCAATTGATGGAACTGGGACTTGTACCACAACTTTGATGACAGCTATTTCTGCTATGCTTGTTGCTCATGATAATAACGAAACTTATGATGCACCTTGTGTCTCAGTTAGAACGGATTGCCCCTAATTTATTGTAAAGATAATTACCAAACCTGCCGCCATGACAGGTTTGGTAAATTTTAAAAAATGGAGAACTTTAATGAAGATAAATATTATAAAATCAATAAAATTGAAATTACTTGTGACAATATTTTTTGTTTTCCGTATTTTCTTGATTGGATCCGATTTTAATTTGATGCCAATTAATATTCATTTTACTGGCACTGTCTCAACAAGTAAAAATATAATCGTTTATGGTGACAATGGATCATATCTTTTGTCATCGGACAAAGGGAGTATGTGGAAGCAGTATTCAATGAGTAACTTTGGGACAATCAGGAAAATAATTAATAGTAATGATACTTTATGGGGGATTTTTAGTGAAGGATTATTAATTCGTTCGCTTAATCATGGGTTGAATTGGAGTATAAAAGAGAATAAACTTGTTGTTGGTGACTATTTCACAAATATTGTTGCTTCTGATAAATATATTTATATCCGTACATTAAATGAAATTCGACGATTTGATAAAAACTTCAATTATATTAATTCAATTAGTGATCCAATCCTTAAAGATACGCTTTATACAAGAACAATTATGGAATCTTTATCAATATTCAGTTTTTTTAATAAAATGTATTTTGATAATAATAAGCTCATTGTTAAATGTAATAGCAGAAATAAAAGAAATGGTTTTGCCGTAATTGACGAAAATTTATCAAATATTGATACCATCTCATTTAATATCAAAGATAAAATTTATACTAATCAATCTGGCTTTTCATTCACAGATTTTTTTAGATTAAAAGGTGAAAATATATTTCAAATCAATTCCAATATTTATAAAACTAACATTGATTTGACTAAATGGCAATATTTCTTTAAAGATACTAATTTTATTAATCATAACGACCCTTATTTTAGTCAAAAGTGGCCATCTCCAGACTATATAACTTCCAATTTTTACACGAATAGTAATGATTTATTTATCAATCATTTTACTTATACAAATAAAAAAATGAGAGTAAGTAGTTATGGTTCGTCAAAAGGTGGAGGTACTGTGGGCAAATTCGGATTAAAAAAATATGAGTTTAACGGGAGTAACAGTTCTTTCAATCTTTACAATAATTATTTTGAAAATACATACTACACTCCTGCTGTTAATTACTTAGAAGATAACACACCCATCACAGAACTATATTATGCAAATAACTTTTATTACTATGATTCAATAATAATAAAAACAAGCTATTTTAAATCACTTTTACAATCACGGGATAATTGCAAAACATGGGAATTAGTTTCATGTCTGAACGGAACACCTAAACTGATTTTAAATGACTCTACATATATTTTTGTTAATGATAATGATTATCTGAACGATATTTATAGGTCCGAAGATTATGGTATGACATTTAAACCAACTGAAATAGGTTTAGATACTCTACTAAACATACAAACAAGAAAAGATAGTACAGGAAAAATTGATACTATTTCCAAAAGTATAGATACATTGACCTACTTTCAGGAATTCCAAAAAGTTTCTGTATTTTACATGGATAATAGCGGTCGAAGCCTTTGGGGAGCTCCAAGCTATTTATCTGATTTCAAATACAACTGCGCTTTTTCTAATGATGGAGGGAAAAGATTTAAATTTACGAATGTTAAAAATCTGAATTTTGGAATGAATTATACCGATTTTATTGCATCTAATGTTATTAATGTTGATGGAACTTATATTTTTTCAATCTCAAATTCAACCAAATACAATAATAAATATATATCAGTTATCAGATTTGCAGATACGAGTTTGAAATCTGAAGGTAAATGGATTTTAGATTCTTTGATAAAAATCCAATATATTATAGCTCAAAATCCTGCTCATTTTTTTATGCTAACAACGTCTCAAGATTCTTTAAATATAGACAGAAACCATTTCCAGATCAGAGAGACCACTGATAGTGGAAAAACTCATTTTGCAATTTGTACGATAGAACGAGATTTGCTTATTGATCAAATATACGAACATAACAAGGATTCGGTGTTCTTCACCTGCTCGAACACGCCGAATTTATTTATGTATGACCGAAAAAGGAATGTAATTGATACTCTGTATAAACCTTCCAAAAATAATAGTATTAAAATAATGTATTTAGGAAATATGTTTTATATTTGTGGTCAAAATACTTTTCTTGAGAATTCAGATCGTAATGATTTAACAAAATGGCAGCCTGCTAAATGGGATTATGGGACACCTTCGTTTGAATCGGTAATTTTTAAAGGAAATGTTGCACTGGCAAAGCTTTCTGACAGCCTCAGACCATTGAATTATTACAGGATAATGGTAAATAAATCGTCTGATGTTAAAGAGGAAACAAAGCCGGAAATCTTATATTATACAAATCATTTTTATTCATCAGCACCATATCCATTGCCATCGGTTAATTCAGTAACTGCAAAAATATCGTACGATATGAGCTTTGATTTGTGGGAAGCAATAGATGGAATTTATGACGTAAATGGTGAAAAATTAGAAGGCAAAAAAAATATTATTTTAAAAAATCAATCAAAAGCCTATGCAGAATTAGTTTGGAACTGTGCGTCCGTGCCAAACGGGAATTATTTTATTGTTGTTAATCATAATGGAATCAGCGATTGCATACCAGTAATTGTTGGGAAGTAGAGGGATGGGGGGAATTCTGATTTTTAAATGCTCTCTCTTCTTTTCCGCCATCTCAGTAGCCCAATAATGGCAATTAAAAATGGAGGAATGAGCATATTCGAATATTTAAGAATTTTTTTACTTCCATCGCTTGTTGACTCTAATTGAGGAAGCGATACACTTTTTGAGCGAATGGTAATTAAACCTGTATCGTCCACTAAAAAATCAATGATATTTGCAAAAAATGTAAGATTATCTTTATAACGCGATAAATTATTATCAATAAACTGCCCTGAACCTACCAAAACCATACGCGTATCTTTACTTTTGGGAATTGAGGCACCCGATCTTTTACCATGGTAAAACGAAGGGAATTGTCCCTCCAAAGTCAAAGCTAAACAAATATTCTTTTGTAAAAAATCATTGATTGTATATTTTTTAAAAGGATCTACCCTTACCATTCCAGTATCGGAAGCACTTTTTGCGGATGTCGAAGCAAGTGCTGTTGCGGTAATTCCCTTTGAATTAGCATTAGAATAATCAAAGGAACCGGGGAATGATAAAACGATATTTTGTAAATCACGGACGATTGGATTGGATTTATCAAAATTGGTAAGAGTTGGTAAATATGGAAAAGCAACCTGAGTCTGGAACTGATAGCCACCGGATTCGCGAACAACCGAAATTTTCGCGCAATTCTGATCTCTGACTAAATCATGATTTAATTTAACTCCGTAATTCTCAAATAAATCATCAAGATTTAATTCACTCTGTTGAGTATATGGCAGCGGCGATGAGGGATCTACTTTGAGCATACAGTTGAACAGAGCCACTCGGCCGCCATTTACAACAAATTTATCAATAGCATATTTAGCAGTATCACTGAAAGGCTCTTTGGGATCAATGATAAGTAAAGCTGAAAAATCATCGGAAATTGATGTATCCACAGAAAGATCAACCGGAGCTAAATCATATTGCAGAGAAATAGCACGATAAGGTAATTGCAGGGTATTCAGTGGAACTTCGCCGTGACCGGTTGAATAAGCAATTCGTTTTTTTTCTTTTTGAATCAAACGAAGCAGAGCACTTGTCAGATCATATTCCATCACTTCTTCATTTTGCATAACCGGTAAAATTTCATGTCTGTCCTGATATTGTATTGTTAATCCGAGGAATGCCCGTTTCACTTCGACTTTATCATTATCAATAACTTTGACATCCATTTCGGGGATACCTGCTCGCTTGGCTTCTGTTGCCAATTCCTGATTGTCGGGATTGATAAACTCGAATTTAAGATTACCATGGGAATACGCTTTATATTCATTGAGAATATCTATCAGTGCACGTTTATTATTGTTATAAGGTGCTGGCAGATCTTCAGTAAAATAAGCTTTAATATTAAGTTTATCTTCAATTTTGGCAACAATGTTTCTACTCGCATTTGATAAAGTATAAAGCTTGCCTGAAGTCATATCCAAACGGTAAAACACTCTAATAGAAATAATATTAATTAGTATCAGTATTCCTATCAAGAGACAGGCACTGATAATAGATTGTATTTTTTTTGAGGATTTTACTTTCATAATCTCATCCTCGAAATGGGTTGAAAGATCATCACCATTTCCTCCTGTCCAATGACAGTTTTGTCAAATATATTATAATAATCAGAACAGATGCGAAATAAATCAAGTCGCGTGTATCAATAACGCCACGTGATATGCTTGCATAATGATAATCAATACCAATGTATTCAAAAACCGATAAGGCTGAAATAGGTAAATATTCCAATATTTTATCAAACATATAAAGTGCAAAATTGAGTCCGAATCCAATAATAAATGCAACTATCTGGTTATTTGTAATAGCCGATGAAAATAGCCCTACAGCTACAAATACGGCAGACATAAGACCAAGTCCGATATATCCGCCAATGATTTCACCGAAATCAACTTTTCCAAGAGAAGCAATTGTAATAAAATATAAGAAAGTCGGAACTAAAGTGCAAAGAACAAGTGTCCATGCAGCTAAAAATTTTCCCAAAATTATTTCAATCTCGTGAACAGGTTTTGTGGCTAATAATTCAAAAGTACCTGATTTCTGCTCATCGGCTAATAATCTCATTGTTAGGGCAGGAATCAGTAATAAATAAATATATGGGATAGTTTCAAACATGGATCTGAGCGAAGCCAGATTTATCAAAAAGATGTTATTAACAAAGAACCAGCCTATAATTGCCAAAAAAGCAACAATCAAAATATATGCTACGGGTGAGTTAAAATATGAGCGAAATTCTTTTTGGAAAATAATTCCGATATTATTGTATTTTCTCATGGGTAACGGGCAATTTTATATAGAATGTAGTTCCTTCACCAACTTTACTTTCAACATCCACAATACCGCTGTGCTGATGGAGAATTCTCTGGGTAATCGGCAAGCCTAATCCAGTTCCTTCGGCTTTTCGTGTAAAGAATGGATTGAATATCTTGGGCAAATCTTCGGGAGTAATCCCAATTCCGTTATCTGTGATAGAAACACAGGCATATTCGCCCTCATTCTGCCGTTGCGGTGCTTCTGGATATGAGCTGATACTTATCATTCCTTTTGTCTTGATTGCATCGGCAGCATTGGTAATCAAATTTATAAACACCTGCTGCATTTGCTTTGCATCGGCAGCAACAAGCGGAAGAGCGTCATCAAGTTTGAGATCAACCGTAATTTCCTTTCTTTTTAGTGCTGAAGCAGTCAAATCAAGAGAAGCACGAAGAAGAGTATTCAAATTAACATCAGTTATTTCAGGCATGGCAGGACGTGAAAAATTTAGAGTAACTTCCACTATTCGCGAAATTCTATCTACTCCTTGTAAGGCGGTAGATATATAGTTATATTCAGGAGCATCCTCTTTGATTTTCCTTTTTAATACTTGTAGATTTAGATTAACTGCTGCAAGCGGATTGCGAATTTCGTGAGCAACTCCAGCCGATAATTGATCCAGAAGAACGAGTTTATCTGCCTGAACGAGCTTATCGGTCAATGCGTGCTGTTCACTAACGTCGCGGGCAATAGCCTGAATCAGCTTCTGTCCTTCATATTCAACGAATCTGGCACTAACTTCGACCATTAATTCTTCACTTGAATTTGTTTCGAATGATAGTTCGGAGAGTACAATCGGACTGCTTGATTTTTTCAATAACTTAAAAATTCTTCTGAATTGAGGAAGTGTGGTTCCTAAAATATCATTGCGCGGAATGCCTAATAAAGTGGCTGCATATTCATTTGCATCAAGAACGCTCCAGCTTTCGGGCTGAACTATAAAAACAGCATCTGTTGCTAAATCAAAAAAAGATTTATACCAAGACAACTGCTTCTCTAATTGTTCAATTTTTTCATCTTTCGGATCGAAGGAATCAAGGTTTAGACTATCTTTTAATTCGCTGCTTTTCGGCTTTCTGCCTGCCATTTGTTAATTACCTCGTGTTTATTTTATCTCAGACATATTGTCTGCTTCAATAAAAGATTTAGCATTTATATCAATTCTACCAAGATAATATTGCAGTTGAACTTGCGAATTAGTCGAGTAAGTCAGATAATCTGTCTGAACAAATATATAAACAAAAGCATCTGGCTTGGTCTCGGTATAATTAATATACTCAAGCATTATCTCATCAAAATCGGCGGATTTATGTATTGTTTCAATAACCGATGAAGGCAAACAGACCAAATCCTTTGTTATAGAAAATCCGTAGAAATAAGCTTCCCTTGCCGAATTCCCGATAGGAGTGAGTCCGGGTTTGAATCCCTGAAGTTTCACTTCTTCGGTACCATGCATATCTATTTCAACAGCGGCATTGCGGGAAAGATCAATAATCCTGTTTTTCATAAACGGGCCGCGGTCATTTATTCTTACTAAAACAGATTGATTATTTAATTGATTAGTCACTTTAAGAATCATTCCGAATGGTAATTCCCTGTGAGCGGCTGTAAAGCCATTCATATCGAATCGTTCACCGTTTGAAGTTTTACAATTTTGGAAACGTTTGCCATAATAAGAACAAATACCTGTTTCGAGATAATTATAATTAGAGCCGATGTTCATCTCTTTTATAGCCTGATTTATATCCTCAACCGTATCGACAACAAACAAAGATTTAAGCGGAAAATCTCCTGCACGGACATTTCCTTCAAAATTAACCGCTAAAATAAACAATAGAATCAAAGGCAAGAAGCAAAGAATTTTGGTGTACTGGGGTACTATTTTATTTAATATGAACATTATAGACAATCAAAAATCAAAAAAATCAACTATGTAAACAAAAAATCTATATTTTCCCCCTGTAAAGATACTAAAATACGAAATATTTCTGAAACTACAATGAGAATATAATTAATATTTTATCATTTACTTATTTAAAGATTTTCCTAATGAAAACTTTACTTAAAACTCTACTCTTATTCCTCCCACCGGGAAAAAGCCGGATTGATAAACAGTTTTCTGCTTGCCTGTGCTTGGATCAAATAAATATTGCAAAATATTCTTGGTGTTAAACACATTTTCAATACTAAAGTAACTGATCATTGCAAAGCTTTTGTAATTATCCCTGAATTCTATTTTTATATCGGTTTTGGAATAAAACGGTAATCTTAAATTATTGGTCAGACTATCGATAAAATATGTAGAATGGCGTTCCATTGATTTGAGAGAATCAATTGGAGAATATGGCAATCCACCTGCATAAATAAATTTTCCGCTGAACTCAAGTGTTTGTGCCTTTGATATTTTCCACTCATAACCTGCAAGAACATTAGTGACAATGATATTATCGAATCCACCCCAACGTAGAACATTATCGGATCCCTTATATTGCTGTCGCACATAAGAACCGGTTGCTGTTACATAATATCCATCAGCAAAATGTTTGAATACCGATAACTCAAGGCCATACGCTCGCCCGGAACCGGTACTTTTAAGAGGATCGTCATTGCTACTGATTGTGCCGTAATTTGTCCCTGCATTCAGAAAGGAGAAAGCACTTGCAAAATCCCTTTTTACAGGAGCATTAGTTATGTCTTTGTAATAGGTTTCTATTTTTAACATTAAATTTGTGGAGGGTTGTACCGTGTAACCCAATATAAAATGTTTAGCTTTTTCAAAATCAAGATTCTTATTTTTTTCATTTTCATAATAAAGCAAAAGAGGTAGAGTTTGGCAGTGAATGCCAAAACCGGCATTAAAACTATGCATTTCCGTAAGTTTCCATTGCGCAGATAAACGAGGTTCGAAGGTAATTTTATCATTAATTTTAAGATATTGGCTGTGAATACCCGCATTTATTGTGAAATCCTCAGTTGCACGCCAGTTCCAATTGATAAAGGATAATGTCTGAAGGGCAGTTCCGCTTTCTTTAAGTTTGAAAATTTCGCTCGAAAACCATGAAGCTGTGAAGCGATGTTCATCAAAATTATATTCATTAAATCTTAATTCAGTACCTAAACTAAAATTGTGTGATGGATTGGGTGAATAGTTTATATCATATTTTATTGTTTTATAGGCTTCTGATGAATTTTGATACCAGTAATGATCTAAACTTTTTACATGCTTTTTACCATCGACTGTGTCGGCAGTGATAGAATCAAGTTCAATTCTATAATTATTATAAACCGCGCCTATTGTTAGCTTACCATAGATTTGTTCTGAAATCAGATGTTGCCAGTTTAAACCCAGTGAATAAATATCTGTTCCGTTCAAAATATTAAAATCACCGGAATAGTAATTATCAGTTTTGCTCTCATAAATGTCTATGGAGCTTTTGCCAAACAAACCTGTTAGCCATAATTTATTTGATGAATTAATATCATAATCCACTTTCAGCATTCCATCTTGATATTTTGGAATACCGGAATATTCAGAAAATTTAAAACCCATTTTATCCATTATATCAAGGAAAGAATATCTATAATTAAAAATAAAAGAACTGTTTTCCTTTACAATCGGCCCTTCAGCTCCTAACTCTATTCCATTAAATCCGAACTGTCCCATATATTCATATTTATCTCGGTTTCCACGGCGAGTATGCAGATCAAAAACTCCGCTCATTTTACCACCATATTCCGAAGGGAATGCACCAGTTAAAAAATCACTATTATCAAGCAATAAACTGTTAATTGCACAAATCGGTCCACCGGTTGCGCCTTGAGTGGCAAAATGATTAGGATTCGGAAAATCCAGACCGTCAAGCCTCCAAAGAAGTTCAGTAGGAGAACCTCCACGAATAATTATATCATTACGACTGTCATTAGAGGCAACAACTCCTGCAAAATTTTGTGCCATTCGTGCCGGATCATTTCGGCTTCCTGCAAAACGTTCCACATCATCTTTATTAAACAAAGTTGAACTTACGAATGCAGCTTCATTTATTGAGCGGAAATTTTCTTTTGCAGCAAACACTTCCAATGTTTTTGCCTGAATTACCGATTCTTTAAGCTGAACATTGATTTCGACTTCTTTGCCTGAGCTAAGAGCAACTTCAAAAGTCTGCGGTTCAAAGCCTATGAATGTGATAACAACCTTCTGTCGCCCGACGGGTACATCTTTTATTCTGAAAATGCCGTTATTATCTGAAATAGATCCAAGAGTAGTGCTGATCACACGTGCAGTTGCACCTGATATTAACTGTTGGGTTTGCAAATTAACGATTCTGCCTTTAATTGTTTGAGTTGGTGAGCTGCCATTATTTTGATCATCAGCAAAAGTTGGATTTAATAAAGAGAAATATGTAATCAGAATAAGTAATGTATATTTCATAAAGTATCTTTAGATTAAATTGTTTTTAAAATCTTTAATGAACACTGTTCATTTTACGCTACAAATTTACTAAAGTTTCAAACAAGTTCAAAATAATTTTATATTATTATCGTCGTTAATTTTTTATTCAAATCATTTAAATATTCATGTTAAATATTGAGCTTAAAAACATTTCAAAAATCTTTGATAATTCTAATGTAGCAGTTGATAATGTATCATTCAAAGCCATGCGAGGCGAATTTGTTGTCTTAGTCGGTCCTTCGGGTTGTGGAAAATCAACAATATTAAGAATGATTGCCGGACTTGAAGACATAAGCTCAGGTGAGTTATTTTTCGATGATGAAATTGTTAATAATTTGCCTCCAAAAGATCGGAATATAGGCATGGTTTTTCAAAATTATGCTCTCTATCCTCACCTGACAGTATTCGATAATATTGCATTTCCATTATCAATACGAAAAATAAACAAAGTGGAAATTAAGAAGAGTGTTGCAAATGTTGCCGAAATATTAAATCTTACTGAATTCCTTAATCGTAAACCCAAACAACTATCAGGTGGACAGCGCCAGAGAGTGGCATTGGGGCGAGCAATAGTCAGATCACCTAAAATATTTTTGTTTGATGAGCCTTTATCAAATCTCGACGCAAGATTGAGAATATCTATGCGCTCTGAAATTACTTCTTTGCAGCGTCGAACCGGTTCAACTGCCATTTATGTGACACATGACCAGACCGAAGCTATGACAATGGGTACTAAAATTGTAGTTTTGGATAAAGGTAAGATTCAGCAAATAGGTAGTCCCGATGAAATTTATCATAATCCGGCTAATAAATTTGTTGCAAGCTTCGTTGGTAATCCCCAGATAAATTTCTTCGAAGGCAAAATCATAGATGGTAATTTTATTGATAATTATAATAAGATTGAATTAAAAAATCACCAAACAATCAAAATTAATAAAATAAATAATATAACTCTTGGCATAAGACCCGAAAATATTTATTTGGATAATGCTGGTAATTCAAATGATTTTAAAGTGATAAATATTGAAAATCTTGGTAATGAATTCCTTTATTATTTTGATTATTTCGGACAAACCAAGGCATTTAGAAATATACAAAATTTACATTTATCAATCGGCGAATCTGTCTCATTAAAATTTGAAGATGATAAAAGTTTATTTTTTAAAGATTAATGATAAAATTTTCTGCATATAAACAGCTTCACTCGTCCGATGGCCCAATGTCATTTGATATATCTCTGGAGATAGAAAATGGTGAGTTGATCTCGGTTTATGGCGATTCAGGTGCAGGAAAAACAACGTTGCTCCGTATTTTAGCAGGACTTTGCCAAACAGAAAAATCATTTATTGAAATTGACGGTGAAATTTGGGATGATTCTTCAAAAAAGTATCATATCCCTATCCAAAAACGTTCGATTGGCATGGTTTTTCAGGATTTTGCCTTATTTCCGAATCTAACGGTTCGCCAAAATCTGGAATTTGCCTTGCAAAAGGAAAATAATTCTCTTGTAAATGAACTCTTGGAACTAATGGAACTTGAATCGCTGCAAGAAGCTAATCCACAAAATCTTTCTGGTGGACAGAAACAACGTGTGGCTCTTGCTCGTGCAATTGCACGGCAGCCGAAAATATTGCTTTTGGATGAGCCACTCTCGGCTTTGGATGATGAGATGCGCCATAAATTACAGATTTATATAATGAAAGCTCATCGGCAGTACGGGCTAACAACCGTTTTAGTAAGTCACCATCTGCCAGAAATATTTAAATTATCTGATAAAGTAATTCGACTTGAAAAGGGTAAGATAATTAATCAAGGAACTCCGTCTTATGTATTTTCTGAGCAGAAGTTGAGCAGTAAATTCAAATTAACCGGCGAGATAATAGAAATAAAAAAGAGTGATGTGATTTTTATTATTAGTGTTTTGACTGGAAATAATATCGTGAAAGTTATAGCAACCGAAGAGGAATCAGTTAATTTTGCAATCGGAACGAAGGTTTTAGTTGCCTCGAAAGCATTCAATCCCCTGATTCAAGTGATAGGAAAAGAAGGCAAATTCTAAAAGTTGTTATTGCTGTGCATGTAACTGTATGAATACACATCCTTACGTATAATTGTTCAACTTAGAGAATATTTTTATAATTAACAAAACAATAATTTAATAATTAATCAGTCTTTAGAAATGAATTGAAATTTAGTGCCGGCAATGAAAGATAAAGTGCCGGTTACGGAAGAAAAAATACCGGCAACAGAAGAAAGAGTGCCGGCAACAGAAGAAAAAATACCGGCAACGGAAGAGAAAATACCGGTAAAAATTGCAAGAGTGCCGGTAAAAATTGCAAGAGTGCCGGTAAAAACTGCAAGAGTGCCGGTAAAAACTGCAAGAGTGCCGGTATAAACCGAAAGAGTGCCGGTAAAAACTGCAAGAGTGCCGGTATAAATTGAAAGAATGCCGGTATAAATTGCAAGAGTGCCGGAGAAAATTGCAAGAAAACCGGTAATAAAGTAAGGGAGGAAAAATTAATACCCATTTTATTAATCTTTTTAACTTTTGGTTACTTATATGCTAATGAACCATTTTGGGAAAAATTAGCTACTTTTAATAGCAGCATTTGTAGTGGGGAGGTAAATTAAAGAGAGTTTTTCAGAAATCAATTTTACTATGCTAAGATTCTTTACCTTATAACAGCAAATTCAACATTCGGCCCTGGAAAACTTTATCAAATTTCATCTTGGAACTAATTTCAGACAATAACTGTTCTTTCCACTCGTCATTACTTTATTTTATTTACGAATTGTAATATGAAATTATCAAAAATATTTAGCAGTGGTTTTGCTGCTCTTGTACTAAGTTTTATTTTATGTCCCATTGTTAGTTCAGCAGCCGAAGAAGGTGCTGTTCTCAAGTATGCAAAAGCAGAATTGGAACGTGATTATAATATTCTCAAATCTGAAAAAACAGCTCCCTATTATATAGCTTATTCTATAAGTGATGTTAAGCAAATCTCGCTTTCAGCTTCTTTTGGTAAGATGAAAACAGATCATAGCAGTAATGACAGAATCTTAGATGTAACCCTGCGTGTGGGTGGCTATGATTTTGATAATTATCATATAATCCGTGGTTCGCGGTTCAATTTCGGCTCAAGTTCCGGCTCTACAGAACTTCCACTTGATAATAATGAAAAAGCACTAAAAGATGCAATCTGGTATGCAACCGATAAAAATTATAAAGATGCAATTGAAAAATACGGGAAGGCTGTATCAAACAAAGCCGTCAAAGTGAAGGAAGAAGATTCAAGCGCAGATTTCTCGCACGAGAAGCCGTCCAAATATATTACTGATCCGATTAATAATATCGAAGTTCCTGAAATATGGCGCTCGAACTTACGCGATCTATCTGCCATGTTTTCAGGAAACAACTGGATTTATGTCGGTTCGGTCTCATTGACAGCCGAGCTTAAAACCCGTTATTTTGTAAATACCGAAGGATCGCTCCAGCAATGGTCACAGGTGGAATACCGCATCATGGTTTCAGCAAAAACCAAGGCTGATGACGGTATGAGTCTGCCTCTTTATAAAAGTTATTTCTCCTATACAGCCGATGGTTTGCCCTCTAAGGAAACAATAGCTTCAGATATTAAGAGTATGATTGAATTAATGGATAAATTACGCAGTGCACCGCTTGTTTCAACTTATACAGGGCCGGCGATATTATCGGGTGAGGCTGCAGGAGTATTTTTCCATGAAATATTCGGACACCGTGTTGAAGGTCATCGCCAGAAGGATCCTAATTCCAGTCAAACATTTAAGAATTATGTAGGGCAAAAAGTTTTACCTGAATTCATAGATGTCGTTTTCGATCCATCCAGCAAGAAATTGGATGGGCGCGAGATTTCCGGCTTTTATGAATTTGATGACGAAGGTGTTCAGGGGCAAAAAGTAACTGCCGTCGAAAACGGTGTATTTAAAGATTTCCTTATGAGCCGCAGCCCGATTGAGAATTATTCCCATTCTAATGGCCATGGGCGCAAACAAGCCGGACATGAAGTATGCTCTCGTCAGTCCAACTTGATAGTTGAAGCAAAAGAAAAGGTCAGTACCGACAAATTACGCGATATGTTACGCGAAGAATGCAAAAAACAAAATAAAGAATATGGATTATATTTTGTTGTTGTAGCCGGTGGTTTCACTTTCACCGGACGAACAATACCAAATGCGTTTAACGTCAATCCGCTTGTAGTTTATAAAATATATGCAGATGGCCGCCCCGATGAACTCGTCCGTGGTGTGGATTTAATCGGTACTCCGATGACAACATTTGCAAAAATTGTTGCAGCTGATGATAAAATAGGAATATTCAACGGTATTTGCGGAGCTGAATCAGGATCGGTACCAGTTTCGGCAAGTTCACCCTCGCTTTTGGTCTCAACCATTGAAGTGCAGAAAAAGCAAAAATCACAAGCAAAACCTCCAATTCTAAATGCACCGGAGGATTAATTTGACAAATCTAATTGATTATTCAAACAGTAGGCTCGAAAAAGTTTCGGTTCATGGAATAGGAAATATTACCAGTGATGAAGAGCTTTACATTTCTAAATCTCTTCTCGATATTTCCGATTCGCAGGTGAAGGAATTGCTTTTTAAATTTTTCACTAATCCTTTCCAAAGCCCTGAGTTTTATAATTTTACTTTCTCAAATGATGATTTTACTTTAAATCCAATGTTTGTTTTTGCTTCAAATATTTTTGATTCTGCTAAAACATTTCATAAAAATTCAGTGAACATTGCAAAACATCTCTATGAACTATCTACGCATCCACAGATTAAATCCGGCGACTTGTTCATCGCTTATCTTACTGATGTAAGAATTGAAGATGAAATGATAGATGCAATCGGTATTTTCAAATCAGAAAATAAGCAAGATTTTATAAAATTGAACTCTCAGCAAAATGAATATTCCGTGATTACTGATTCAGGAATTAATATTGACAAATTAGATAAAGGCTGTTTTATCTTTGATATTGATAAAGAATTGGGATATAGAATCTGCATAGTTGATAAATCGAATAAAGCAGCTGAAGCTCAGTATTGGCGCGATAATTTTCTTCAAATAAAGGAATGTTCGGATGATTATCATCAAACAAGAGAGCTTATGATTCTCGCCAAAAAATATGTTACCAAGCAAATCACAGAAGAATTTGAAATAAGCAAAACCGATCAGATTGATTTGCTGAATCGTTCGGTTGATTATTTCAAAACCCATGAGACTTTCGAGAAAAAAGAATTCGAAAAGCAGGTTTTTCAGAATAAAGATATAATAAAATCGTTCAGGAACTTTGATGGCAAATATCGAGAGAATAATGATATTAATATAAGTGACACTTTTGATATTTCACAGCAAGCCGTTAAAAAGCAATCTAAAGTCTTCAAAAGCATTTTGAAACTTGACAATAATTTCCATATATATATTCATGGAAATAAAGAACTTATTGAACAAGGAACCGATAGAGACGGCCGTAAGTTCTATAAAATATATTTCGAAACCGAGACTTAACGTTGCACAAATTCCATTTGTAGTGAGACTGTCACAAAAGCATAATATTTACCAAGAATGACATTCTTCCGAAAATACCTCTCAAGTCAGATTTAAAATCTGACTTGAGGGGTATTTTCATCCTAATTTGTGATTTTTTAATCATGACAGTTCCTGCGCATGAGCTTGTGTCAAAACATAGAAATTGCGTAATGTCATCCTGAGGCAATTATAAGCGCAACGCTTTTAAAGGGGTGAAAATAACAAGATGATTTAAACTCCCTAACCCCCTTTGAAAAAAGGGGGGATAAGAACCTGAGCTTTTATTCCTACTTTTTCAAAGGGGGTTAGGGGGTTTGTCCAAAGATGTCATTAGGAACGAAGTGAAGGATCTTCCTGAAAGTTGCTGTAAGAGAGATCCTTCGCTTCGTTTAGGATGACAATCACCCCAAAATTATTACTAATTAACAATTACTAATTATTTTATTTCCCAAAAATTATTGTTTTGCTTTTCAGGCTGCCATCAATCCCTAAAATATGTTCTTCAACAATTAAATCCGATCTGCCGCTTCTGCTGGCAGCTTCTGCTGCAAAACGTGTAATTCCGCCACAGCACGGCACTTCAATTCTAACGACAATTGCTTTTTTAGTCCCGGAGCCGCTAAATATTTCAGTTAATTTCTCAATATATGGATCAGTATAATCAAGTTTCGGACATGCAATAACCAGCGAACGACCTTTAATATAATTCGAATGAATATTTGCATTAACTATTGGTCCGCAGTCGGCTAAAATGAGAAGTTCCCTATCCTTGAAAAACGATGCATTGGGGTTGACAAGATGCAACTGCACAGGCCACTGGCTCAGTTCGGACTCAAGTTCATTGCTTGGTGGTTTGTTAAGAGGAGCATAAACTGTTTTGGATTTTAATTCCCTATGAACAGTTCCTTGACATCCGCAAGATGTTTCTGCTGGTTTTGAATCAAGATCGGGAATATCAAATCCATTCTCAACTAAATATGTGATAGCCTGATTCAAATATATAATTTCATTATGGTCTTTCAAATGCATTAGGTGCGCCTTGATGACGCTTGCAGGCTGTTTGCATATACCATCCATTACCTTGATTTCGTCATAAGGTTCTGCTTCACGCATTTCTATTGTAATAGCACCGGGAGGGCATTGGCCAAGACAGGCTCCTAATCCGTCACAAAACAAATCACTTATTAACCGGGCTTTCCCTTCTATAATCTGAATGGCTCCTTCGGCACATGCCGGTACGCATAATCCGCAGCCATCGCAAAGTTGCTCATCAATCTTTATTATTTCTCTTAACATTAGAACTTTCTGAATAAATAAAACATAAGCGGAATTTTAAGTCCGATTCAAAAATACGAAAAAAATCAGAATAAATATGCAAATACAATCAATATTTTAAATGATTAATCGTCAATTCAACGTTTTATATTTTTAAGCAACAATAAAAATGCAGTTAAATAAAGGAATAATATGAGTGATCCAAACAATACTAAAGAATTAATTGATATTCTCAGGCAATGGCAGAAAATTGAAGACATCTCTATCAGAGCCACAACCGAAATTATTGTCAATGCCAAAAATCCACTGATTCATTTAATAATGGAAATTATCCGGCATGATTCTACGATTCACTACCGTGTTCAGAGTTTGTTATTAAATCACTTAGAAGGAAAAAAAATTAGTTTTGATTTCGCTTCCGATTCTAATTATTTGCACCTGTTGAAAGAGCACGATGCTCACGAGAAACAGACAATAGTCCTTGCTAAACAAGCTCTTGAGAATACTGATTCGATTATTGTTAAATTTTTATTAGAGTATTTATTGACTGATGAGAAGAAACACGATGTCCTTATGGAAAACATCAATAAATTAATAGAAGATAACAAATTATAATTCTTCAAAATGCACCTTCAACAACAAAATGAAACAGAATTAGAACTTGATGCCTTTGGATATCTCTCAGAGCCTAAGCAGTGGAACCAACAGTATGCCGAAGCTCTTGCACAACAAGAGAACATTAATGAATTAACATTAGAGCATTGGCGAATAATAAATTATATTCGTAATTTTTATTTTAAAAACAACCGAGTGCCGAAATTAGCCAAATTACTGAGAGATAATAAATATAGCTTAAAAGAAATATATATATTATTTCCAAGCGGACCAGTGAAAGGTGCACTGAAAATTGCGGGTATTCCACGTCAATGTCTTTGTGAATAAAGAACTGATTGAATTTAATATCCTTCGGAATGAATAATTAGAAAAATAAAGGATTAATAAAAATGAAACATATTTACGAGTCACAGCAATTTACAGTTCCAAGAATTATGGAACTTTTCGAAAGAACTCCGCTAATGAAAAGAATTGTAGCTCGTGGCGGCACCCAGGATTATCACACAAAGATACTTGCTACTTTATTTTATAATTCATCCACACGTACCCGCTTTTCATTTGAGTCCGCAATGCTCAGATTAGGTGGGAAGATACTCTCAACCGAGCATGCAAGGGAGTTTTCATCGGAAGTAAAAGGTGAATTATTAGAAGACACAATAAGGATTATTTCAAATTATTGCGATTGCATTGTTTTACGTCACTTTGAAGAAGGTGGTGCAAAACGTGCTGCAGCCGTTTCGCCTGTTTCTATAATAAATGCCGGTGATGGATCGGGCGGACAACACCCAACTCAGGCTTTATTAGATCTTTTTACTATTTATAATGAGTGTAAAATTTTAAACGGTTTATCAGTAGCTATGATCGGAGCGCTCGATCTGGGACGAACAGTCCGCTCATTAGCATATTTGCTCAGTAAATTCGAGCGAGTGAAACTTTACTTTATTGCTCCTGCTGAACTTCAAATCAAATCTGATATTTTACAACATCTTGACGAAAAAAGAGTTTCTTACGAACTTTCAGATTCTTTGGAGGAAGTTATCAGTAAGGTTGATGTTGTTTATCAGACACGTATAGACCGCGAACGTTTGTCAAATTACCATCTTGATTTATCAAGGTTTAATATCGATCAATCAGTTTTGGGGAAGATGAAAACCGATTCGGTAATTATGCATCCCTTGCCGAGATCAGTCGAGCTCAGTTCAGCCATAGATTCAGATCCACGGGCTGCGTATTTTCGTCAGGCGCAGAACGGATTATTTGTTCGTATGGCTCTTTTGACAATGATTTTCGATGAAGAGTAAACTTATAATTTTTGCAATTGCTCGATAATTTTGGCTTTTTCAATTGGTTTAACAATGTAACCTTCGCATTGATTGTGAAAAGCTGATTTAATATTATCGAAATCGTCCAATGCGGTGGTCATAATAATTTTAACCGTGTCAAGTCCGAGAATACCATAAGATTTCTCTATTTCGCGGATATTGTTTAATGTTTCAATTCCATCCATATTTGGCATCATTATGTCTAAGAAAATTACATCAAACTTTAGCCCGGTTTGCAAGGCACGGGAAAATTCATCAACGGCTTTTTCTCCGTCTTCTGCTAAAATACATTCCCCGAATGATGAAAGGATTTCCTTCATTACTTCTGAAGTAATATAATCGTCTTCAACAATAAGTATTTTCATAAGAAACCTATATTAGTGATAACAAATAACTTTCTAATTTAATTAATGCAGCTTCAAGTTTTTTAAAATCGCTTGTGAAGTTGGTATCTGAATCTACAGCTGCAATATGTTCAAAGTGAGCCAGAAGATTTACAACCTCTGTTGCTCCAAAGTTCATAAATTCGGATTTCATTTTATGTGCGAGTTGGTTTGCTTGTATAAAATCTTTATTGGAAAAGAAGTCATTAAGATTTCCAATTTGTTCAGGATAATTTACTAATAAATACCGAACAAGTTTTTCAAAGGTGATTTTATTATTATTTAAGGAAATCATCAACCCGGAAATATCTGCCGGAAAAGTTGCTTCTTTCTTCGTGAATTCTAAAATTTTATCGAAAAGTTCATTCCATTTAAAGGGTTTGCTGATATAAGAATCCATTCCGTTTTCCAGACATTGATTCAGATGTGTCGGATCATTATGTGCAGTAAAGCCGATTATCGGAATTTTTTTAGCAGAATCTGTCCAGAGTTCTCTGATAATTTTAGCTGCTTCATAACCATCCATAACTGGCATTGATATATCTGTTAAAATAATATCGAAGTATTGAGTTTTAAATGCTTCTACGGCTTCCAACCCGTTATTAACAATTACTATTTCCCATCCGGGTATTTTACAAAATCCTTCGCGAATGACTTCTTGATTAATATAACTATCTTCAGCTACCAATATTTTCAATTCAGAAGGAATTATTGCTCGGATTGCTTCATCAGGGCTATTATCGGAAATAATAAATTCTTCAGTTTTTTGTAGAGGACTGTTTGTATAATTAAATTTCAAAAGAAAGAAAAATTTTGATCCTTTGCTTTCTTCACTTTCAAAATCAATCGAACCACCCATCTGTTCGACAAGTTCCTTTGTAATAGCCAAGCCCAAACCCGTACCACCGTATTTCCGTGTAAAGGTGTCGTCAATCTGAGAGAAACTTTTGAATAATAAATCTCGTTTATTTGCCGGTATTCCAATTCCGGTATCATTAACTTCAAACAAAATCTCGACGATGTTCTCATTAATGTTACTAACAGTCAAATTAATCCGAACTGAGCCTTTGTTAGTAAATTTAATTGAATTGGAAATTAAATTTATCAGTGATTGCTGAATTCTTGATTGATCACCCTTAACTTTATCAGGAATTGCAGAATCCAGATTAATAATAAATTCCAAATTTTTATTTTCAATTATAGGATAAATAATATCTTTAATACGATCTATCATTTTATAGATAGAAAAATCTGCAATGGAAATTTGTAGTTTACCAGATTCAAGTTTTGTATAATCAAGAATATCATTTATTATTTTCAACAGATCTTTCGATGAAAGCTGAATCATTCGCAAAAATCTAAGTTGCTTCTCATTTAATTCAGAATCAATTAATAAACTTGCGACCCCGATTATTCCATTTAAAGGGGTTCTAAGTTCGTGACTTACTTTTGCCAAAAAAAGACTTTTTGCCTGATTAGCGGCATCTGCCAATTCCTTAGCGGCTATGAGTTCAATTTCAGTTTTTTTCCTTGTTTCTATTTCAGCCGATAATAGTTTATTTGAAGTTTGTAGTTCTTTTGTTCGAGATAGAACAACTGATTCTAAATCAAAATTTGTCATTTCAAGATATTCTTCTTTCATCTTTTGAAGTGTAATGTCTTCAATTGTAAGAACAATATGCGAGAAACTACCATTAGGCATTTTTACAGGAGAAATTGATGCAATAGACCAAAAAGATAAGCCACCCTTTGTTCTGACTTGAATCTCGCCTCGCCAATCTTTTTTATCATGAAATGCCTGATAAAAATTATCGGAAAGAATTTTATCGGAAAATTCAAAATTAAAGCATTCTAATGGTTTATTAAGAATATCATCAGAAGTATATTCTGTCAGTTCATAAGTTATCGGATTGCAGTATTCAATCAATTCCTCCTTATTAAAAAGAACAATAATCGTTGAACTATGCTCAATAGCATTTGATAATGTTTGTATATTGTCATTTTGGCGTTGAACTTCGGCTTCGAGGTTAATAATTTCAGAAATCCTGTTTAAAGCATCAAAAAGGTATTGTTTTTGTACCGGTTTGACCAAATATTGACTAATTCCAATATTGATTGCTTCCATTAAATTTTCTTTATTGTCAAATGCGGTAGTAAGTATTATTTGTGCCTTAGGATTAATCTTTTTTATCCTGCGGGACATCTCCAAACCGTTCATTACAGGCATACCAATATCTGATAGTACAATATCGGGTTTATATTCAAGATATTTGTTTAATCCATCCCTGCCGTCAACTGCGATATAAACAGACTCAAGTGTTTTTTTGAGCAATGCTACCAGATAATGCCTTGATGTCGCATCATCTTCGACAACAAGTACAGAAAGTGGATTTAAATTTTGTTCTGTTCCAGCCATTTTATTTTAAACTATTCAAATAATTATTCAATGCTCCGCCAATAGATTCAAGAGGTAATTGGACATCGACAGCACCTAAATCGAAGGCTACTTTCGGCATCCCGTAAACAATTGAAGAAGCTTCATCCTGTCCAAAGGTCTTTGCTCCCGCATCATGCATTGCCTTCATACCAAGAGCTCCATCTTTTCCCATACCGGTTAAAATTATGCCAATAGCTTTCGCACCAACATTTTCTGCAACAGAGAACATCATTACATCAACAGAAGGCCGATGACCGTTAACCTTTTCACTATTTATACATTCAATAAAATAATGACCACCCGAACGGATAACACGAGTATGATAATCTCCTCCCGGCGCTATTAGAATCCTTCCTGCAACTATTCGATCGCCATCTTCAGCTTCTTTCACAGCCATCAAACACTGTTCATTAACTTTATCGGCAAATGTTTTGGTAAATCCAGCGGGCATGTGTTGGACGATAACTATTCCGGGAGTATATGGTGGTAAATCCATAACCACTTTACGAATTGCGTCAGTGCCGCCAGTAGAAGCACCTATAGCAATAACTTTATCGGTAGAGTCGGATAATGTTTTAGTAGTTGGAATTGATCGGTTCAAATTTTGAAATTTCTTATTTTTCCAATGAGAAACATTTGCTGTGGATGCAATTTTAATTTTAGTTTTTAATTCGGTTAACATCTCGACCAATCCACGAGCAATATCAGAAGTTGGTTTCGGTACAAAATCAACTGCTCCTGCTTCGAGAGCTTGCATTGTAATATACTTTCCCTTTTGAGTCAGTGAGCTGACTACAACAACCGGAATTGGGAACTGAGGCATCAGACGACGAAGAAATTCCAAGCCATCCATTCTGGGCATTTCAATATCAAGAGTAACCACATCAGGTCTGAAATTTAATATCATATCCCTGCCGACAAAAACATCGGGAGCTGCTCCTACCACTTCTAAACCTAAATCCTGATTCAATCCTTTAAAAAGAATATCTCGGACTAATGCCGAATCATCTATTATTAAAACTTTTATTTTCTTTTGCGCGTTACTCATCATTTCCTTACTCTATGGTTCTAAATTTTTCTATATAATGCCGGTTTAACATATTCAAATAATATTTTTGATTTATTAAGACTTTCCGAATGACCAATAAATAAATATCCTCCAACAGCGAGATTTTCCCAAAATTTGCGGACAAGAACTTCTCTTGTCGGATTATCGAAATAAATCATCACATTTCTGCAGAAAATCACATCAAACGGTTTTTTAAAAGGAAATACCGCAGACATAAAATTCAAATGTCTATATGTAACTTCTTTTTTCACTTTATCAATAAGCTCATATTCATCCGCACCGGTTTTTTTAAAGTATTTTTTTAAATAGTATTCTGGTAAGTCCTTCAATCTATCAAAATTATATATTCCTGTCTTAGCTATGGCCAATACTTTTTCGGAAATATCGGTTGCTAAAATACCTGCATCCCAATTTTTATAATCATCCTTAAAATACTCTAATAATAATATCGCAAGCATATATGGCTCTTCACCGCTGGAGCAACCTGCGCTCCAGATTCTTAAATCAAAGTTCCGATTATTCTGATGCTTTTTAACAATTTCTGGTAAAACATTATCGAAAAAATAAGAAAAATGATCATTTTCTCTATAAAAGAATGTATGATTTGTTGTAATTTTATTGGCAAGTGTACTTAATGAATCACCAGTTGAATCACCAATTACAAAATCATAATATGCTTTAAAATTTTTAAAATTTAAGTCTTTAAGAATCTTTTGTAATCTTCCGGCAACAAGTGATTTTTTTTCATCAGTAAGATTAATTCCGAGCTTAGAATAAACTAATTTGCGGATCAGATCAAACTCTTCATCACCGATTTCTATCCAGTTTAATCCTTTAAACATTTTATCAGTATCAGCGGGCATTATTTATCCTTTATTCGGCATTATTTTCTTTAATATCGTCGTATAAAACTTTACTTATATTCAAAAGAATTTTTACATCATTGTGAATTCTGCCAATTCCTTGAATAAATCTGCTTTGAGACCTTTTATTTGTCATAGGAGTTTCGGATATATCGGTGGAAGCTATGTTACAAACTTCATTTACCTCATCAACAATCAGACCAATAGCCATATTCTCAAAATTTACAACAATGATGCAAGTCCTCTCATTATATTCAATATGTTCAATTCCAAAGCGAACTCTAACTTCGACAACCGGAATAATTAATCCTCTAAGATTAATTACTCCCTTGATATATGGTTTGATATTTGGTAATTCGGTTATTCTTTGAATTCCGACAATTTCCGTTACGTATTTAATTTCAATGCCGTAATCTTCCGACCCAATGCGAAAAGTCAGATACCTATCCTTGAGAGTATCTTCAAAACTTTCAGATATTAAGTCATCATTTTCAGTTATATTTGGATTCATTTGGTATTTTTCAATTTATTAGTAATGATTGATTATATATTATTGGCTCAAACAAGTGGTTTTTCTGCCATATCCATTAATGATTCAATATCAAGAATCAGTCCTATCCCGCCGTCTCCTAATATCATGCAACCCATTACTCCGGGGACTTTTCCGATATAATCACCGAGACTCTTTATCACTGCCTGCTGCTGTCCTACTATTTCATCGGCAAATAGACAGAACTGTTTATCACGCAATTCAATAATTATTAGTATCCCTTTTTCGAGATCAGTATTTTCAGGTTCTTTGTTAAACAGTTCATAAAGCCGAATTATAGGTATAATTTCATTTCTTACCTTCACGACCTCAAGACCATCCATAGTAACGTTGATATTTTTTCTATTAACTCTGAAAGATTCTTTAAGTGATAATATCGGGAGAGCAAATTGATCTTTTCCGACACGAATAATCATTGCTTCCATTATAGCGAGGGTTAATGGAATTCTCAAAGTTATGGTCGAGCCTTTGCCCAATTCACTCATAACAGTAACTGCACCTCTTAGTTTTTCAATATTTTTCCTAACAACGTCCATTCCTACTCCGCGACCGGAAATATCAGTAACTTTTTCAGCAGTGGAAAAACCGGGTTCAAAAATTAAACCGTAAATCTCTTTATCACTCATTTTATCTGCCGCTACTGTTAAAATACCTTTCTCTTCAGCTTTTTTCAGAAGTTTGTGTTTGTCCATTCCGGCGCCGTCATCCTGCACAATAATTAAAATCTCATTACCTTCATACCGAGCCGATAGCCAGACATTTCCTGTTTCGGATTTGCCTTTCTCCGCCCTAATCATAGGTAATTCCACGCCGTGATCAATCGAATTTCGCAATATATGAACAAGAGGATCGGATATTTCATCAATTACATTTTTATCCATCTCAGTATCTTGACCGGAAATTACAAGATTCACTTTCTTCTTCATTTTTATTGAAACATCGCGGACAAGGCGTTTCATTTTATTAAAAAGCCCTTCCAGCGGCATCATCCTTATTGACATTGATATTTCCTGAAGCTCCCGTGTAATCTTGTTAAGCATATTTGCGGACTTGCTGAAGTTTGGCAATTGCAAGCCTATCAAATCGGGATTTTTTGTCACCATAGTTTCAATTGTGATAAGCTCGCCGACAAGATCAAATAATTTATCAATTTTTATTGTTTCAACTCGAATATCTTTTCTCTGCATACTTGGGACAGAAGGTGCTTTATTCGCGGTCTGAGCAGAGGAAGTTTTTGTAACAGCCGATTCAGTTTCGGAATCAGGGTCAATCGCTGTCAATGCCATTTTCGCAACTGAAGAATCTTCTTCTGAATGCACAGCAATTTCCTTGCTTATCTCAATTTTGGGATTTATTGCATGAGGCTCACTTTTAGAACTTGCCGCTGGCTTTATTTCATGAGTAATTTGGGCATGTTCGGAATTTGATTGTCCAATATCAGTTTGCTCTAAGCTAACTTTTTTATTTACTTCATTTTGAATGGACTCAAATCTCTTCCTTATTGTTTCAATGTTACTTAACAGAATTGTAGCTATATTTTGATCAATTACCAATTCACTGTTTCTAATACAATCGAGGATAGTTTCCATATCAACTGAAATATCTTCGATTTCAGAGAAGCCCATGAACCCGGAATTCCCTTTAAGACTATGAACAGCACCGAAGGTCTCACGAATCACACCAAAGTTATCAGGATTTTTTTCAAGAACAAGAATATTTCGTTCGGCAAGGTCGAGTAATTCATTTGAACTTGTAATATACTGATCCAGCATGTCATCTGAAATTAAGGAGTCCTCATCTGCACTTGCTGAAGCGGAATTTTCGTTAATATTTTCCGTTTCTTTATTTTGATCGGATTGGAATGCATTGCCATCTTCTATTGCAGATATTCCCTCAAGATCAATAAAATCTGTCGAATTATCGGAAATTAAAGATAATTCAGGATTCTTTGCATTTTCAATTGAATCTTTAAGGATCAGAATCATATCGTCTGCTTCTTCTTCTCCACTTCTATCTGTAAGTTCTGTATTAACCCGAGTCAATAAATCTCGTAAAAAATCAAAAGTCTGATATATAATTGTCAATGTTGCATCAGATTGCTTCTTGTTATTTTTTCGAATAATATCTAATAAAGTCTCAGCTTCGTGAGTTACCTTTCTAATAACATTCATCTCAAAAAAGCCTGAAAGCCCTTTCAGAGTATGAAAAACCCTAAAAATTGCATTTACAGATTCGCCATTATCGGCATTACGAAGGTCTTCAACAATAGGTTCATTGGTATCAAGTGAATCAAAGGCTTCGGAAACAAATGAACGGAGCATTTCCTGAGTTTCAGCATCTATTTGAGAAATATCGTAATCGTTTTGATTCATATTTACTTTTTTTAATATATTTTCAATTTAATTAACTTAGTTAAGCAATTTACAAAAAAAACCGATTTGTTTACTCGAATTATTTTGAAAATGAAATTAACCAGATAAATCAATAAATATTGCAATTTTACTTATAACCTCAGCCTCTACACTCACCTATGGGAATGGCTCGAAGATAGAATAAAATTTGTATAATCGTTCTTCTTCTACACCCCCCCCTAACTCCACCATGGGGCTATGATAAGTATTTAATTCTGTCATTTCTGCGAATGAGCTTGTGAAAAAACCTACAAATTTAAATAACTTGTCATTCCCGCGCATGCGGGAATCCCCATCTATGGCACCTTAGAGGAGATTCCTGCATTCGCAGGAATGACAGCAATAAGGAGTTTTTACACAAGCGCGCATGCGGGAATCCCCTTACACTGCCAATTTGGAGATTCCTGCATTCGCAGGAATGACATTTCGGATATTTTATTCCTTATCCATGCACCATTGCCACAAACCCCCTCTTGTTGGTGAGAGAATAAGAGCTATAGCCATGTTCCAGTTCCGATCCCTAATATGAGTGGGTTAGGTGATGAGTTTATTAATTCCATTTTGCATTAACTTTAACTGTATCTTCGTGACATTATCAATGAATTTAATTTTTGTGAGATAAATGCTTCAGTTCCCGCTCCTGTGGAGAAGGTTGGAATGAGACCTTCCAAGGATTTAATAATAGTTTGTTAAGAGGGCAGTTTTAATATTACTAAGAATAAACTTTATTTGATTTCGGATTTAGCAATAATAAATACTTAAAGTTGAAATTTATTTATATAAAATATAAGGCTCAATCAAGTGTTATTATACCGCTCAAGTTTAAACGATTCACCTAAGTATAATCTTCTGACCTCCTCATTGGCAGCTATTTCTTCTGCAATACCAGACGTATATATGCTCCCGTCGATCAGAATATATGCCCTGTCTGTGATTGAGAGCGTCTCATGCACATTATGATCGGTAATCAAAACTCCGATGTTTTGATTTTTTAATTCCTTCACCATATTCATAATATCTTCAACGGCTATTGGATCAATACCCGCAAATGGTTCGTCGAGAAGAACAAACATAGGATTAGCAGCCAATGTACGAGCAATTTCGCATCGGCGGCGCTCACCACCGGATAATTGGTAGCCCTTACTGTTTCGAATATGTGATATATGAAAATTCTCTAAAAGCTCTTCCAGCCGCTCTTTACGCTGCTTTGAACTCATTTTCTGAAGTTGAAGAATCGCACGAATATTGTTCTCTACTGATAATTTTCTAAAAATAGATGCTTCTTGAGGTAAATAGCTAATTCCAAGGTGAGAGCGCTTATACATTGCTTTTGAAGTTATATTCTGCCCGTTCAGTGTCACATGTCCTGCTGTTGGCTTAATCATACCGACAATCATATAAAACGTCGTTGTTTTGCCTGCACCATTGGGACCAAGCAGTCCCACACACTCTCCTTGTTTCACTGAAACTGACACACTTTTCACAACCGTTCGTGTTTTAAATTTCTTGACAAGCGCATTAGCAGTAAGTTCATGAACCATTCAAAATCCGGATAAAAAATTTGAAAAAATATTAGCGATTAATTTATGATATACGCCCGAAGACAATTAATATTGTTTTATTATATTTAGGAGTGTCTTTGAAAATGTTGATAAATTGTTTAAAAAATTAATATTCAGGTGTATAAAACAGAAAATATTGTTGGTAACAAAAATAATTTGTTAATAACTCTTTAAATGATGTTGAATATCTTTTAGTAACAGTAAATCATAAAAGATTATTTTTGTAGCTCTCCTAAGATGCTTTATCGTTAGAGGACAAAATTAACTACAAAAAGGAAATAATGGCAAATTTAGAATCAAAACGTCGCAATGGATCACAATATTCGGAAAAAAGGAATTTTAATAATCCTGATTTATTCAAAAATCTTTCATCTTCGGTACCACCTCATTCAAAGGATGCGGAAATAGCAGTTCTTGGTTCGATGATAATGAGCAAATCGGCTATAGCAAAGGCTATTGAAATTATTGATGAGGATAGCTTTTACTTTGAACAGAATAGAAAGATATTTAACGTTATTTCAATAATGTTTGAAAAAGGATTAAACATAGATATACTAACACTTTCGGAAGAACTGACTCATCAGGGAAATCTCGAATTTATCGGCGGGACTTATTACCTTACCGAGATAGTTGCACAGACTCCTACAGCTGCCAACGTAGAACAATATTCCCGCATAGTACAGGAAAAATATCTAAAAAGGTCATTGATTGAAACTTCATATAAGATAATTTCGGCATCTTTTGATGATACAAATGACGCATTAGAGGAAATTGATGTTGCTGAGAGAGAGATTTTTGCAATCGCTGAAAAAAGATTTAAAAAAAGTTATCAAACTCTTAGTAAAGTATCGCACAGCACTATGGATTTGATAGACAGGCTGCGGAAGCAAGATTCTACAGGAATAACCGGAGTACCGTCCGGATATTACGAATTAGACGAATTATTAGGTGGATTTCAAAATTCTGATTTAATAATTATCGCAGGACGCCCGTCGATGGGAAAAACAGCTCTGGCTCTTTCTATTGCAAGAAATATCGCTTTAGATTATGGTTACGGGGTAGGTTTTTTTTCTATTGAAATGTCTGGAGTTCAGCTTGTAATGCGCCTTTTAAGTGCCGAAACCAAAATTGATCAACACCTTATACGTACCGGAAAAATTAATAATCAGCACATGTCCTCTATAGTCGAGGGTTTTGGTAAGTTATCAGTGGCTCCTATGGTAATAGATGATTCACCAATGCTTTCAATAATGGAGCTTCGTGCAAAAGCAAGAAGGATGAGAGCAGAGCATAAAATAAAAGCAATATTTGTAGATTATTTACAGCTTATGCACGCTCCCAAAGCCGAAAGTCGTGAAAGAGAAATATCCTTTATATCCCAATCATTAAAATCAATAGCAAAAGAACTGGATATTCCTGTAATAGCTCTGGCTCAGCTTAATCGTTCGGTCGAAAGTAGAAGCGGCGATAAGCGCCCAATGCTTTCTGATTTACGTGAATCCGGTAGTATAGAACAAGATGCAGATGTTGTAATGTTCGTCAATAGGCCTGAGGTTTACGGCATAATGCAGTATGACGATAAAACTCCAACCATCAACACAGGCGAAGTCATTATTGGTAAACAAAGAAATGGTCCTATTGGAATTGCCAGATTAGCTTATATTAAAAATTATGCACGATTCGAGAATCTCGATACTCATCACACTCAGCCTCCAATGGGAGATTATGACAATAATCCGAATGAAATCGATGATGCACCTTTTTAATTAAAATTCTATTTTTACACCTTTTATTTGCTTTTGAATTTCAGAAATACTTTTTTTATTGATTGAATTTTTTGTCAAATCGAACTGATTCAGAGATTTCAGATTAGTAATACCTGATGGTAATTCTTCAAGAGCATTATAACTCAAATCAAGTCGTTCAAGAGAAGAAAGCTGACCAAATGCAGTTGGTAAGGATTTTAAATCATTTTCAAACAATAATAATTTTGTTAATTTACCAAGATTACAAAAACTATCAGGAAGTGCAGTCAGACTATTTTTTGACAGTCTTAATTTCCTAAGATTAGAAAGATTGCCAAAGTTCTCAGGTAGCGATGATAAAGAATTTTCACTTAATTCCAGTTTTTCAAGACTCATCAGGTCACAAATAGAATCCGGCAATTGTGAAATAACATTGCAGTCAGACCTGAACTTTATTAAATTCACTAAGTTCCCAATGCCCGAAGGAAGCGAGTCAATCTTATTTTCGGATAACACAAGTTCTTTTAAATTTGTTAATTTTGAAAAACTTTCAGGTAATTTGACAATTTTATTATTACTTAAACTAAAATACATGAGACCAGTGAGCTGACCTATACTTTCAGGGATTTCACTTAAATTATTCCAGCTGACAATTAAAACTTCAAGATTTTGTAAACCACAGATTCCGTCAGAAATTGTATCAAGCTCATTGCCGCTCAGGTCTAGCCTTTTAAGGTTTTTCAGCGAGGAGATATTGTCAGGAATTGTTTTGATTTTATTATTCATTAATGCGAGTTCTTCAAGATTTTCAAGTGTGCAAATTTCTTCAGGAAACTCAGTCAGTTTATTTGAGTGCAGATCCAGTCTTTTAACCGCTGCAGGATTTATTAATGCTTCTTTAAGCGAAAAAAAAGTTTCTTCCATTTTTTAATTCCCGTAATTGTAAAAAAACTAAAATACTTTTAAACTTGCTAAAAATCAAAAATTATTTATAAATAATGTAAATTGTAACAATTATTATATTATTACATTAGTCTAAATCTTATTATTTTAGATATTTGAATAAATAAATTTTTCATTATTGTTGTTATTTCTAATTTTTGGAGTTCAGATGGATAGAAGAGAATTCATAGGTATCTTAGGAAACAACCCAATTAGTGAAACTGAGCCAATTGATAAGCGACCAGCCATTCAGTCAGGATTGGAGCCATTAAGCGGCACTCTTGACAGAAGCAAAGCAATGCATTTGTTGCGTAGGCTCGGCTTTGGACCAAGTGAATTCTTATTATCTAAAATTGTTGGTCAAACCGCAAATAACGCTGTCACCATACTTTTCGATAAATTTAGTGATAAAGAGTCAATTTCTCCAGGTAATTGGATTAATATTCCTCTGGCTGACCCACTCACTGCGGCTTCCGATGATATTCGCTATCAAATAGAAGCTGTTTTAAATACCAGGTACAACCAATTGATTGATTGGTGGCTTAAAATGATGGTCACTGAGGATAAATCCGTTCGTGAAAAACTAACTTTATTTCTGCATTCAATTTGGTGTGTTGCTTATAATTATGACACTGTGGCACTTATTCCTCCGGCTCTTTTATATAGGAATAATCAAACTTTAAGAGCAGACCGGCTTGGATCTTATAATCAAATTGTTAAAGATATGACCTTAGACGGAGCAATGTTATTATATCAGAGTTTGAATTATAGTTCTAAACCCGCTCCCAACGAGAACTTTTCACGTGAATTAATGGAACTTGATACTCTCGGCATTGGGAACTATTCTCAGCAAGACGTTAGAGAATCTGCAAAAATTTTATCAGGTTGGAGAATCGCTGCTTTCGATCAGCAGTTGCACCCCAATGGATATTTAGAAAATTATTTTTCTCCCTCGGATCACGATACAAGTGAAAAAACTTTTATGGGAGTAACTTTTTCTAAGGATATTAAAACAGAAAATGAAGCAAAAACATTAGAAGTTTATAAACTTGTTGATACTCTGTTTAATAACCAAGGTACAGCTATAGCTTCTTTTATAGCTGAAAAAGCATTCAAATTTTTTGTTTATAGTTCACCAAACGGAACAGATGACAATATTATCAGCCAACTTGCCGATAAATTTTTAAATGGTGATCCTAATGCAAAACCTAATCCTATAGCCAAATTTGATATGCAGTTTTTACTTCGTACCTTATTGTCAAGTGCTTATTTTTACGACCCTGTAAATATAGGAATACAAGTAAAAACTCCGGTTGATTTTATTATCGGACTACAGCGGAATTTGGGCATTAATTATCCTGCAGCTCAAACTGCAATGGCTGATCTTGAGCAGGTTCTATATAATCCTCAAAATACTGGTGGTTGGTTGAAATATCATTCATGGATAAATAGTAAAACATATCCTTTAAGAATTTTGCATGCAAAAGCTATGCTCAATCAAGTAGATGATATTGGATTGATTGCCTTGCTGAGCAAATGTACAAAGCAGACAGTTTTAGTAGAGGCTATATCGTATCTGGCAGAAATGTTCTTACCCAAACAAATCGAGCAGTCACGGCTTGATTCCTATAAAACATTGATGTTATCGGCTGGTGGATTTTCCGAATCGGGCTGGTCTGGAGAAATTAGTAGTTTTTCATCGGCTGCTTCAAGGGCTATTAAAGCATTACTTATGGCAATTATTTGCGAACCTGATTACCAATTATGTTAATGGGAGAAAATATGGAACGAAGAAAATTTTTAAAAGCGTCTGCTGCTGTTGCTGCAGGAGCATTGATGTCCCCATACCTCTCCAAAGGGAAAGATATTATTGATTTAAAACCAATCAGGTCAATTCAAGGATTTGAAGATGATAAGATATTAATTATTATTGAACTGATTGGCGGCAATGATGGCTTGAACACAATAATTCCCGTCAATAACCCAAATTATTACACTTTAAGACCGAATATTAATTATCCTAAAAATCTTGCAAAACAATTCGGTACAAGTGATTTATTCCTTAACCCCGCCTTGGTAGATAATATTAGCCCAAAAAACGGAATGATGAAACTTTTGGAAGAAGATCGTTTAGCAATTATCGAAGGTATTGGATATGATAATCAGGATTTGTCGCATTGTAGGTCTTCTGAATTCTGGCATAGCGGCTTAGTTAGCTCAGATCCCAAACAGAAAATATTAGATGGTTGGTTGGGACGTTATTTTTCATCCCTTCTTCCGACTTTTCCAGTTGAAATGCCTGCTGAACCGCTTGCAATCTCTGTTAGCGGCGATGTTCCGCTACTTTTTAAGAGTACATTTGCAGATATGGGAATAGCGGTTCAGGATGCGGATAAATTTTATCAGCTTGGTCAGGGATTCGCTAATCCTTTACCCACCATGCCCGGAACCGATAATTTTTTGAACGAAATTAATTTCCTTAATATACAAGCAAAGCAAAGCAAGCTTTATTCGGCAGCAGTAAAGAAAGCTTATGATAAAGGGAAAAATAAAATCAAAGCTAACTATTCAAGCGGCTTTTCACAAAAATTCAAATTTATTTCACAATTAATTGCTGGTGGTCTAAGTACCAAAGTTTATTACGTTCGGCTCGGTAATTTCGATACACATGTCAACCAAATGTCGCCTTCACACAGTGGTCAGCACCCGAACTTGCTTAATCAGCTTGCAACTGCAATTTGTGAATTTACCGATGATGCTGTCCAATTGGGTTATGATAAAAAAGTTATTGGAATGACAATATCCGAATTCGGACGTCGTGCTTATGAAAATAGCAATAGTGGCACTGATCACGGTGCTTCTTCAGTTCAATTCGTATTTGGAACAAACGTAATTGCTGGTTATCACGGGAATCCTCCAAATTTAAGTTCTGGTCTGGATTCCAATGGAAATGTCGGCATTCAGTTCGATTATCGTAAAACTTACACCGATATAATGGAAACATGGTTCGGAGCCACAGCAGATGAATCAAAACAAGTTTTCGGTAATGAATTTTTACCCATAGGAGTTATCAAACCCAAGCCAATCGGCGTTTACGAAAACATATCTCAATTTAATGGTAAAAATCTGTCAATCGGCCCCAATCCTTCGGAAGGAGCTTGTAATCTTAAATTTGAATTGAAAACAGCCTGTCAGGTCAGAATTTCTATACATTCAGTAATTGGAGCTAAAGTTTTGGAAATAACGAATACATTTATGAATGCCGGTTATTATCAAATTCCATTTATAATTGATTCTGCCGGTACCTATATATGCTCTGTAGAAGCTGACGGACAGCGATTTACTGAAGGATTTGTTATTTGTAAATAGAAAGAAATAATTGGATTAGATTTAATAAGACTGTGTGAAAAACAAATAATCACTCAATGGCAAACTAACACTTAATTTCTATTATAATCGTCTTAACTAATTACTTTATTTTTACGGAAGCTTCATTGAAAAAAAGATATATATTAATTGCTCTACTAATAAGCCTTATCTCTTGTATAAAGGAGGATATGAATTTAGTCAATCCACCGTCTCAAGGCCCTCATATAGCTATATCTTTTTTGAATTTCATTTCCGATCCGAATCCGCGAACCTTGTTTTTGGCAAAGCAACTGAATTCCGGAGCCATTCCTTTTGCTTCAAATTCAAATATTTTCCACCCTAAATATGACTCAGCCCACATTTATATCGGTATGAATATTGATAAACCCACAAGTGATACCATTTTTCAAAAATTCTCGAAAAATTTAACTTATACCTATTTTGCTATCCCATCTCCAAGCAGTAGTACAATACCTGACATGATTGTTCCGGTTTCATCTACTTCCATGCTTACTGATAACCCGAATCAATCTTTCATTGGTTTGTTCAATGCCGATCCCTCATCAACATATTCACTATACGAAGGATGTTCGAACGGAAATCTCATTACTGCGGGAAAAAAATTAGGAGAAAAACCCGGTAATTATCTGGTCTCAGCGTCGCTTGCCGGACAAACAAATAGTTATTCGCTTGTTAAACAAACATCTTCTGGAAATGTACTCGTTGGAATTTATCAGCTTGAGATTAAGGCACAACAGCAATATGTTCTGATTGCTTATTCCGATGCTGGAGTTAGTCAGGTCAAACTATTCAATCTACTGACTCAAACCCTACAGGAGCCACAGCTTAATACTGATAATAGTTGTAAATTACGTATTCTGAATTTTTCAAAATCGCCTGTTGCAGTCAATTATTCAAACGGATTGAATGCAAATGTAAATTCAATGGAATCAAAAGGCAATCTTTCTATGTCAGTCTGCAACCCATCATCATCGGATGAAGTTTATTTCACTGCAAATTCTTCAACTTTCTCAAAGCATTTTAAAAATTTCACTACAAGTAAACAATACAATGTTTTCGTTTTTGATTCAACAAATGTGATAATGGCTGAAAAAAAGACTTTCTATTATCCATGGAACGGAAAAGCATTGATCAGAGTTGTAAATGGCTCGAAGAGCCATCCAACTGTTAATTTATCGACCGGAGCAAGGAACGATCCTTCAAATGCATCATCATTTATTGCGGCAGAAGTTCTTGGTAAAAGAGTTGAATTCGGCGATGTATCAAGTCCGGTGGCTATAGATCCTGGATCAGTTCAAACACTGCCCTTGTGCTTGTTTACCGGTTATGAACCAAGCTCATTGTATGTTTGCTCTCTTACTAAAATTGAGCCTAATAAATCATATTTCATTGTTGTTTCCGATGATGATAATGGAAATGCAAAACTTACTGTTATTGATGAAGATAATCAGCCTGAATCAGCTTTTCAGTCTGAAAAAAATGGGGTATTTGCAGAAATTATAAATGGGGTTAATAATTCTGATCAGTTTGTAAACGTAACTTCAAATCCAATTTTAAATAATATCAAATTATATTATGCCTCACAACTTACTACAGTATTAGAAGATGGCTCTCAATCTGTTTCTATTAATGGGGTTGTTAATAATAGCAATGTAAATTTTGCTCAAAGACTTCTTCTGATTGCCTCTTCCGACGGAACAAAAATAAAAACATTTCCGGTAATTAATCCCCCCTTAGGAGCAACCGGATCAAACACAATTTATCGCTTAATGAACGCGTGTCCATTGGTCGATCCTGTAGTAATAAATACAATTGATCAGAATAACAGTATTTTATTCCGTGATACCATTGGCTATGGGTCAGTCGGTAATTTGAATACTTATCCTTCTGAAAAACGCTTAGGTTTTGTCTATTTGAATCCCAAAGATAGTACCAAAATTTACCTTCATGTATCCAATGTCAATCTGCTATTAGGTAAGAATTATTCAATAATTTTTACTGGAGACCCCACCAAAAACTGCGGTGCTATTGTCCAACAAGAATATTAACCAATTTTAAGACATATATGAAAAAATATCTACTCCTTTCCGTACTGGGTTTGTTATGTTTCGCAATAGCTGAAGCAGCTATGCCATTTGCAGTAAATCCGCAACCCAACAATATTAAAAATTTTAATCAGAATACATCTCCGATTGAATATAAAGTTCAGATGCCGGAAAAATATACTGTCAATGGTGGTTATGTTGCAGCTCAAACAATTGAAATCCGCCGCGTTGCACCTGAGTTTATTGTCAGCAAGACACTGCATGTTAAAACCAAACAATCCATGAAAATCAATAAAGATAAAAAGGGATTTGCAAATAATTCCCTTCAATCTGCTTTTTTTGATTATGGTATAGAGAAAATCTCTGCCCCTTTCGAGAATAAAAATGAAACCGAAGAATCTAATGATGCTTTCGGTATTGGAAGGATATATGAAGTTCATTATAGTTCCGATGTCGATCCATATCAGATGGCAAAAGAATTGATGCAGAATCCTGAGATTGAATATGCTTGTCCGGTTTATGTAAGAAAAATGCATGATTTCACACCAAACGATCCTAAGTACAGTCCGGCTGCTCAATATGCTCTGAAGGTGATGCAGTGTGCAAAAGCATGGGATGTTACATCCGGTGATAAATCAGTTGTAGTAGCTATTATTGATGGGGGCACTTTTACTGATCATCAGGATTTGAAAGCAGCAATATGGACAAATCCGGGAGAAATTCCCAATAATGGAATTGATGATGATAAAAACGGAAAAATTGATGATGTCAATGGTTGGGATTTTGTAGGTAATGTTTCCGGCAACGAGGTAAGTGCCGGAACTTATAAAGAAGATAACGACCCGAAACCGACAACGGCAAGTTTAGAGCATGGTACTCATACCGCTGGATGCGCATGTGCAGTTACCAATAATTCTATTGGGATTGCATCACCGGGGTTTTCTTGTTCTATATTACCGGTTAAATGTGCATCAGAGCAATTAATATCTTCAATATTTCGTGGATATGAGGGAATATTATATGCAGCAAAATTAAAAGCTGACATTATTAATTGCAGTTGGGGTGGCGCAGGAAGTTCTCCTGCCGAACAGGATCTGATCCATCAGGTTGTAGCTATGGGATCAGTTATTGTCGTTTCTGCGGGCAATGATTCAGATGAAATTGACAGCTATAATACATTCCCCGCATGTTACGATGGTGTGCTGTGCGTTGGTGCTTCAACATCAAGTGATAAAGTTGCAAGTTTCTCAAATTGGGGATATAAGTGTGATGTTTATGCTCCCGGACAAGGAATTTTATCAACTTTACCGAATAATAATTATGGAAACATGGACGGAACTTCTATGTCTTCGCCAGTTGCAGCAGGAGTAGCCGCTTTAGTTAAATGTGTGCATAAAACATGGACTCCCAAACAAATTATACATCAACTTCGCAGCACCGTTGATAACGTTCTTGTCTCAAATCAAGATCAAAGACCTTTATTTTTTGGAAGAGTCAATGCTTATAAAGCTGTTTCTTATAACAATCCTATGTTTCCAAATAATGTGTGCCCGGGAATTGAAATTATCAAAACTGATATGGATGGCGGTGCCACTTTAACAGATTATCAGACACATAGAAATATTTTGACATTTAATAATTATCTTGGTACAGCTACCAATCTTAAAATGACTATAATACCTATTGATAGTTTCTTCTCGGTTACTCCTTCAGCTTTGGCTGCCGGTACATTAATGTCTGACGGACAGAAAGAGATGAATATATATATAACTCTGAAGCAGCAATCCAATCCTTGGTACAAGGGTTGGGGCAATATTTTAATTAAATATGAAGCTGACGGAGGTTATGTTGATTATCAAATGCTGCAAATTCCAATTTCAGTGACATCAAACAACGTTCTGACAACTGTCAGCAATATCCCACAGACTTATACTGTCCAGTGGTTAGGTGCTCATGCATATAATTACAGTAATTTTGCAGCCATTGGTGCAATGCAATATATCGGGCCTGTGCTTTATACAAATACTGCTAATCCTGTAAAACAAACAAATACCGATCAGCTCTATTGTATTTACGCCCAAAACGCTCAAACAATGTTCGGAGGATCAGGACCCTCAAACGGTAAAGCAAAAATTTTCAAAACAGTTAATGCCGGTTCTTCATGGTCAGGTAGTGATGTAAGTGGTATTACAAATTTTGTAAATACAATTTATTTTGCTGATGCAAATAATGGATTTTTCTTTGGTGATCCTGTAAATAACAAATGGGGAATCGGTAAAACCACAAATGGTGGCACTTCATGGTCTGCTGTATCAATGGCAATCAGTCCCGATCCTAACGAAACAGGTTATGCCGGATGTGGATGCTGGCGTGGTACAAACGGATATTTCGGAACTTCAGCTGGAAATATCTACTTTACAACAAATTCGGGAGCGAATTGGAAAGTATCTAATATTAAAGCCTCAAATATTATTACTCATGTTTCAATGTTTGATGATATGAACGGGATTGCTATTTATACCGCAAGTATGCAAGTTAAAAATTCTCCACGATACATTGCTTCAACAACCGATGCTGGAAATAACTGGCAAACCGGACTTGACTTTTTCGCTAAAAACGGATTATATCCGGTCATGCTGTCTCCGCTTGACAGCAGCGGTATGATTGTCGCACTTTGCCGTGGCGGAGAAGTATATGGAACTAAAGATGTCGGATTAACATGGATACCGATTTTATCAAGGCGATCAAATGGTGCAGATGTCGGTTCATTGGTTTTTTCAGGATTAAATACTCAGATATGGAATGCATCGGCTCCTTCGGTCGAATACCTACAATTTAATGCTGCTCCTAAAAATCAGTACAAAGCCATTAAAATCAATCAAACTGATACGATAAAATTTGGTGATGTTATGTTAACAGTGAAAAAGTCTTTCGATCTCTCATATCAGAATACAGGAAATGTTGATCTCAATATTGATCAATTTGAGATTAAACCTGTAACTGCTCTTGATTCCGAATTTTTCTTTTTTCAGCCACCTGCTACATTACTTGCCGCAGGTGAATCTAAATCCGTACGTTTGCGGTTTGGACCAAAAACCGTTGGTGAGAAAATTGCTAAACTGACAATTCATTGCGATGCTTCAAGTCCTGGTAATCAAACTACTGAATTGTTTTTAAAAGGAAATGCAACTAAGTTTGTTGGCGTGGAAGATCCTGAAAGCGCAAAGAATATTATTAATGTGTATCCTAATCCATCTTCGGAAAAAGCGTATATCCTAATGAAATTAAACGATGATCTGCCAGCTAATATTGAGCTTTATGATGTTACTGGAACTTTGCTTAATTCCATTTTCAATGGTATTCTTTATCAAACAAATGCAGAGATAGAGTTAAACTGCAAAGATTATCCGAATGGTGTTTATTTCCTCAAAATTAATATTGACGGAAAAATTTATATAAAAAATATGATAATTAGTAATTAATCAACAGGGATTTATGACCGAAAAATTAGAATCAATTATTGAACGATATGAGTTAGTGAAGCTTCGCCTGGAAGATCCTGAAATTGCTTTGGATATGCAAAAATTCAAAGAAGTTTCGAGAGAATTAAAGAATTTGTCGCCTATTGTTGAAAAAGCAAAATTATATTTGAAAATTGAATCGGATATTCAGGCAAATAAAGAAATGATCGAAACACCAGATATTGATCCTGAATTGCGGCAAATGGCTTATGATGATATAAATCTTTTAAATGATGAATTAGCCAAAACCGATGATGCACTGAAAATACTTCTCATCCCCAAAGATCCGAATGATACTAAAAACTCAATTGTTGAAATTAGGGCAGGAACAGGCGGTGATGAAGCCGGAATATTCGTCGGTGATCTTTATCGAATGTACCAGAAATATGCTGAAAAACGTAACTTTAAAGTCGAATTAATTGATTTCAATGAATCTGAACGTGGCGGATTCAAAGAAATCGTCTTTTCGCTCAATGGCGAAGATGTTTATGGATTAATGAAATTTGAAAGCGGTGTTCACCGTGTCCAACGTGTTCCCGAAACCGAAGCTAACGGTAGAATTCATACTTCGGCTGCAACGGTTGCGGTTTTACCCGAAGCCGAAGCCGTTGATATTGATATTAAGGAAGATGATTTAAGAATTGACATTTTTCGTAGCGGTGGAAAGGGTGGACAGAACGTAAATAAAGTTGAAACGGCTGTCAGGCTTGTGCATATTCCCACCGGCTTAGTCGTTCAATGTCAGGACGAGCGCTCTCAGCTCAAAAACAGAGAAAAAGCACTGAAGGTTCTGCGTTCGCGCTTATATGAACTGGAGTTGAAAAAGCAGCAGGATGAAATTGCTTCAACTCGTAAATCTATGGTTAAAACGGGAGATCGTTCTGAAAAAATCCGAACTTATAACTGGCCACAGAACCGAGTTACCGATCACAGGCTTGAAGGTGAAGCCAAGAACTACTCACTTCGTGATATCGTTGATGGAAATTTAGAAACTGTTATCGAAAATCTTCAGGTTGCCGAGCGCTCCGAAATGCTGAATCAAGGATTGGCGGGATAAGAGTTTAAAAAAAATTATAAAATAAGTAAAATTCCTTGTTTCAAAGCTCCCGCTTGGGAACACATAAACCTAATAAAAATCCCCACATCTTCCAATTTTAACGAAGAAAGCAGCAGAAAATCCCCCCTGCCCCCCTTTTTCAAAGGGGGGTAAGACAATTACTGTCCTAACCCCCTTTTTCAAAGGGGGAATAAGAAAATTGCTTCCTAACCCCCCTTTGAAAAAGGGGGGCAGGGGGGATTTTCTTTGGTTTAAGGGGGGATTTTTCTTTGGTTTAAGAGAGATTTTCAGAACATTATACATTAATCACT
>JAPLFL010000065.1 GCA_026390695.1 Candidatus Kapaibacterium sp. | reverse complement strand
TGCCTTGATAGTGGCAATGAAAGTATCTTTTCAATTATTTGCTTAACCGTATTTTCCATCTTTTCTCATTTCTGTATAATCTGTAATTACAAATATACGAATTATTTTTCAATCAACAATATCTTATATCATAGCCAATATAATTTATCGGTTTATAAGGCAAAGTAAGTTGCCCGGTTCTCCAAGCTGAATCAGCATTTTGAGTGAATTTGTAAAAATAAAGTGTTGAATCTGTCTGAGCAACAAAAGTTGTGTCATAATTAGCAATGACGCATTGAGAAGGGATGAAAATTGATGATAATAAATGAGTATTTAATTCAAAAGTGCTGAATTCTGAGAAACTTGAATAATTCTTGGAAGGGTCCATTGGATCATGATAAGATTCTCCATAAAGAAAATATTTACATCCAATATAATATTTATTCGTTTTAGATATTGAAAAGTTTAAATTAAACCCATAATTTCCAAAATAATTGTAGCGATTCCATATATAATTATGAGAAGAAAGCGTATAACTCCATCCACCACAACTTATTATGGAGTTCTTTGAGTTAATATAATTAATATATTTTAAAAATATATTATAATTTTCAGCCCATTGTCCACCCCATTGTTGCATACAAATTAAACTGTAGTTATTTATTTTCATTTTAGAACTATCCAAATTAAAAACATTACACTCCATACTAAGTCCAGCAGAAGAAGAATTACGGCAAATAAAGGCATTTGTGGTTATTAGAGATTTGCCATCTGAACTTAATAAAATTGGACCAAATTGGTATCTTTGTTTATTTTGGAATCCCCAAGTCAAAGAGTCCGAATGAAAACTCTTCACATAATTTCCACTATAATCATATTTTTTAACAAAAATATCAGTAGTCATCATCCAGAAAAACGGCTCTCCCTCCACCTGTACGATTTGTTTGATAGCGGTGTTTGAAGCATTTATCTCTTTATAATCACCTTTGTCGATCCACTGGCTATAAACCGAATAAGGCGCTGCTAAAGCCAATAGGAGTGATATTATGAGAAGCACTCCATAAATTGCTAAAGACTGGCAGATAGTTACAGCAGATTTCGGATCTTTTGTTTTTCTATCTCGTATAAAACATTTCATACATTTTCCTTTTGTACATTTCTACTACGAATAATGACACATAAAAAGAGATTTCGTCTCCAAAAAAGCGAAACTTTTTCAGAATTATTTTCTGAATATTTTGCGAATTGTTTGTGAGTCGTTTTGTTGACAGAGCAGATTTGTTTAATTAAGTTTGTGTTTTGTTCTTTGAAATATGTCGGTACCAGTATTTACGGGATTTATGGAATTTTTTGATATATGATATAAACCAAAATATTTCATTTGGTGAATTAAGAATTTCCAAAATAGCTGTAGGGGCACGGCACGCCGTGCCCCTACACATCCAAATCTTATACGTAGGGGCAATTCATGAATTGCCCCTACAACGATTTCGTAAGGATGTAAACGTCCTATTGAAATATTTGGGATAAATAAAGTAGATTTTATCTTTTCCTACTTAAAGTCTGTCATTTCCGAGCATGCGGGAATCTCCTTGCTGTGCCAATCAGGGGATTCCTGCATTCGCAGGAAGGACAGCAATAAAGAGTTTTTACACAACCTCATTTGGAGCGAAGCCAATGAAAATATCAAATTCCAAAAACCGTATGCAATTTGTGCAAATACTCCGTAAAATCGCAATAGATGCGATAAAACGTTTGCAGGTATGATTCCGAATTCAACTGCAAATTTATACAGTTTTGCAGGTTTTTTATAAACTTTGCAAGTTTTTTACCAAAGCATTTATATTGTCATTTCTGCTCATGCGGGAATCCCCATCCAGTACCAATCAGGGGATTCCTGCATTCGCAGGAATGACATTTTTGTTAAATATGTGGCTTTTGAGTTTGTATGTTTGAAAAGCAGGCTTAACCAAAAATTGATTAATTTAGTTTTTGGTAAAAATAAAATTTATAAACAATTAATGGAGAAGCCATGCTTAGAATGC
>JAPLFL010000036.1 GCA_026390695.1 Candidatus Kapaibacterium sp. | reverse complement strand
GGCACAAGTTCGATTTCAATAATTGCAGTTTCGTCCGGTTGAGCGATTGCTTCCTGTACCTGCATTTCCTGCTCTGGCTCTAATGAAGCAATGACTTCAGGAACAACTTCGATTTCAATAATTGCAATTTCGTCAGGTTGAGCGATTGCTTCCTGTACCTGCATTTCCTGCTCTGGCTCTGGTGAGGCAATGACTTCGGGAACAACTTCGATTTCTATAATTGCAGTTTCTTCTGGTTGAGCGGTTGCTTCCTGTACCTGCATTTCCTGCTCTGGCTCTGGAGAAGCAATGACTTCAGGAACAACTTCCATTTCAATAATTGCAGTTTCTTCTGGCTGAATGATTGCTTCCTGTACCTGCATTTCCTGCTCTGGCTCGGCAGCAACTTCAATAATAATTTCATTTTCACAGGGTTGCATTCCTGCGGCTTCTGCAGTGGTTTCATTAATTTCAGTTATCGGAACTGAAACGATCATATCAATATCTCTGATAATAAAAGATTCTTCAGCAATTTTTGGTGTTGATATATATATATCACTAATCGGCTCTGGTACTGATGTTATTGGAGTCAATCCTTTTACAATTACACCAGAACTTGAATGTTCAATAGGATAGATTTTATCAATCATATCTATAGCATCGGCGACGGAGACGTGATTTTCAGAGTCAGGAACTTCATTAGATTCTCTTAACGAAACTATTTGTTCATAAGTCAATTGAGCTGGAGCTTCAACTACAGGTGCTGGCTCTTCCTGAACCATTTCGATCTGAAGTTCAAATGTACCCGATTCCAAAGTTTCAACAATCTCTTGTTTCTGTGCAATAATTTCCTGTTTGTTCGCTTTGACTGGCGGCTCGATGGCGGATATTTCCCGAATAATAGGCTCTGCTTTTTTAACTGCTTTTGACTCTAAAACCGTATCGAGAATAAGTTCAGCTTTATCTTCTTTTGATATTGGTTTAATCACTTCTTTTGTTTCGATTTTCTCAGGCTCAGCTTCATTTATACTAACCAAGAACTTGTTATAAGAGCCCCAGCGGTTCACATAAGTAGTAAAACTGAAACTGCCATGCTGAATCATCTGAGCTACAGTTGGTTTTCTGCCAAGATTTTCCTTTACAACAAAATATGCTGCAATTAAATCTTCATTAGTGTATTTGATTGGCTTAGGTTTTCTTGTCTTGGCAATTTTCTCTTTTGGTACTTTTGCCTCAGCAATTTTTTCGACAGCAATCTTTACTTCTGTAGCTTTAACCTCGGCAACTTTAATTTCAGGAGCTTTTTCGACATGATGAACTTTATGAGTTACTTTAGGAGCTTCTTTTGCAACTTCAACTTCGGCTTGTTTATGTAATTGTTTATATTTTTCATGTTTGGCAAGAATCGGTTTATCTTCACGATTAATATCAGGTGCTGCAATGCCAGTTCTTGAAGGAGCACTAACATTTAGTTTCTTTTTTTCCAATTTAACTGGCTGCTTACCACTTGCAAACGCTGGCATCTGGTTAATATCCATAGACATGCTTCTATCCTGAATTCTCTGTGGATCGGGTGGTTTTGAGACCAAATCTCCGGGCTTTGCAGTATATTCAGGTTTGGAAAACCTATTCTTTTTCTTATTCTTTACATAGAATGTATCATTAGTTAATGGTTGCTGTGACGTTGGTTCCTTTGTTGAAACCGGCTGAATACTTTGCATAACCGGTGGAGCAGGTGGTGGTGGCGGAAGTTTAGGTTTCATTTTAATAAGATTACGCTTTTCTTCGATGAAATCATCGGAATCTTCAGCCCGAACTTCTTGTTTGGGGACATGGACTTCAACTTTTCTAACTTTTGGTTTAGGTTTGAAAGTTAAATCAATCCCAAGTATTTGGTCAGCAGATATATTTTTTTCATTCAACATAACAAGGTCTGATGGCTCATTCATAAAGAACAGGAAATCATACCAATTATTCCAGAATTTTATAAAAATATCAGAGAAGTTCGGAACTGTAAATTTAAGCGAATCAAATTGAGGAATCTTAGTACTTCCGATTTTTAATTCGTTATACATGCGAATTATCTCTGCAGGTGAGTAATCTTGCTTGATAATTTTTTCATTTGAGAGATAATTTATAAACCCAATGCAATCTGAATTAAAATCACTAAGAAAAGATTCGACATAATGCTTGCCATAGCACTTAGATTTCATGATTTCAGCCAGATTCAAAGCCTCTTCCGTAAATTCTGCCGAGGAAATTATTATTGATGAATCAGCTTCGTAATATATTTTACGCATTTCCATCCGCTGAATAATAGTTTCATCTATTGGAACTTGGCTCTGTACAACAGAAACAATATATTTTTTACCATCATTGGAAACAGTGTAGCTAACTCCATCGATGTTTACATATTTTTTTTCGTAGGAAATATCTTTATAATTAAATTTGTTAAGCATTTTTGCAGAAAATGCAACAAACTCGTTATAGTCGAGATGTTCTACGAAGCGAAAAAGATTGTAATTCATTGAAATACTCACAAATTATTAAGAATATCAAATTATATAAATGAACAATTTTAATTTATAAGTTATTATTAAATTATAAATTAAAGAACCTCAAAATTAACGAATTTTTAGCAGTTTAGCAAATAATTTATTTTAAAAGATAATTGTAAGAGTTTCGTCGTTATAAAACTTAACTAAGTATATTTTAAAATTTATTGAATAACATATATGAATAATTTAACTGTCGAAAATTTATATAAACAGATCGGTGAAATTCTTGATCCGGACATAAACAGCTCTTTATCGGCATTAAATGCCATTAAAGATATAAAAGTGATGAATAATCAAATTGATATTTCATTGGAATTGGAACAGCCTCTTTTCGGAATTGCATCTGCCATGAAGGGTTTGATTAGCACAACTATCAATTCAACGGCTCCTGATGCAATTGTTAATGTTAAAATAACTGAAAAGTTTTTTAGAAATAAAGCAACCGGTACTTTACGCGAAGTTAAAAATATTATTGCAGTTGCTTCAGGTAAAGGTGGAGTCGGTAAATCATCTGTCGCAGCAAATTTAGCATTAGCTCTTGCTAAGACCGGAGCAAAAGTCGGAATTTTGGATGGAGACGTATATGGGCCCAGTCAGCCGACTATGTTCGGGGTGGTTGGAGAGCGCCTTCCGGCAGAGGATCTTCCCGATGGGAAAACAATTGCTTATCCTGTTGAGAAGTATGGAGTAAAAATCGCTTCAATGGGATTTATTATGAAGCGTGATGAAGCAGCCATTGTGCGCGGACCGATGCTGGCAGGATATTTTTCTATGCTTTTTGAGCAGATAAGTTGGGGTGAGCTTGATTTTCTTATTTTTGATTTACCACCGGGAACCGGTGATATTCAACTTACTTTGACTCAGAAGATTCCTTTGACCGGTGCTGTGATTGTAACTACACCTCAGGAAATTTCAATTGCTGATGTTAGGCGCAGTATTGCAATGTTCCGTCGAGTAAATGTAGATATAATCGGTGTAATTGAGAATATGAGTTATTTTTCGCCTGCTGAACTTCCTGACAATAAATATTATATTTTTGGGCAGGGTGGAGGCACTTTGATAGCCAAGGAATTTGAAACCGAAATGTTAGGTGAAGTACCGTTAGATATAGAATTCAGGCAAGGGACAGATTCTGGAAGACCAATTTTAATTTCAGCTCCCGATAGTGTTCAATCCGGCATTTTTATGAACCTTGCAAATAAAATTTTATCAAAGGTTCGCAGTTTGAACGCTGTTAGTGATGAAGAACTTAAAATAACAATTTAATATATTGTTAATCAGGTAAAATAATGGATACGCCAGTCAATTTTATAAGACAAAAAGCAGAAGAAACTTTAAGGGATATTTCCGGTTATCTTGCTGCTGATTTTGGTGCAGCCGTTTATGATCATTATGACAGTGATTCAAAGTACCTTTATATTAAATTTACAGGGAATTGTGCTGATTGTCCCATGAACATTATGACGCTTCAGGCAGGAATAATGCCACTTATTATCAAGAATTGTTCGCCCTGGGTTGATAGAGTTGAAATAGCTATATAATTTAAATGATAGAAGGAAATAAATGCTTTTTTCTACTGAATTTTCAGAATCAATAACCGAATCACAGATATTCAGAGATTTTATTAGTGGAAATCCCATTTTTAAGGAGCGTTTTCCGCTTAACTCAGAATTATTTGCTATTGAAGGTAAATTGCCAAATATTGCTCAGAGTTTCACAAAACGTGATGCTATGTTAGAACTACTGCGTAATTCAATGTCTTGCATTCAGCCTTGTGAGATTCAGCAAAAAAATCTAAAAGCTCTTGAATATACAAATTCAATGGTTGTTTATACGAATCTATCGGTTAGTTTCCTTGGTGGCAGCATTGAGAATTATTTAAAAATATTCTCTGCCGTTTCGCTTGTCGAAAAACTTGAAATTGTACATCGTAATTATAAGTTTGTTCCCATTTTATGGGTTGATGATTCTGATTATGTTTCTACAGAAACAGCATCTACAGCTACTTTTGATAAAGATTACAATATTTTGAATTTTTCACTTGAAAATGATCCGAACAAGTCGAATTTCGTTTGTTCCAATGCGGTAATAAATGATTCAGATTTTGAAGTTATTCAAAAAATTGCAGATTCACTTTCGGAGACTGAGTATTCGGAACAATTAAAAAATTCAATTATAGAGTTTTATAAACAGGGTACAACATGGGCAAATGCGTTTATTGGAATTATTAATTCATGGTTCTCAGTTCGTGGCTTACTTTTTATTAAAACTTCATCAGCATTAAAACAAGGTGTTTTTGCTCATCTAAATAATCTTGAACTTTCAGCTCCAGGCCACTCGTCATATATTCTTAATCAATCTCATTACCAGCTTGAACTTTCCGGCTATGGCCCATTTAAACCAGGAGAGAGTATAAATTTATTTTTTCATCAGGATAATAGTAAATACCAGATTTCATCTTCTCGCGATAATGCTTTTTATAGAATTAATGATCGTCCCCAGAATTTGAAGGATATTGTTAAAATGAATGAGGAAAACGCATCCCTCTTCTCTCCCGGACATGTGCTAATGCCCGTTTACCAAAATAGTATATTACCAGCAGCCGCAATAATTGCCGATGAGCGGGAAATCACAGATTTAGCCGCTTCTAAAGAGCTATTTGAGTATTGTGAAGTGAATTTCCCATGCATTAGTTCACGTCATTCCATCACATTTATTGACGTTCATACAAGGCGCTTTCTTGATAAAAATCATTTGAATACCTCTTTTTTCCTTCGTGATTTACATGAAATTGATGAGGAGCTTAAAAGGAAATATTATGATACCGGCTTGGAACGGCAGATTGATCATATCAGAGAGAGAATTGAGTATATATTTGAGGAATTAAACCTTGCAGCAAAAAAACTGAATAAATTAATAGAACAAAAGACCGAAGACGCAAAAAGAGCAGTGAATCATCAAATATCCGAACTTGAAATTGAAATGCAAAATGCGCAGATTTTTAAACATAAAGATATTTTTGATTCTTATAATAAAGCATCAAATTTCTTATATCCTGATTCAAAGCTGCAAGAAAGGGTTTATTCTCCCTTAGCTTTCATTGCAAAATCAGGAATTGAGAATTTTAATAAAACATTGAACGGAATTATATCATTTATTCCTAATAAACACTTTTTTATAAATTTAACCTGAAAGTAAAAAAATGGCATTAGTTATTGATGGAAAAGCAATTGCTGCTGAAGTCAGAAATGAAATAAAAATTAAAGTTTCGGAAAGAATTGCAGCCGGAAAAAGAACACCCGGATTAGCCATATTATTAGTTGGTGATGATCCTGCATCTCAAAGTTACGTAGGTGGAAAAGGCAAAGCCTGCGCAGAGCTTGGTGTTTATTCCGTTATCGAAAGACGTCCTGAAAATACCAGTGAAGAAGAAGTTCTTAGTATCATCAATGAATGGAACAGAACTCCTGAAATCGATGGTATCTTAGTGCAGTTGCCACTTCCTAAGCATATTGATGAAAATAAAGTTATTCTTAGTATTTCGCCGGATAAAGATGTGGACGGATTCCATCCTCAAAGCTTCGGAAGGCTTGTAATTGGCATACCGGGCTTTGTTCCGTGTACACCTGCCGGAATTGTAGAATTACTTGTTCGCAGTCAGATTCCTTTGAAAGGCAAGCATGTTGTCGTACTTGGAAGAAGCAATATAGTCGGAAAACCTATTGCAAATCTTTTGTATCAGAAAAATCCGAGAGCTAATGCAGTTGTTACCATTTGCCATACAGCCGCTCCTGATTTCAGAGTTTATACAAGGCAGGCAGATATACTTATAGCGGCTGCAGGCGTACCTTTACTCATTAAAGCAGATGATGTTAAAGAGGGTGTCACTGTTATTGATGTCGGTATCAACAGAGTGGATGACCCATCGGCGAGTAAGGGATATAAAATTGTCGGAGATGTTGATTACGAAAGTGTTTTCCCAAAAGCTTATGCAATTACTCCAGTTCCGGGTGGAGTCGGCCCGATGACAATAGCTATGCTTTTAAATAATACTTTAAAATCAATTGAAATGAGCGAAAATCAATGATTAATGGTTAATGCTAATTTGAATTGGAACTTTGAAAATCGCTGCATTTTTAATGGAGAGAATGTGATAATTCTTTCAATAAATAATTTACAATTTATGAAATGTGAGAATGAGTAAAGATTTAAAAATATTATATCAGGATAGTGAAATTATCGTAGTCGATAAACCTGCGGGATTATTGACTGCACCTGATAGATATGATTTTGCACAGCCCTGTCTTTCAAGAATGTTAGCCGAGGAATTTGAAAAAATATTTATTGTGCATAGATTGGATAAAGAAACAAGTGGAATAATTGTATTTGCACGTACAGCGGAATCTCATCGATTTCTAAATATTTTATTTCAAGATACTAAAATTGAGAGAATTTATCATGTAATCGTCAGCGGAAATGTTCTCGAAGAAGAGCTGACAATTGATATTCCAATTATGCCTCATCCTGCTAAGAAGGGAATAATGACACCTTCAGTCAGAGGTAAGGAGTCTATTACAGTTTTTAGAGTTTTAGAAAGATTTCGTGGTGCTACTTTGGCTGAATGCAAATTAATAACTGGCAGACAGCATCAGATCCGCGTTCACTGTGCGGCAATAGGTCATGCCTTATTAGTTGATAAGCTTTATGGTAGTGGGGATGATTTTTTCGTTTCCTCTGTAAAACGTAGATTCAAATTAAAAAAGGCTACAGAAGAGAGACCCATTCTTACCCGTACAAGCATGCACGCCCGAACATTGGAGTTTATACATCCGGTCTCAGAGCAACTTATGACATTCTCGTCAGAATATCCTAAAGATTTTTCTGCAGTAATACAGATTTTGAGGAAATATTCTTCTATTAAAATTCAAAAAGATTATGTCCGAAACTCCTTTGTTTAACGAAATCTCTGATCTTGCAACTGAACAGAATAACTCTGCAACACGGAATATAGATATTTCATCCGTTAATGAGATTTTGTTTATGATCAATGATGAAGATAGAACCGTTCCGGATGCGGTTCGTGCAGAAATTTCAAAAATATCTGTTGCTGTGGATGCAGTTGTACATGCTTTCCAAAGTGGTGGGCGCTTATTTTATGTGGGTGCAGGTACAAGTGGGAGACTTGGAATAGTTGATGCTTCGGAATGTCCGCCTACCTTCGGAACTGACCCGGAAATGGTACAGGGAATAATAGCAGGTGGTGATAAAGCAGTTTTTCGTGCACAGGAAGGTGCTGAAGACCGTCCAGCAGATGGTGCAAACATTATTAAAGAAAAAAATATTTGTGAAAAAGATGTTGTATGCGGGTTAGCTGCATCTGGACGCACTCCATTTGTTAAAGGCGCACTGGAACAAGCTAAAACAAATGGCGCATTTACAATAATGATTTCTACGGTATCGAATGAAAAATTAAAGGAACTCGATGTAGCCGCCGATCTGATGATCTGCCCGAATGTTGGCCCAGAGGTTATTCAAGGTTCCACACGTATGAAATCAGGAACTGCTCAAAAATTAGTCCTTAACATGATTACAACCACCTCTATGGTTAGACTCGGAAAAATATACGGCAATGTCATGGTCGATCTTCAGCTTACAAATAACAAGCTCAGGGAGCGGGCTAAGAGAATATTGATGACTCTTGGTAATATTGAGTATGATGCTGCAGAAGAATATCTTGCTCAAAGTAATGGAAGCGTTAAAACTGCGCTTGTTATGATCTTGGCCAATGTTGATAAAAATGAAGCTGAAAGATTAGTACAGAACTCTAATGGTTTTGTCAAGAAAGCCATTGATTATAAAAAGTAGTTGGTCATTCCTAAAATATTTATTAATATTGAAATTGCGAAAATTTGTTTTTTGACTTATGTGATCAATATTTATTATAAAGGATTTGTTATGAAAATCAAAAATATCTTCAGTCTCCTCATCAGCAGCCTGATTATTTGCATTATTTGTTCAAACTACGCTCAATCTCAGCAAACGGGCTTTATACAGCAAGCCTATTCATCAATACAAAGTAAAGATTATAAAAAAGCAGTTGAGCTTTATACCAAAGCAATTGAAAATAATAAAAACTATGCTGCTGCTTTTTATGGTCGCGGTCTTGCTTATTTTTATATTGAAGCTTACACAGAGGCTGCCAGTGACATGAATGATGCTTTGAGGATAGATCCGAATTATGTGGAGGCTCTCTATTCATTGGGATTGATTTTTACTAAAGCAGCGAAATTCGATGAGGCACTTAATGCTTTCACAAGAGCGATTAAAATGAAACAAAATTACGTTGAACCCTATTATGGTAGAGCTGTGGCTTATCATCTTACCAAAAACTATGAGAAAGCCATTGCAGATTATTCTGCAGCAATTGGACTTAACTCAAGTTATGCACTCTCATTTTATGGCCGTGGCGCTGTCAACCGTATTTTAGGAAGAAATGATGATGCAGCCAAAGACCTTGAAAGATATCTTGATCTTAACGGAAATAATGATAATCTTGCCGCAGAAGTGCGTCGGATTTTAAAAGAAATTAATGAAGATAAGAATTAAAGTTTGATTTAAAATATGAAAAAATATATAATTCTGATTATTGCATTAACACTAAGTTCTTATTCTCAAAATATCCTCGATAATGGCCGCCTGTCCGGTAATTTCCAACTTGACGGACAATATATAATGAAGGATAATGCCATCGGTGTCGTTGATACACTTGAAAAAATCAGGTCAAACTCTTTTCTGAATTTGAATTATTCTGCAAGTAATTTTTCCTTTGGTTTGAGGTATGAAGGATATTTCAATCGCATGCTTGGTTATGATAATCAATACAATGGCAGCGGCATTCCATATCGCTTTGCAACTTATAATTCCGAACAAATTGATATTACAGTCGGTAATTTTTATGAGCAGTTCGGGTCGGGTATGATCTATCGCTCATATCAGGACTGGGCGCTCGGAATTGATAATTCTACAGATGGAGCAAGATTTAAATATAGGCCGGCTTCAGGTTTGCAAATTCTTGGTTTGATTGGTAAACAGCGCTACTACTGGGATAAAAGCCCGGGTATTATCCGTGGAGCAGATATATCTATCGATTTAAATGAATTTAGTTCGCTATTTTCAGGAAAAACTGAAAATAGCGACAGCTCTCATACGGCAAGCAGCGCAGATTCCGATTCATGGCGCGTAAATCTTGGTTTCAGTGCCTTGGGTAAATTTCAGACTGACGACCAGTCTTATTATAATTTGCCACAGAATGTTGCCTCGCTTTCGGGAAGAGCCAGTGTGATGGCAAGTAATTTCTCAATTGAAACTGAATATGCTTACAAAAGCCAGGACCCCAACAAAACAAATCTTTATAATTTTAATACCGGAAACGCATTTTTAACTAATCTTTCCTATTTCACCGAAGGATTTTCTTTAACTCTTGGCGCCCACAGAACTGATAACATGGATTACCGCAGTGCAAGGGTTGTTACCGGAAATATGCTGACAATTAATTTCATTCCACCCGCAACCAAGCAGCAGATTTACAGATTAGCCACTGTATATCCATTTGCTACTCAGTTGAACGGTGAACTCGGCTCCCAGTTGGACATTACATATAAATTTTCCGAAAATAGCTTCCTTGGCGGCCAGCACGGGACTACAGTTAATTTTAATTGTTCCATTCTTAAAGGTTTGGACACAAGTGTAATAAAAACCGATACCATTAATAAAGAAATCCGCACTGTGACTTATAAATCGCCATTTTTTGGTATTAGTAAAAAATTGTTTTATGAAGACCTTAATCTCGAACTTAGCCATAAATGGAATGATGACTGGAAATCCACTTTCTTCTATTCACTCCAGTTATATGATCGCGACGTAATGGAAGAACAGGGGAAGAGAACTATTGGACTGGTTCATTCACATATTGCAGTAGCTGATATTGAATATAAAATTAATGAGACAAATTCCATCAGAACAGAGCTGCAGCATTTATGGTCAAATCAGACTTTAACTTCGGGTCTTGATTCATCGGATACAAAAAATGGAAACTGGGCTCTTCTTCTTATGGAATATACCATTTCTCCGCACTGGTTCATAAGTTTCTTTGACGAGTATAATTACGGAAATCATTTTGCCGAAAAACAACTTCACTATTATAACGGACTTATAGCATACACTTTCGGGACAACCCGCTTTATGTGCGGTTATGGCCGTCAGCGTGCCGGTAAACTATGTGTCGGTGGAGTATGCCGCGATGTTCCAGCTATGAACGGTCTAACTTTAACAATTTCATCATCATTTTAACGTCTGATTATTACAATTTAGTTTTCAAAAAGGAAACACAAATGCAATCAAATAAATCATACCGGGACTTCGGCTGTTATGCTATCTTAATGTCAATTGGACTTATTCTATTCTATAGTTGCGATGATATTAATGTAGTTAATTACAAGCGCAGTTATAATCAATCATCTAATATTGATCCGTCTGATACCGGAGTTTACAAAATTGACTCTGTTCAGAATATTTTGCTGATGGATTTTACAGGCCATAACTGCATCAATTGCCCTTCTGCCCATAAAATAGCAGATGCCTTGAAAGATACATATTCAAATTTAATCGTTCTGGCTGTTCATTCCGGTAAAAATGCAGATCCGCGAGCCATGCCTGATAAATACGACTTTATGACCGCAGTTGGAACTCAATATGATTTGGATCTTGGCATTAATGGCATTCATCCTAACGGAACAATAAATAATACTGTTTTTAGCACCGGATTAATTGTGGATAAAGATAATTGGGGTGGAAGAGTACAAGAAATTAATAAACTGATTCCAGCGGTTTCAATGCAGCTTTTAACTACTTTTGATACGGTTTCTAAAAAAATCAAGGCTGATGTTTATATGAATTTTATGAAGGAATGCCCGGCTACTACAAATCTGGTTATATTGATTAAAGAAGATAGTATCGTAAAATATCAGCTTACTGTCGATTCTTCGGGACAAAATTCATTTAAAGACCCTAACTATATTCATAATAATGTTCTGCGGGGATCGTTTAACGGTGCTTGGGGAGATCCCGTAAAAGATAGTGTGATTAAAGCCGGAACACGGATTGGGAAATCATATACATATACAATTACATCGGATAAAGACTGGAAGCCAAAGGATTTGACAATTATAGCAATTTTACTAAACAATACAGTTACTGATGGTCCACCCAAAATTAATCATCAAATTTATCAAGTTGCTAAAAAGAAGCTTTTCTGAAATTAATAATGCTCCCTTTGTTTCAGTCAGAAGTTAACAATGAGACTTTCAAGGAAATCTCCCCAACCCCTCTTTTTAAAAGAGGGGAATTTTATTTTAATCCCACCTTTGAAAAATTGGGGCAGGGAGGATTTTTTTTTCTTTACCATTGGCTTTTTAGTTAATTCCGTTAATTTCTGCTTTTCTCTGACCTGTCAGGATATAATCAGATGCTATTTTTAACTTTTGGGTAACAAAATCTATGAAAAGATATTTTATAAATTCTATACTGCTTTTGTCACTTATATACATTTGCCAAAATGTTAGTTTCTCGCAGTCAAATGAATACTCGGCTAAAACGGGACTTAAATACATCTTTAATAATGAGACTTTGCCAAATAAGGATTTCAAAATAATTAAAATATTCAATTGTTGTATGAACTGGGCAAACGGATTAGGAATTGAATGGGATTATTATTTCAGTGATGGCAAAACGGCATGTAAATTTACGATAAGTTCGGATTTAAACGGACTTTTTAAAAAATTATATACTTATCCTATGGACACGGATTTAATCAATCCTAAACTTGAGCCTTTTGATACAAACTTTACAGATAGTGATTCATTAATTAAAATCGCAAAAGTTTGCAATTTCTCAGGATTTTTCCCTTATAAAGATTCTCCTCCTTTTGATGTTGAACGTTATCTTGATAAGTTAATCTGGGGAGTTAAAATCCAGGACACTGCTTCAATGGCTCAAACTCTTTATTATATTGATGCCAAAACAGGGATTTGTTCTTCTGTATTAACAGACGTCCATGAGAATAAAACTGATGAAATATATATTTATCCCAATCCGATTAATGATTATTTCAGTTTAATTTTACCTGAAAATATTAACGATGAACTTATTATCAAAATGATTAATATTCACGGAGACTGTGTTTTAAAATCAATCATTCACTCAAACGAAAATAAAAGCTCAAGAATAAAAACTGATAAATTGCCAAGTGGTCTATATTTTATAGTGATTCAAAGCGGAACTATGATAAGTTCCAAGTTGAAAGTTATAAAGTTATAAAGTTATAAAGTTATATCATTTCCTATTTCAGAAAAATAAAATCAAGCTCAGACGAGGACGTCTAAGCTACTATAAATCAAAGTAGAACAGACGAGAACGTCTAAGCTACTATAAATCAAAGTAGAACAGACGTCCTCGTCTGTTTTATCGATTAATTTCAAATAGGAAATGATATTATAGGTTAATTTTTTTTTATATTTTGGATAATAATATCGAGGCAAATGAATTTGCACTAATTGAAAACTTTATATAAACAATGTCTTCTATTCTATAACTTTAAAACATTATAACTTGATAACTTATATTAACGGAACCTTATGGCTCTCAGTGGTGTTATTCTGACGGCTATCCATGATGGAATCAAGGTTGAAAGCAGTGATAAAGTTATCGAAGCAAACGAAACAATGATATAATGCCATGCTTCGATATGCACTGGAAGCTGGTCCAAGAAATATATTTCACCATTTAAACGGATTAATCCGAATTTATTTTGTAAAATACAAAATATCAATGATAATGCCGATCCGAACAAAACGCCCGCAACTCCGATTTTGAGCCCTTGAAATATAAATAAAGATAAAATATTTGAATTTTTGATACCCAGTGAGCGTAGAATACCAATTGTATAAGTTTTTTCAACTACTGTAATCAATAGGGTGGTTACTATATTCAAAACGGCTACTATACTGATTAAACCAAGGATTATAGGTATTGGTTTTTTCTGAAGTTCAATCCATGCAAAAATTGATCCGTGAAGATCATATACAGTTAAACTGAAATAAGGATAGCCAAGACGTTTTTCTATTTTTTCGGCAATAGCAGGGCTTTCTTCAACATTTTTAAGCATTATTCCGATTGAATTTGCACAATCTTCGGGAACCTCAAAAAATGTTCTGGCTGTTTTAAATGGAGTATAAATATAAATATCGTCGTACTGAGCCATACCAGTTCTATAAATACCCCTAACTACAAAGGCATCATAAGATGCAGCAGGAACAGATCCGTAAATTGCATTTTTGATAGAATATAAAATGATTTTATCACCGATTTTGGAACCCATTTTATCTGCCAGACGCTGTCCGATAAATACTTCAAAAGCTGAATCGTTTGAAAATTGCTTTGATCCTGCCTGAATGTTGGCATTAAGATTATTTGGAAGTGAATCAGTTAATAGGCCATGCACGAGAATTCCGTCCACAGAATTTTTGAATCGTACCAAGCATTCCTTTTCAATAGTGGCCTCAGCAGATACTATTTGCGGATTATCGTTTTTTAGATCTTTAATCATACCTTCGTAATTATGAATTGGTATATGTCGATAAGTTTCAAGTTTGATATGAGAACTAAATTTGATAGCGTTTTCGTGCAACTGACTATCGAAACCATCGAGCACGGCTAATGAAATTTCCAGAGCAATGCAGCCTAATGCGACGCTAAGGAAAGCTACCGTTTTGGCAAAATTCAGAAAACGTCGGCTTTTTCCGGCATTTTTGAACCTTGCGGAAATGAATTTTATAAGCAAATAATTGTTCAAGTAAATAATCAACAAGTTTAAAATACAAAATTAACAAATTTGAAGGAGAGTTAAACTGCCAATGTGAATAAATATTGCTAAAATTTAAATTGCGAAAAATTTTAATGAAAATTAGGTTTTATCAAAGGCATACGATTATATTGAGTCCAAAGAATAAACAAACAAGAATATTTGTTCTACTCAGAGTAGATGGCTGTATCATAATCCACATATTTAACAAAAATGTCATTCCTGCCGATGAGACTGTGTAAGAACTCTTTATTGCTGTCATTCCTGCGAATGCAGGAATCTCCTAATTGCCATAGATGGGGATTCCTGCATTCGCAGGAATGACAATCCAGTAGAAGTTGTGAGTTTTCACACAGTCTCGTATGCAGGAATCTCCTTCCAGTGCCACTTTAGGGGATTCCTGCACTGGCAGGAATAACAGAAATGAGGCTTTTAAAATAGCCTCTTTGTAAGAATATTAATTAGGCTCTAAATAAATAATGATTGATTTTTCTTTGAAATTTGGCATCTACCTTCTGACAAACTCTTTCTTCTTCAAATGATAAACGTAGGCAAGGATAGTGGCTACTGCTTTAAATACTGTTTCGGGTATTTCCTGATCCACCTCGGCATTAAAATATAACATTCGGGCGAGCGGTCGATCTTCAACCATCGGAATATCATTCTCTGCGGCTATTTCTTTTATCCTCAATGCTAAAAAATCCACTCCCTTAGCAATAACTTTCGGTGCATTCATAGTTTCGGGATCATATTTTAATGCAACAGCAAAGTGGGTCGGATTTGTTATTACCACATCTGCTTTTTTAACATTTTGCATCATTAAACGTCTTAATTTTTGACGCATTAACTGTCGAATTCTTGCCTTAATTTTCGGATCACCTTCTGCTTGCTTGGATTCTTCTTTAACTTCCTGCTTTGTCATTTTCATATCATCTCGGAACTTCCTCTTTTGAAAATAATAGTCTGCCACTGCAATGATAATAAAGACAGCTGATACTTTTGATATTAATTCAAAAGAAATTTGTGCCATAAAAACAGCAATATCACTAAATGGACGTTCAACCAAATCGACGGTATCATTAAAATATTTATGCAAAACCCAGTAAACTACAGCAGTGATAATAATAATTTTCATAATACTTTTGAGCAATTCGAATGCTGAACGACTGGAAAACATCATCTTTTTAATTCCGGTAAAGGGATTGAAAACTGACATCATGTTTGAATTTTCACCAAATTTCTTCCATGCGACTTTTAATCCGACTTGTGATACTTCGGAAATTAATACAATTACGAAAATTGCAAACATCAAAGGTAGTGTTGCTTTGGCAAGGAATAATATCAAATCAGGATAATATTTCATTACATTTTCGTAGTTCACTTCTAAGCTGGCAGCGCGTCGAAACATAAACTTCATAAAATCCTGTATCTGAGCTATCATGGGCTTTCCAAAAAAGTAAATGGCATATCCACCGATTAGAAGAACAGCCGCAGTCGTCACGTCGTGAGATTTTGCAACCTGCCCTTTCAAACGTGCTTCTAACAAGCGTTTCGCACTGGCCGGTTCACTTTTTTCTTGTCCTTCTTTATTCTGCGCCATAGCGTGTTGAGTTTGTAAAGTTTTAGTTTTGTCTTATGAGCCTATTTCCGGAATTCAGAGGCTTTGATAAATGCTTCGCTTTAAAGTTAGGAAATGACAATTCCATTGATTTTTATGGTTTTCACCCAATCTCCCATTTCCATATTCAAAATTCCATATTCACAATTCGTAATTTAACTTGCTCTTGCCGGATTTAAACTCATTATTAATTTCATTGCCTCGGTCTGCATCTCCTGCATCGCATATTTAGAAACCATTACAAATAATGGAACACTTACGAAAAGAACAAGTATTCCAACTATAATTTTTACACTGAAACTCAACTGGAAAATGTTTGTTTGTGGTGCAACACGAGCCAGTAAGGTAAGTGATAAATTAGTTAAAAAGAGAGCGACTAAAACAGGTGCAGCAATTTTTATTCCGATTACTAATATTGTTGTTGCCATTTTCATAATTATCTTCACTGACGATTCTGAAAATTGCATAGTATCAATTGGAACTGCACGGACACTTGCGAATAATCCTTCAATAAGAAAATGATGCCCGTTAATAATAAAAAAAACCATCAATACAATTAAGAATTTAAATTCACCAACCAATGTTGGAGTATCGCTATCGGAATCAAACATTAATGCTGTTTGATAACCCATATCGAAATCTATCATCCCTCCGGCAAAACGAGCAGCATGAAATACTAAGTTTGTCGAAAATCCAAGTGCAATCCCAATTAGTATTTCTTTCATTACCAAAAGTACCAGATACCAAACATGGAAATTGATTTCCGGTTGCTCTTTCCAAAACGCACCTGTTAGCGTAATTGAAATTAAAACTGAAAGTAGAACTTTAACTTGATTTATTATTCCGGGATTACCAAAAAAAGGAGCTGCCGCCATCATCGACATCACCCTTATAAACAAAAGAAGCCCGATAACGAACTTCCCTGATAACATATATAAAGTATATGAATCAAGCATTTAAGCTACTTTAATGTTGGAATCATTTCAAACATACTTATCATATATGTTTTTAGATTCGTTATCATAAATGGTAGAACAATCACAGTTAGAACGAAAACAGCAATGATTTTCGGTACAAAAGTCAGTGTTTGTTCTGATATTGAAGTAGCAGCCTGAAAAATTGAAATCAGCAGGCCGATTATTAATGAAACTAATAATAATGGGCCACTTACTATTATTACGTAGTAGAAAGCATCGCGTGCTATCTGGATTACCATTTGGTCAGTCATGTGTGCTCCTTAAATAAATTTATTTAATTATACTTTTCAACAAAGAATCCACAATCAAATACCAGCCATCAACTAAAATAAAGAGTAATACTTTAATAGGTAGCGAAATTAGCTGCGGGGGTAATAAAAACATACCGAGCGACATAAGTGTGCTCGCAATTATCATATCAAGAACCAGAAAAGGCATAAATATCATAAAACCAATCTGGAATGCAATTCTTAATTCACTCAGTGAATATGCTGGAATTATAGTCCAAGTGGAAACTTGGCTTACATCATAAGGTTTATCAGAGCCGCTTAGTTTGACAAATAATCCCAAATCTTTTTCACGTGTACTTTTGAGCATAAATTCTCTAAAAGGTTGTACCGCATTTTCGATTGCCTGACTTTGTGTGATTTCATCCCTCATATATGGCTGTAGTGCCTTATTGTTTGCTTCGTTAAGCACAGGTTGCATAACAAAAAAAGTAAGAAATAACGCCAATCCGGTAAGTAACTGGTTTGGTGGCTGAGTTTGGGTGCCTAATGCTTGCTTTAGGAAATGGAATACAATGATGATTCGTGTAAAGCAGGTCATCATTATTAAAATTGACGGTGCAAGAGTTAATACAGTTATAACTCCCAATATCTGTAGAGTCATAACCGCATCATCGCTGGACTGAGCTTTGTCAACTCCAATACTTAATTTAGGCAGTGTAAGCTGACCTGAGCCCTTCTGTTGTGCAGAAAGATCCCCTGTACTTATAAATAATAAGAAAGAAATCGTGAAAATGAGAATAGCCACCATTTTAAGGGCTTTATTTTTCTTTCTTAAATATATAATCAAACTATTCAATACCACTCCATAACAAACTCCACAGATCTATTAATACAATACATGTGCCAAGAGCGCTTGAGGTTTTAAAAAAAAATCTTTTCGGATCAGTCCGTACAAAATAATATTAATAACTCATCCTATGAAAAGCTGAAATTTACTCACTTTGAAGTTTATTAATAAGAAATTAGAAAATATTTGTCTAATGCCGTCAATATAAGAATAGCTGCCAGAGCATATTAAGCCCAATTAGAATTTCAGATAGCAGTTAAAATGTTAAAAAGACAATTAGCAGAAAATTGTAAAAGAGCATTAATAAATTAAAAGAAAATTCAGAATATTAGATATTTGAAAACATGGAAAAAGTATATGAAGAAAGATATAGTAATCTAAAATTATTAAATATATTTAAATTATGTTCAATATTATCAAATTGGCTAAAATTAGCCCACATGAAATCCTCAAAGAATAAAGTTAAAATATAAGCTGATTTATTACGTTTCTATATATTTAATAGATATTGATGGAGCTTGAATTATCCGTGGTAATAAATTGAAAATTTTAAAAATGAAATTCAGCTTTAGTGAGTTTAAGTGATAAACACTTCATAATTTTGATAGTAATGATAAAAAATGGTGATGAATGATGAATACTGAGACAAACATAGAAACTCTTTCTTGTCCACTGCCCTTTAATAATTATGAGAAAGTGCTTTTGGCGCATGGTTCGGGCGGGACTTTTTCAGGTAAATTAATCAATGATATATTCTTAAAATATTTCGATAATCCGCATTTGAATGAACTACATGACGGTGCAGTTGTTGATATTCCTGCTGGAAAATTAGCTTTTTCAACAGATTCTTATGTAGTTGATCCTATTTTTTTTCCTGATTCCAATATCGGTGATCTGGCAGTTAATGGCACTGTAAATGATTTATCCTGCTGCGGAGCTAAACCTTTGTATTTATCTGCCGGTTTTATTTTAGAAGAAGGTTTTCCTATCAAAGACTTGGAGAAAATCGTTATTAGTATGAAAAATGCAGCTGTCAGGGCTGGAGTCTCAATTATTACCGGTGACACAAAAGTTGTCAACCGTGGAAAAGTAGATAAAATATTTATTAATACTGCCGGTGTGGGATTTGTTTACGAGGGAATTAATATTTCACCGAAAAACTGCCGTGCCGGTGATGTGATTATCCTGAATGGAGCTATTGCTTCTCATGGAATTGCAATAATGTCAGAACGCGAAGGTTTTGAATTCGAATCCAAAATTAAGAGTGATTCTGCTCCTTTAAATGAACTTGTGGAAAATATTTGTAAAATATCAAAGAATATTCATGTTTTGCGTGATCCGACTCGTGGCGGGTTAGCCAGTGCATTAAATGAAATTGCAATGTCATCGGGATTGGGAATGTATATAGAAGAAAATCAGATATTAATTGATGAACAAGTCAAAGGTGTATGCGAAATGTTGGGTTTTGATCCGCTTTATGTGGCAAATGAAGGGAAAATTATAGTTATAGTCTCTGCCGAAGATGCGGATAAAATTCTATACGAGATGCGAAAAAATATTCTCGGTGCCGATTCCAATATTATTGGCAGAGTAACATCGGATAATAAGCAAAAAGTGATTATGAAGACTTGCATAGGTACAAATAGAATTGTTGATATGCTGTCAGGAGAGCAATTGCCGAGAATATGTTAATTGTTAGCATTTGAAAAGGAATAAACATTAAGTCAATTGAAAAAAAAATTAAATTGGTAATGGTTAAAGAGAATATTTTATAGGTTCTTTATCTTCTCTATAGATAAAAATAAATAATATTAAGAATCCGAATTAAAAATAATGAATATAAAAGTTGATGAATATATAAGCAAAGCCGAAAAATGGCAACAAGAACAGGAAAAATTGAGAATGATTGTTCTTGAATGCGGGCTGACCGAAGAATTTAAATGGGGACAGCCCTGCTATTCGTTTCAGGGGACCAACATTGTAATTATTAGTGGATTTAAAGAGTATTGCCTGCTTGGGCTTTTCAATGGCGCATTGTTAAGTGATGAAAAATGCCTGCTTGTCAAACCCGGTGAAAACACGCAAGCCGGACGCCAGATCCGTTTCACATCTTTAAAGGAAATCGTTAAACTGGAAACCACTATCAAGGCATATATTTTTGAAGCAATTGAATTGGAAAAAGCTGGATTGAAAGTGCAGTTAAAAAAGACTTCGGATTACCCCATACCGGAAGAATTTCAAAATAAATTAATTTCAGACCCTGATTTGAAAGATGCTTTCGAGGCATTGACACCCGGAAGACAAAAAGCATATTTACTCTTCTTTGCAGCAGCCAAGCAGTCCCAAACCCGCGTGACAAGAATCGAATCGAGTATGAAGCGTATTTTTAGCGGCAAGGGGCCAGAAGATTGTATTTGTGGACATTCTCACAGGATGCCCCGCTGCGACGGTACACACAAGACATTAGGATAAATAAAGTTCAGTATTAATTCCACTTTTATTAATTTATCATTTAAGTAAAAACGGCGCAAGCTCCTTATGATTCAGAACCGATTAAATGTTTAAAAAGTGGGATTTATTTCAAAGAATTGGAAAAAAGGCAGTTCAAAATAAATATTGAATTAATTCCAAAAAACCTTATTCCAATAAAAATCAACCTTAGTAGAACAATAAACTCCCGAAAGCAGCAACCTTATTAGCTTATTCTCATTTCAATAAGCTAATAAAGTTATAAGAGTTGTGGGCTTGCATTTCAACTAAGGTTTCTGAATGTCCCTGAAAGATAAATTGCTTCCTCTGGAACATAAATGGTTTCGTGATGTCCCTAAATCAAAAAGTGATGTCCCTAAATCAAAAAGTGATGTCCCTAAATCAAAAAGTGATGTCCCTAAATCAAAAAGTGATGTCCCTAAATCAAAAAGTGACGTCCCTAAATCAAAAAGTGACGTCCCTAAATCAAAAAGTGACGTCCCTAAATCAAAAAGTGATGTCCCTAAATCAAAAAGTGATGTCCCTAAATCAAAAAGTGATGTCCCTAAATCAAAAAGTGATGTCCCTAAATCAAAAAGTGATGAATCGCAGTAAACACTTAATAGATTGGGTTTGTCTTTTCATGCAGCTCAAAAATGTGCGTCTTGCAAAAATGATCATTAACTTGGTAAACGTAGAATAGAAGAAATTTGGTGCTTATCGGATGGACATCCGGCAGTAGGTAGAAACTTACAACTATCCATTCTTCAAGATCTGCCCTTAGCACAAGTATTTTCTCGTCATGACTTGCTTAAGCAATATTGAAAAGTAATAGGCATCTTTAGTCATAATTATTTTGGGAAAATTCAGAAATATGTATGTGTATTTGCTCAAAAACACATAATTTTGCATGGATTGATTTTTTGAATTTATTATTGTTTAGAATGAATTGATTTTTTAAAATATTTCTCATGATTCCTCAAGGCTGTCTCAAAAGTCACATATTTAACAAAAATGTCATTCCTGCGAATGCAGGAATCTCCTTCCAGTCCCACTTTAGGGGATTTATGCATTCGCAGGAATGACAGAAATGAGGCTTTTGAGACAGCCTCAATAATTCTTGAGAAACTTGCAATTTTTCTTTAGAATAATCATAATTTTGCAGAGAAACCATTGGGTTTTCTTTTGAAACTTGGAGTTTTTCTTTGGATAAATTGAATTTTTATTGAATAAATTTGGGAGATTCCCCAAGATGGCTAATTATTTTCCTACAAAAGATGCTGATTTTATTGCGTGGCTTGCCAACTTTCTCACGGTTGCCAATATTAATCTTGTCCCACTGGGACTTATTGCTTGTCATTCTGAACGAAGTGAAGAATCTAAACTTGGATATAGACTCTTCGCTCTGCTCAGAGTGACAAAGTTGTTGTCATTCTGAACGAAGTGAAGAATCTGAACTATGGATAAGAACTATTTTGTATATATTATGACGAATGCTTCCAGAACCTTATATATCGGTTTTACCAATAATTTGGAAAGAAGAGTTTTCGAACATAAAAACAAATTAGTGGAAGGATTTACAAAAAAATACAATATCACCAAACTGGTTTATTATGAAATGACTACTGATGTTTATTCTGCAATTGCAAGAGAAAAACAATTAAAAGGTTGGCTTAGAGAGAAAAAAGTAAAATTAATAACTGATTTTAACCCTGAATGGAGAGATTTGAGCTTGGATTGGAGTATAGATTCTTCACTTCGTTCAGAATGACAGAGCTATATGAATACAAAAGACGCTACAAAGGATTCGATTATTCAAAAAGTGCGGGTTGTGGTGAATAAAATTCAGGCAAATCCCGCTGTTACTCCTGCTTTGAAATCGCAATTGGGAATTTCAACGCATGAAGGGGGTAGTTATCCTCAGCATCCGATTCCCCCAAGCGAATTAGTTGCGGAATTGCTTCCCGACGGCAATATCGAGCTTGACTGGAGCAGAAACGGCAATGCTCCCGGCACGCAGTTTGTGGTTGAATATAGTATTCCGCCGTATTCGCAGTGGATTTTGCTCAATGTAGTAACAAAAACAAGTTTTATTCACATCGGGCACCCTCTTGGTTTGCCTATTCAATATATCGTAAAAGCCAGAAAAGGCAGCGAAACCAGCGGAGCAAGCAATATTGCGGTGGTAAATGCGGGGGGAGTGGTGCCGCCGGTGGTGGTGTAGGATAATTTATATTTAAAAATATTTGGAAAAAACATCTATTGAATCAAGATAATATACATAGTACAGACATTATCACATTGCATAAGCAAATGCTAATAATACCAGAAGGTGAAATAGTTCTAAGAGATGATAGAATAAAACATAAATGGACTGTAGAGTTACAACCATTCTTACTTGCTCAGTTTCCTGTAACCCAAGATTTGTATTTTGAGGTAACGAAGGAATCACCCAGCACTTTTAAAGGAAATAACAAACCAGTTGAAACTGTATCATGGAGAGATGCAGTGAATTTTTGTAATACGCTTTCTATTAAATTGGAATTAAAAACTTGTTACATTTTGAGTAATGATAACGAAGAAATAATAATCGATTCAAATGCTGATGGTTATAGACTTCCAACTGAGGCAGAATGGGAATATGCATGTAAAGCAGGAACAGCAGAAGTTAGATACGGAGAGATTGACGAGATTGCGTGGTATAAAGAAAATTCAGGAGGGAAAACTAATAATGTTGGGACAAAGAAACCTAATGAATGGGGAATTTATGATATGTTAGGTAATGTATGGGAATGGTGTTCAGATTTATATGATGAAACAGTTTATGGTTCATATCGGATTTTTCGTGGCGGAGGTTGGAATGATGAAGCAAGGGGGTGTATAGCAACAAATCGCAGACGTAGTCATCCTACATTGTTTAAAATTGATGACCTTGGATTTCGAATAGCCAGAAATCTTAATTAGAAAGTGGCAGAGTTGGAAATATTTTTTTTAAATGATTTTGAAGAAAGCCCTTCCTCCGCGAAGGGCTTTTTATTAACTCTGCCATATTTTCTATGATGAAATGGACAGAGCAAGCTCTGTCCCTACAATCGCACTTCTCTTCTGAAATCGCTTCTGTGAACGTCTTTGTCGAAGTCGAGTGTTAATAAACTTTCGGCAGTATTCACAAGACTGGTTTTGCCACTCCCGGGTTCTCCGTATATAAAAATGTTTACGTTTTCAACTACCAAAGGTTCGTCTGATTTTGCATTCTTTATTACTAATTGAGCATTAAAAGTGAATCTTATAATCATTTATTGTAACTGGTATATTTTTATGCTAAGACCAGAATGTCTAAGCTATTTTTACTCTTAAACATTACTAACGATGCCCTATTTTGCCTAAATGACAATCCACACATTTTTCAAAATATTTTGTGAGTCGTTTCCGAACGGTTAAGTTGACAGAGATGTTTTTAGTAGTTAATTTTGTGGAAGTCTGAACTGAGATTTTTGGGATTATGGGATTGTGTGATTTTTTGGAAAGAAGACGAACTGTGCAAAATGGATTTAAGAATATTATAATAATTATTCCTAAATCCGTGCAATTTGTTAATCCGTTTGATCTGCGATACAGAATTCCAAAATCCAATAATCCCTTAATCCAAAAAATCCAAGTACAAACAAAAAGGGCAAAAAACTATGCAAAAGTATGCAAATAGCATTAATAGCCGCTGCTGGAGCAGCATCATCTTGCATAATGTTCTATGCAAACTTATGCAAAAGACTGCATTTTTTCATCATAAACCATGCAAATTATGCAAATTAAAAATAAAATCTGAACTGAGATTTTTTGGAAAGATTGTAACAATTCCAAAATCCAATAATCCCTTAATACCAAAAATCCAAGTTCAGACAAAAAAGGGCAAAAAACTATGCAAAAGTATGCAAATAGCATTAATAGCCGCTGCTGGCGCAGCATCATCTTGCATAATGTACTATGCAAACTTATGCAAAAGACTGCACTTTTTCATCATAAATTATGCAAAAGGCATTATAAAGCGCTGCTGGCGCAGCATCTCCTTGCATAATATATTGTAGATAATTGTTAATAGAGTTTTCTATTTTATAAAGTTGAAGCATTAATGTAAAAATTTGAGCTGCTTTCTTGAGGCGATTCATGGATGCTCGCAAATGACAAGTAGAAAAGGAAAATAAAAATGTAAAATTGGATTAATTACTCACTCCATTACCCTATAAGTACTTTGAGTAGAAAGGCAGCAATTATATCAGAAGTCAAAAGTAGCGCATAGGGGACGTGAACTTAATATTAAACTAAATAAAACGAGATTAATTAGAATTAGCAAAAATAGCTTCCAGTGCTATTTGATGGACTATTAATTTATTATATGTCAAACTAAATTTATTAAAATTAAAATAAAAGTGTCAATAAAGTGTCAATACATAAAATTAATAATATAATGGAAGAAAAAAATAGGTAACCAATGAAAATTCGCTTTTATGTTGCTTTCCCAAAAAGAGTTGTCTCATTAATTCTCATAAGTGTACATTGGAAATCGAAGAGGCTTCGCATTAGCTCTGGACTTTCGTTAAATCCAATTTATTGGGATCAAAAGACTGAGGCTGTCATTATTCCAAAACGCAAGACTGAAGCCAATCGTGAAGCGCTTGAGACTATTGCATCAAAGCTCGACTCCTTGAAAGGGGCTATAAAAGCCTTTTTCTATAATGCAACTATTAATAATGAAGAAATAAACCTAAGAGATGTTGCCGAACTTATTGAAAAACTGAAAAATCCACCTGTAAAATCTGAAATAAAAAGCAAGCTATTCCTTGATTATTTTGATCAATTCCTTGTTGATCGAAGTCAGACTACAAAATTTCATCCAAAAACAATTATTCGACTTAGGACAACCTATAATCAATTAGTAGAATTTGAAAAATATATTGATGAACAAATACAATTTAATTGTTCCAATCAGTCCTTTACTGATTCATTGGTTGTTTACCTTTCTGAGGAAAAAAAGATGATGAATAATTCTATCAGGACAGTTTTAAGAAATATCATCACTTTCATTCATTATGCTGTTGAAAAAGAGTGGACTTATGAAGATGGACTTATAAAACTATTGCACAAAAGTATAAGAGATTTTAATCTTAATAAAAATCTTGTAAGTCAAAAACCTGCACTAACTTTCCACGAATTAGATTTGCTTGAAAAGGCTGAATTAAAACCAAGGTTAAGTAATGTAAGAAATTTGTTTTTAATTCAATGTTATACTGGATTAAGATATTCTGATTTAATAAACCTAAGACCAGAAAATTTTGTTTGGTATGATAAACCTCTTCGAGTTGGGCAAAAGAATTACATTTACGGAGTTATAGATATTATTACAGAAAAAACAACTGAGCATGAACAGAAGCCTATTCACGCGAAATTGATGGCTGTTTTAAAAAGGTTCCCAAATTATCAAATCCAAAAAATTTCAAATCAGAAATTTAATGATTATTTGAAGCAAGTATGTAGAGAAGCAGGAATTGAAACACTTGTTCAAATCCCAAAGTTCTATGGTAATAAAGTTGTAAAAGAGACAGTTCCAAAATGGTCACTTATAACGACTCATACCGGAAGAAAAACGTTATCTACTCTGGCATTAAGCAAAAATATGACTCCTGAAAATGTCATGCTTATTACTGGCCATAAAAACAAATCAGTATTTTTTGGATATGTTAAACCTGAACAAAAGAAAGCATTCGCCGAAATTGCGAATGTGTTTTAAAAAGCTCGGTTTATTTGAAGAATTTATTTAATTCTGTAATTATTTTAGTACCTCGATAAATAATGGCTTAATATTTATATAACATGAACTCTTCATGTAAAGTAATTTGCACGCTGTCAAGGAAATGAGAATATTGGTTATGATTATATGTTCCTTGCCCCTCCGAATAAAGTGAAATGAATCTTGGAATATTTATTACTATTAATCTATTTGTAAATATTTTACAATATTTTGTAAAATTATTACAATACTCAATACTATACTTTTATTAACTACTTGATATAACATCAGTTATGTTTTGGCACAGAATTTTCAATACGTTTCCTGTATTTGAAATAATTGTGGTGAAGCAAAATGTACACGGTAACGAAAAAAATAGTTGAGAATTTCTTGCAGAATTTAATTTACAATATTTTAGGTGGGATTTACAAACCTTGCGAGAATGTTGATTTGAATTTATATAATGACGAAGAGCAAAATAAGAAGTATTTGGGAACTTATTTCTTCCGTAGCTTTACTGAAAGTTATACAATAATGAGTGATCTTTTTAAAAGCAAAATATTTGCTGAAGCATTAACCAACAAAGATAAAATATCAATTTTAGATATTGGCTCCGGTACTGGAGGTAATCTTATAGGAGTTTTAACTTTTTTAGCCGAATCCGGATTATCAAATAAAAGTATTGTTGTGTACTCAATTGATGGAAATGAAATTGCTATTGCATCACAGGAAATAATGGTAAAGGAGTTCAATAAAAAATTTAATACTGCATTTATCGTCAATACTCATCGTATAGTTTTCGACAACAAAGAATCATTTAAAACGAACATGAATACTTTTTTAGCAAAAATAAATGAACCCTTTGATATAATAATGACTTTTAAATTTATTTCAGAATTTTATAATATTAATGCTCGAGAATCGTTTGGATTTTATCAAGAATTTTTAAATTTATTCCAAGATAAGATTTCTGTAAATGGAATAGTTATTTTACTTGACATAGTGTCTAAGGATAAAATGAAACAGAGAGATTACATTACTAAATTTTTAAGCTTTGAGATTAATAAATATTTAAACAATACAAGCTCAAATCTTTCATGTATTTTCCCTTTGAGCTGTGCTTTTTGGTTTAAAGAATGTACTAACAAGGATTGCTATATTGAAAGAAATTTTGTTATTCAAAATGGCAAGGTAAGCAATGATATTTCAAAAGTTGCATATAGGGTTTTGGCAAGAAAAGAATTCGCAAACGATATTTTGACATCAATTCAGAGAAAAAACGAATATCAGGTAAGCGATAACACAAAGAACCCGACAAAGTGTGAGGGTGGTCGCATTTCAAAAATTAATCAGTTATTATTTAAACATCAAAGTGCTTTTGTGCTTTAAGGAATAATCATGGCAAAGAATTGGCAAGAAATAGAAATTATCAATGATAAGGGTGAAAAGGTCATTGCAAGTGCTCCGGTAATTGTTTCAGCAAGCAGAGCTACGGATATTCCGGCTTTTTTCTCTAAATGGTTTATGAATAGACTCAATGAAGGATATGTTAAATGGACTAATCCATTCAACAGAACAACCCCCTACTATATTTCACTTTACAAGGTTCGGGCAATAATTTTCTGGACGAAAAACCCGAAGCCAATAATCCCTTATTTAGATGAACTTGATAAAAGAAATATTAATTACTATTTTCAATTTTCACTGAATGATTATGAAATTGAAGGTTTCGAGCCTAATGTTCCGGCATTAAACGAAAGAATTGAAACATTTCAGCAACTATCGAATCAAATCGGCAATGAGAAGGTAATCTGGCGCTTTGATCCACTTATATTGTCGGATAATTTAACTGTGGATGATCTGTTAAAAAAGATTGAGAATCTCTCAGAAAAGTTAGTGAAATATACCGATAAACTTGTTTTCAGTTTTGTCGATATAAATGAATATCCGAAAGTCCAAGCGAATCTGATAAAAGACATTCCAAATTTATCAAAAGGGTCTCTATTTTTCAAAGAATTTTCAAAAGAGCAAAAGATAGAATTTGCTGATGGAATTGGAAAACTATTAGAAGGCTGGCAAACGGTAAACAAAGATTTTAGAATATCTACCTGTGCGGAGGATATTGATTTGAATAAATACAACATTGAGCACAACAAATGTATAGATGATGAACTTCTTATCAAGTTATTTAATAAAGATGCCGAACTGATGGACTTCTTGGGGCACGATCCAAATGCAAGTTTATTTGAAACCAAGAAGCCGAATCTTAAAGATAAGGGACAGAGAAAAGCATGTGGCTGTATTATCAGCAAGGATATTGGGGCATATAATACCTGCAATCACCTATGTAGCTACTGCTATGCCAACTCTTCAAGGAAAATGGTTGAAAAGAAGATAAGTGGGTTTGATGAGGAGAAAGATAGTATTTAATTTATTAAATAATAAGTAAGAAATTAAATCGTCTTAAAATAGCTAATCTATTTATAATAAAGATAAACTATTAATATATAAAGAATTACATAATGGCAGAGAAATTAAATAAGACAAATCAGTTCAATCGAATAAAAAGTATTGAATTGCAAAATTTCAAAGGAATAAAGGATAAAATTGAAATTGAATTATCCCCAATCACTTTGCTTTTTGGAGCAAATAGTGCCGGAAAAAGTACAATTATGCACGCATTATTGTACGCTAAAGAGATATTCGAAAGGCAGAATTTTGATCCAGTTCAAACCCAATTTGGAGGGAATTATGTTGATTTGGGAGGATTTCAAAACCTTGTTTACAATCATGATTTAAATAATGAAATGATAATTGCTTTTAATATTTCTAATTGTTATTTTGGTGGTATGGATTCACGTTATCGAATTATGATTGAAAATGTTTGGGAATATAGACAATCCAAACTTCTTGATAACTTTTTTAACATAGATAACATTAAATATAGCATTAGGTTGAAATATAATAAGGAATATAGTCAGATATTAACAGAAATTGATATATCTCTTGATTTCGAATTTTTTTTTACTTTAGGTACTGAAATGAACGACCCATTTAAAAAGCAATATTTTATAAAAAATATAAATTTTGCACATTCCAAGATAACGAAAGTCTTAGAAGAATTAAATTTACAATCATCGATTGTTTCTTGCTTAAACAAAGTGAAAGAATATTTCCATAACGACCCTCAATGGATGTTACCAGTTATACTTCGTGATGCAATTGAAAATGGAAGTTATAAACCAGTTGATTATAGTAACTTAGATAATTTTAATAAAATAAAAATAAGACTGGAAGATTTCAATTTCCAATTCTCAGATTTTTCTGAACATAATGGCTTGAGATTTAGTATTAACGATACTAACGAAAATAGATGGTTATTAAAGTTTTTAAACTTCTATATACCACCTGTTCATCTATTATATAATGAATATTTTAATACCGAAAATTATAACAACACTTCCCACGTATTGGGTGAACTTTATGATATAATAAATTTCTTAATTATTGGAAATGGCAATACAATTTATTATTTTTTAAAGAATTTTAGATATATTGGCCCATTAAGAGAAATCCCTTCAAGAAATTTTCGACCGAATAAATTTTTAACAGAAGACAGGTGGTGGAATGGTTTGGCAGCATGGGATCTATTGTATAGGTCTCATTCAGGTTTTGATAATGATCCACTAATAAATCTAATCGAAGATGTAAGCTACTGGTTAAGTTCATCAAAGAAATTGAACACAAATTATGAAATAGTTAAGCGAAATTATACCGAAAACTATGAGGATAATAATGAAGTAATAAGAAAATCTCGAATTGTCCTTAGAGATAAATTTTCGAAAATCGAACTCAGTCCGAATGATGTTGGAGTGGGCTTTTCACAAATTTTGCCAATCATTGTTGCAAGTATATATAAGGATAATAGCTCCATTTTAGCAATAGAACAACCTGAATTACACATCCATCCCAAATTGCAAACGGAACTCGGTGACTTATTAATTGAAAATAAAGACAATAAAATATTTTTAATTGAAACTCATAGTGAACATTTGATGTTGAGATTACTGCGGAGGGTAGAAGAACATGAGCTTGACAACGAGGAAATCAGCGTTTATTATTTTGAATCTACTCAAAATGGCACAAAAGTAACAAAACTGCCGATTGATGAAACTGGTGAGTTTACCGAACAATGGCCACAAGGATTCTTTGAAGAACGAGCAGAGGAGTTGTTTCGATGATCAAAGAATTTGCAATTGAACCAGAATTCTTTCAATCTTGGGAAAGAATACGATATATTGATGAAAAATTTGGTGCTTCCAACGGACGATTAATTTCAAAATATCCCGGAAACTGGATTGAATTAGTTTATGAAAATTTAAACGATTTCCCTCCAATGCTCAAGAAACGATGTGAAGTAAAATTAGGATTAATGAAGACTAATAAAAAAATTGTTAATTCCTTTAGGCAATTTAATAGGGAGAAAAGTTGGATTAATAATGCTGTTGAAATACATTATTTGAAACCTTTTAACGGGATTATCGGACTCTTGAATCAAAATAATGTTTCTTATGTTTTAACAAATGAAGATTTAGATGAAGAAAATGAAATTTTTCGAGTAAATAAAAGTATGCAAATTCTCAGAGAACCTTCGACCATTGCTGATTCTATAATGCCTTTACTATTACATTCAAAAGATATAATATTCATTGATCCACATTTTGAAAAACTAAAACCAAGACATATTAGACCATTATTGGAAATTATTGATAGATTGGCAAGGTTGAGTACAAAGAATCAATATAGCATAAAATATTTTACTGGGAACAGTGTTGAGAAGACAGTATTTTGTCATAATTTAAAAAACTATTTAGAGATTAAACTACCTATTAATTCTGAATTAAAAATTTGCAGATGCCCGATAGATATTATGCACAATAGATTTGTTCTAACAGATATTGGTGGTATCTCTTTCTCGCAAGGTCTTGATGATAATGATTCAGGACACAGCGTTTTAAAAGATGATATTAGCTTACTGGATACAAATCATTGGAAAACCAAAATGATTGAATACAACAACTTTCAAGTAGAAGAAACTTATATTGTAAAAAGGAAATTTTGAATTTAATAAAATTAATTGGCATGTAATTTGAACCATTTTTCTTGGGTATCTGTCATTATTGATTTCCGTTGTATAAGTGCGACGGTTTAACCCAACGTTCTTTATTATTGTATGATGAGTTAGTATAAAATAGCTGAACCTTGAAATGATTTAAGAAAAAGATAGTTAAGTTATGAAATGAATCGATTAAGTTTAGTTTGAGTGAAACATCTAATTGATGAATAAAAAAACAGATACCCAATATTTTATGGACAAATTAAACACATATTTAGATAAAATCAAAGAAATTCCTTCCATAGAATTACTTAACAAATTAGTATCTCTGAAGAATATCAATGACTTATCAACTTTGTTAGATGAAAAACTTAATATCTTAACTTATTATTGTTTGGTAGAAAAAGTTGATAAGAAGAAGTATAGAGAATTTACAATTCCAAAGAAGACTGGTGGAGTAAGAACAATATTAGCTCCAAATAGAGGTCTAAAGAGAATTCAAAGAAAACTCAATATGATTCTTCAAAAAATATATGAAGAAAATTCCAAATCATCGGCTCATGGCTTCCTTCATAAAAAAAGTATCGTCACAAATGCACAGAATCATATAAATAAAAAATTCGTTCTGAATATTGACCTGAGCGACTTCTTCCCTTCAATTAGTTTTGTCCGTGTTAAAGGTTTACTATGTTCTAAACCATTTGGAATAAATGAGCAGGTTTCACATTATATTTCAAACTTATGTTGTTATCAAGGATACTTACCACAGGGTGCTCCTACTTCTCCAATACTATCAAATATGATATGTTATAGGCTGGATGGGGAACTTCAAAAATTAGCAAATCAGAATAATTGCAAATACACAAGATATGCAGACGATATTACCTTTTCAACTAAGCAACAACTATTCCCAAACGATGTAGGAATAATTAACAAAAAAGACAGTGAAGTTCTTTCATCTTTTTCAAATATAAGAAATTCGATAAATGAAATCAGCCAGATTAAAAATTTTAAAATTGAATCTCTTTTAACAAATGACAAATTAACTTTTTCTGATATGTTAAAATTAAAATTCAATGAACCGCTGAGCAATGAACAGATTAAAGGAATAAGGAAAATTTTAATAAATGAAAAATTACAAGGAAAATTTATTGATGAATCGTTAATAGTCAAGAACCGAATTGCAGATTATCAAATCGAATTAAGCCCAAAAATTGTTAATATCATTGAGAAATCAGGGTTTAAAATCAATTTTAATAAAGTCAGAGCTCAAGGCACAGAGCACAAACAAGAAGTAACCGGGATAAAAGTAAATACAAAGCTCAATTTGGAAAGACGATATATCAGATATGTCCGTGTGCTCCTTCATAGTTGGGAAAAAGATGGATTAGAAAAAGCACAAATAAAATTCAATTTAGCAAACAACAAAATTAAGGAACCTTCAAAAAAAGGATATAGAAATATTGTTCAAGTGTTAAAAGGTAAAATTGAATATCTTGGTCAAGTAAAAGGCAAAGAAGACGAAATTTATAGAAAAACCAAAAATAAATTTAATGAGCTGTGTGGTAAGAGTTTGAATCTTCCAATAAAAATTAAATTGTCTGAACAAGAATTAAAAAACAAAATTATTTCTGACCTACAAAAAGAAATAGAGATTATTAAAATTAGTTCAAATGAAAAAGGATTAAACATTGATTTATTGAACAAAAAATTAAGTAAACTATCATCGAAGTTACAAAGAACAAGAATTTCGGTCGGTGAACTGAGGAAATTTTTCAATAGTAAATACGAAATTACCGGAAATATAGCCATTTATAGCAATCCAGAACAAAATAATTCAACGATAGACTCAAGCAATAGTATATTAAAAATAAATGATATTGAAGAGAGGATGACATTAAATTACAATACTCTGAATCGTCAAATTGATGGACTTTTTGTTGAAGTAGAAAAGGTTAAACAAGAAATTGATTTTGATGTTGAACCAAGTAACTATTTTACATTCATCAAAGAACAAAATATTAGAGAGAAAATTGTCCGGGATAATAAAAAAATGATGAAAGCCTTAAAGAATAAAGACGATTTTTTTGAATACTGTAGATGGTCAATAATTCAATTAGAAGGTTTTATGAAATTTATTGTTAATAATGACATAATTAAAATAAAATCCGAAAAATTTTTTCATTATGAGAATAAATGGACTAATTATCAAAGATTACGTGAGACAATCAAATATAATCTTGATAATATCTTCTATTGGGAATTTTCGAGATTATTGAGTTTCTGCTTGGCATTTTATATTGATGACTTGAACAAGAAAATTAATGGATACTCTGTTTGGGACATTTATTGGGAATTCATTAATGCACACACTTTAAGGAATATACCATCGCATGGAGATTACAATGTAAAGGAATGGTGGTTATCAATCAATGAATCTAAAAGGGAATATACCATGAAATATTTTGAGAATAAAAAATACGAGAAATTAGCAGCAATCTTAGAATTATTAATAAATCAAATTTATATAAATAGAAAAGAATATTAGTATCCAAATAATATAACTCTAAAAAATACCTAACAATTTTAAAAATAGTAAATTAATAAAAATTAAAGTAAGTGACGATATGTCCAAAATAATAATAAATATCAACAAGTTAGAGAACAAAGTTCACATTGATATTGAAACTGAACCAACAGAATCATTATCAACGGTGGAAATGATTGGTTTTGTTGAAATGGCAAAAACTATGCTGTTGTTCTCACCACCACAAGAAAATGTGGTTAGCAATTTTCCGGGGATGTCGGTTAATTAGTCATACATTATATTCAAAATTTAAAGAATTATTATGAAAATATTTATCTCATTCATCGGTGCAAATGATGCCGGAAAACTCCTGAATAAAGAGGATGAAGGCTCCATCTTGACTATTCTGCAAGAAAGAAAATTCGATAAAATATACTTGCTGCATAATACAGGTGCAGTAGTTAAGAAAACCGATATAACATATTTGATGATTGCAGAATATTTGAAATCGGAAATTATTAAGAATAACTATTGTTTAGAAGAGAATATAATCATTGATGAATTAACCTTTGAAAATGTTGCCGATTATATTGATGTATTTCCAAAACTTCTGAATTATCTTGAAAATTCATTTAGTGAACAATTCTTAAAAGAACATCAGTTATATGTTGGTATCTCTTCTGGAACACCTGCAATGACAACTTCATGGATTTTACTTTCTGAATCTGATACATTACCTTTAAAACTTATCAGATCAGTCGAAAAACAGTATGAAAAAGAGAATAAAAGGGTGTTTGATGTTGACCTTTTGACCGGAACAAAAGAAAAAATAGAAAGATTAAAAGCCTATGAATCAAGAATTGGTGGAAAAACAAAATATAATCCGTTTACAGTTTTTGATACATTGAATCTTGACAAACAGCAGCAAGAAATGGCAAAATCGGATAACCCGATATTAATTGTCGGTGAGACCGGAGTTGGAAAAGAGGTTCTTGCAAAAACTATTCATTCATGTAGTTCAAGAAATAAACACCAAATCATTGCTCTGAATTGTGGTGGCTTATCTGAAAATATTATCGAGAGTGAACTTTTTGGACATGAAAAAGGTGCTTTCACAGGTGCAACTGAAAGAAAAGACGGTATTGTCGCGGTGCATCAAAACGGAACATTATTCCTTGATGAAATAAATTCCTTACCGCTGTCTATTCAATCAAAACTTTTGAGGTTTTTAGAAAATGGAGAATTTCGAAAACTTGGCAGTAGTAAAGTCGAAAACTCACGCATAAGGATAATCGGAGCCTCTAATGAGGATTTAAAGCAGTTAGTAACTGAAGGCAAATTCCGGGAAGACTTGTATTATCGTTTGAGATATTTTGAATTATTCATTCCTCCTCTTCGGGAACGTAAAGAACAAATTCCGCATTTAATACAAGTTTTATCTTCAAATCGAAATATTACTCTTGACTTTACAGAACAAGCAATTCAAGAACTTCAAGCTCATAGATACAATGGAAATATTCGTGAATTGAAAATTATCATTGAGCGTTTAAGTTTGTATAAAGATAAAATGATTGACAATCAAATAATCAAAAATGTTTTGTCAGACTTCAAAGCAGAATTAAAATATGCTGATATTGAAATTCCGTCAGAATTACACGGTAAAGCATTCAAATTATTAAGACAAATGCTGACTAATGCAGCATTAAATCAAACTAACGGCAACACTTTTGCCGCAGCCAAAATATTAGGAGTCACTCATCCGAGTATTAAAAAGTATTCGGAAGAAGAGATATAAAAGCTCTAAAAACCGTAAAAACACGAAATGGAACGGCGTAAAGATCAAATGAAACGCCGTAAAGACTAAATTGACATGGCGTATGAAGCAAATGAAACGCCGTAAAGTTCGTTGGAGACGAAGTAAAAGTCGTTGGAATTAAAGTAAAAATCAATGGAGACTCTGTAAAGTTCGTTGGAGATGCTGTAAAAGTCGTTAGAGAAGCCATAAAAATCCTTGGAGACGTTCTTTTTGAGCGTTCCGGCGTTTCTTTTCACGAGAACTTGATTCTTTATTAGTGTTTACAGAGTTTCATAATGAAGTTACTTCATTTCATTTAGGTGGGTAATGTTTTCAAAAAACGATATTAATCTCTCTTTTGAGATGGACTCCACTTCAAAAGTGGAGTCCATCTTTTCCAGAGATTTATTATTTCATTAATACCATCTTCTTTGTATCCTTAAATCCATTAACAGAAATCGAATAGAAATAAGTTCCATTCATTAAATTATAATCTCCGGTTTTAAACTTTATTTCGCTTGTTCCGGCATCAAATAGTTTATCAGCAAGTACCATCAATTCTCTTCCTGAAATATCGGAAATTGTTAGCTTGACTTGTCCTGCTTGTTGCAAAACGAATTTGATATTTGTAGATTCGTCGAAGGGATTGGGGGAGCAGTCGAAGAGGAAATAACCACTTGCGTTATTTTCTGAAACTGAAGTTACAATATCGAGAGTTAGCGTATCTGAAATTACTGTTCCACATCGGTTTGTAATTTTGCAGTAGTATTTACCTCTGTCTTTAATTTGCAGATTTGTTAACGTTAATGTTGAACCTGTCTGTCCAGTTAATAAAGTTCCTGCGAAATACCACTGATATGTTGGGCTTGTTCCGCTTGTAATAAGCGACTCACTCAGATTATCTCCGACAAATTTTGATATAATCTTTTGTGGCTGCTTTGTTATGACAATTGGTACACTCACAGTAACAATCATATTGTTAGAGTTCAAGAGCATCGGTGGTTTTGTACTTGTTACTTTGCAGAAATAAGTTCCAGCGTCATTTGAAGTTGCTGTGCGAATCAATTCATCTTTTATTTCTCCGCTCAGTAAATTCCCGTCTTTATACCACTGATAAGTTAGTCCGCTGCCGCTAACTTTAACGAATAGCTTTAACATATCGCCGACGCAGACATCTTGGTTGTCGCTCTGTGCAATAATCTGCGGCCCGCCGCCGATAGTTTTGCCAGTCAAGTTCCCCAACTCATCATAGGTATAGCTAACCGTTGTTCCGTTTTGATAATCAATGAAAGTCAGTCGATTCAGCTTATCGTAAGTATAGCTGATTGGTTGTGAAAAAAGATTTGTTGCGATGAACAAATTCAATATTAACAGATATATTTTCATTTTTGTGTCCTAAATAAATATAATAAATGTATTATTTACCTTTAAATGCTTGCTTATTTACTTGACCAGCAGTAAAGAAAATAAATTTAGAGTATTGTTCTCCGTTCGTACCTTTAAATGCATATTTAAACCCACTACTAAAAACATTTAAAGTTAAACTAATAGACTGTTCAACAGCTTTTGACTCATCTCCTTTACTTAAATAATAAATTAATTTCCCTGAACTTGTTCCAATACCTGCTCCTGGTACAAATAAGCTAACAACTCCTTCAACAAAGTTTTGAACTATTTCGTATTGATCATAAACAAATTGTTTCTGATCCGCTTCGGCTGAATATGCCATTTGGGTCATTAATTCTGTAATTAATCTTTGCTTAATCATTCTTGCATTAGCCGCGCTGCATACTCTTGAACCATTATTTTGATAGGGGCTTGCACCATTAAAACTCTCAGGTATGTTATTTGAACTTCCAGATGGAGCAGGGCGATTTTTGTAAGGGCTTGTTCCATCAAAACTTCCGGGAATAGTTGTTGCTGCTCCGTTATAATCTATCCCCATCACCGGATTCCCACCAGCGTACGGATATAGATTCACACTCCACACCGGGTCTTCGCTTATAAATCTGCCAAGCGATGGGTCGTAATATCTTGCTCGCATGTTGTAGAATCCGTTATTGTCATCAATCACTCCATACATACCAACATAACGGTATGGATTGCTATCCGATTCCTCGCTCGAAAGCAGTTCACCATAAGCACCGTAAGAATATTTATGAGTTATACTTGCGCTCATGTCGGTCATGGCAACCGTCGAGCCACGGAAGTCATAATGATAATACTCCGTTTTGTTGTTCGGTTTGATTCGCGAAACCAAGCCATTGCCATAAACATAGTAATTCAATATCGTCCCGCTTGAATCTTTCTCCATAAGAACATTATTCAACGGCGAGTTCAGGTCGTGAACGTATTTCCGGGTTTTGCCATTTATCGTTGTCCTGATTCTATTACCAAAACAATCATAAAAGAAAGATGAATTTGTATTCCCTGAAATATTCAATAAATTATTTTCAGCATCAAACACAAAGTTGCTGGTTAATCCCTGAACTGTTTCCTTTTTCAAGCAGCCGTTATCATCAAATTCAAATACCGCCGAGTCCGCCGAGATAATTCTATTTGCTTTGTCATAAGTGTAATTGGTTTTTCCGGGCTTCTGTCCTGCAATTGCAAGTGGTTCAACGCGGGCTTCTTCGGTCTGGTTGCCATTTTTATCATTTGTGTAAGTGTATGAGTTGATTATTTCGCCATTATCTCTTTTATTGATTAAAGATTTCAACCTTCCGGCAGCATCATAATCATAAACCGAACGTGTTTTATTCGCAGCATTCTGAATCAATGTTGGCGCTCCGACAGCATTATATGTATAATATGTCCCGTTGCCGTTCCAATCTCTTACATCTGCCAATAAATTATCTGCGAAGTACGAATAAAGAACTTGTTTACCGTCAGGGTAAGTTATCGAACGAATATTGCTGTTATTATCATAAGAATAACTAATCCGATTTTTGTCGGAATCGGTGTATGAAATTAATCTGTCAAGCGAATCACGGCTGTCAAAAGTATATCCGAAACTATTGCTTGTAGCTGTTAATATATTAGAATTGAAGTCATAAGTATATTGAATTACTCTGGACGGCGTTTGTACCTGACTCAATCTGCCGCTTGCATCGTACAAATAATTTATTGCTCTGCCATCTGGCTTTGTGAGCGTCTTGAGCGAACCATCCTCCCAATACAAATAATTCGTCTTTTTGCCGATTTGATTTGTTATTGTTTTCAAAATATCTGTATCAAAATCATAATCATAAGCCGTAACTCCGCTCTTGGCGTCAGTAACGGTCAGCAAATTGTAATTTTTATCATAAGCATAATTTGTATTGTGATTCAAAGCATCTTTTGCACTGAGCAATGCATCATTTATGTCATAAGTGAATGAAGATGAATTCCCGTTGGCATCTGTTATCTTGGTTCTGCGGCTAACCAAATCATAATCTAAAAGCGTTGTCGAGCCAAGATTATCCGTAATTTTTGTAGGATTACCATAGATATTATATTCCATCGATGTAGTGCGGTTAAGCGGGTCAGTAACGGATTTGATGGTTCCATCATTATTCACGGAGTAAGATGTTGTTCCGCGGAAATTCTGGACAGCAGTCAGGTTTCCATAAGTATTATATATATAATTAATATTTGCTCCGTTGGGGTCGGTATATTGAATAGGGTCATTGTTATTATTGTAAATAAATTTATGCTCAATCGAGTAAGGTTTGCCGACCGACAGCACATTCCCGTTGCCATCATAAATCATTTTCGTGATATTGCCTTTGAAATCCTTGATTTTTGTTATCAGCATAGGATTATTAATATCCTCGAAATACGGAACCAGCGTGCCTGAATTGTTCGACATCCGTGCGATTGAGCCATGTACATATTCATTCTCAATAAACTTCCCTTTATTATCCGTTGCTCTGATAATATCTGCGTTCGGGTCTTTGCTGTACGTTACCTGAAATTGCTTATCGGCAGTGTTCACATACTGGGATTTGAGCCTCAGAGTTTGATTTGCTGCTTTTGCCAAATCCGCCTCGTTGATTATTACATTTCCTTTTGGCATTTTTATTTTCGTCAAAAACGGAATTTCCAAAAAGCCGGACTGATAGCTGTATTCGGTGGTCAAACCGGCAGCGTCCTTGTAATTTACCAATAAATTATTTGAGTCATAAATAAATTCAATCTTGCGTCCAAGCGGGTCTGAGACTGATTTGATTAGATTTGCATCTTCACCGGGATAATATTCAAAATTCAGCTTCCTACCCCCAAACGACGATTGCACCCAAACAATTCTGTGATTTTTCGTTGAATCATCTGTGCTTTCGTAAGCCAAAGAAATTGTATTATTGTTTCTATCATAAATGCTTGATAAATAAGCAATGCTGTCTTTCGAATCAAATTTATAGTAATAATATCTGATTTGGTCTTTGGTTGTGAGAGAAAAAGTTCTGTTTCCAATGTAACGCATCTTGGAATAAACACCGGGAGTAATCGGTAAATAATTTCCATTAATATCTTGATTTAGATAATCAAATTCCAGCATATCTCCATTAGCAGCATAGACCACGATATTTGAATCCGAAGTTTCGAGATAACTGTTATAGCTGTGGCTCCAGCCCATGCCCAAAGGTTTAAGAGGATTAGGAGCTAAATTCGAGAATGAACTATAAAAGAAGGAAAACGCAAGCGGCACTGAACCCGTTGCAAGCGCAAAAGCAGGATTTTCATAATGATTAAACGAGCCAGTAAAGAAATTGACATTACCCAAATCAGGCTGCTTGCCATTTGAAAATTCCTTGCCGATAGGGCCGCTTCTATACACATAAAATGCAATTCCCTTATATACATAGCCATGCTTCATTGCATTATTCTTTTCCACTTCGCTTGTGGTGTAGAAATGGTCAATCAGCTTTGAATCGGATGTATTATTTTTCCAGAGGTAGAACATGGGCATAGTCTCTTTGGTGGGCTTGTTCAATGTGGTACCGATAAAGCCCTCGTAAATCCATTCCTTGGCTACAAGGCTATCGACAACCGATTTTTTTACTGTATAATAATGACTTTTTTCTGCCAGGAATTTCCCGTTAGGATTCGGACTATATAATCGGTATATTACCGAATAGCAAGGGCTATCAATCGAATCGGGAGCAACATAACCCTCACATTTCTCGAAATGGAAATTCGACGTTTTGGCAATATTCAGATGCGCAACGCTTGTACAATAAAAATGGTCAACGTCAGCCTTATTATATGAACGGAATATGGGTACACGGGCTTCGGCGGGAATAGCAGTGCAAGTCGCCGAACTTGGAAATGTTATTTCATTCCCGTATCCTGTATTAACAGAACTTGTTGCATAAGCACGGACATAATACATTGTACCGGGGATAAGATTTGTAAGAGTACTGGAGAAATTCGCCGTGCCTGTTCCATCTATGGTTTTGCTATCATTTATCGACGGATAACCGCTTGTATTCCAACAAACACCCTTTGCCGAAACAGAAGCACTGCCCTGACTAATATTATAACCACCACTAACAGCAGATGTGTTTTGAATACTTGTTATTGTTGAAGTAGAAAGAGTCGGAGGAGCTGGATCACCTCCGCAGGGTGGGTCTTTGACAAGACGAATACCATAGCCTACAGTCTTACCACTTGAGCTTGTTTTCAGTTCCGTAGAATTATTATTTATAGCAAAATAATTAGCAAACTGTGAATTATTTTCAGTATTTGACCACCAATTGCATGTAAAGTTAATATTTGCAAAAGTGCCATAATTCCATCGCCATCCATTTGGTAATGAACTGAAACCACTCTCATTCGTTGCTCCTGTATTTGGGCTTTGCCATAAATTTGTACCTACAACCTTCACTTTACCACCAGCTACGGTCGAGTCACCTAAAAAAACAATAAGAGTTTTCCACTCTGCATCGCTTCCTACATGCCAGCCAGCTGGAGCCAAGCCTCGTGGGTCATTCACTGCATACCAATTGTAAAGTTTGCCATAAGTGCCACCATTGGCTGGGTCATTGTTGTAGTAGCACCATGCACCAGACGTTGTATTTGCCCATGCTGTTGCGTCGCGCACTTCAAGGATAGAGTCTCCATTTTGGTAGTGGTCAACGTTCAAGTTTTGAGTAGTCCATGTTTGCAAGCCAATAGCCACTTCCGAGCCTTCCTGATACAGAGCTGTTACTTCAGAGGGAGTGAGAGCGCGGTTGTAGATACGGATGTCGTCTAATGAACCACGCCAATATTCTGAGTAATCCATAGCTTGACGAGCGAATAATAATGGATTAGAATTATAAACAATATTTCCTGTCCAAGCAGTAGTACCTTTAAATTTTCCATTACAATAAATATTAATATTAGCTCCATCCCAAGAAGTAACAACATGTTCCCAATGATTGGTTAAAATATTTGTTCCAATTGAGGCTTGATTACTCGAATTCGATTGGAAATATGCGGCAGCTTTTGTATCTGAATTAACCGGATAGGTAGTAATAGTGTAAGAATTGTATAATGGCATTTGCCCGGTATATCTTTTAGAAAGCGGGGAACGAGTAGGATCATCTTGATTAATATCCGCTTTAAGCCAAATTGAAATCGATAAAGAATTTAATGGACAAATACTTTGTGAATTCGGAACATCCATATAAGTTCCTTCAAAGTTATATGCCATACCCGGATTCCCAAATCTATCAGTTGTTTGAGTAGCACCGTTATTATTAGCATTATTTCCGTATCCACTAAAATCATTTGTGCTGCCGTTTGTAAATGGATAATATGCCACCAGTCCGCTTTGCAGATTATCTCCTTCGTGGTACAGCTCCTGAATCTCGTCATTGCACAAAGCGCTGTTGTAGATGCGAATGTCGTCTATTTTACCATTAAAATACCAACTTGAATGACCATTTGGCATACTATGACCAATTTGATAAGGCGATAAATTAGCAACAGAATTTGATGTAATATTATCAACTTGTTTGATAAGAATTCCATTTAGAAATAACTTCATATTAGTCCCATTTCTTACAACTATTGCATGGTACCAAACATTATTCTGTATAGTATTGGCATCAGAAATAACCTCATAAGCCCATAAATTTCCATCACCAAATCCAAACCATAATTTACCTTCTGTTGTAACGTGAAATAAATATCCTTGAGGTCCGCCAGTATTATAACCTATAATATTCTGGTCTTGTGTTGAACCTAAAGTATTAAACCAAACCGATATTGAAAAATTTAAACTTAAAGAAACAGAAATATCAATATAGGAGCTACTTCCATCAAAACTCATCGCATTCCCTGCAATTCCGAACCTATCAGTAGTTGTGGATGAGCCATGATTTGTGCCATTGTTGCCATTCCCGCTAAAATCTTGATAACTGCCACCAGTGAACGGATAATAAGCCACCAGCCCATTCGTCGTAATAGCAGCGCCTGCCGAAAGATATATGGCAAAGAGGGCTGCTATTGCAGTGAAGAGAACCTTCCGAAGGTTTAAAACCTTCGGAAGGTTAGTTAAATTGTAAAAATTTCTGAACATTAATAATCTCCTGTATATATTGAACTTTTCGTCATTCGATAAATCCTTCAAACTGGCTTTAGGTTTCGAATATTTTAAAGTTTCTCCAAATCTGCGCCTGAAGCGAGCCAAAGCAAAAGAATATTGCACAAATCAGTAAACTTTTTTTCATAACTTCTCCAAAATACATAAACGGCACACTGTAAATTACGAAATTCTATTCATATTATTACAGCATTTTCATAAAAACCAAAAAAAATATCAACATTTATTTAAAAGAATCAATCCATTCCTTTTGTTACAATGCCTCATTGGGTCGGAGATGATAAAATGTGGTCTTTCCTACCGAAAGACAGTTGTAATCCCGGTTCTGAACGCTTTATTCGATTGATATATACACCACAAGATACTGTAATTCTAACCAAGGTAGTCAAATTCAAATGTGACAGTTGCCAGACACTTATTAGTTCAGTAAAACAGCCGGATAATGGGAATAATGAACACAAAACTTTAGTATTGATCCAAATAAATTTGGAATGATATTAGTTGTTTATTGTTTTTCATATTGTGCAAAGTTTGTTCACTATGGCAAGGAATTTGATATTAATTTGTTGATTATGAAATTTATTTTCACTTAGGTATATTATGCCAGAAAAAAATAAAGAAAATTTTGAACAAGCACGGAGAGTTCTGTTTATCTTTAAAAGGTTGCTCTCAGGTGAGACTTTCACAGTTAAAGAATTGCAACAAGAGCTTTCAGAGAAGTTTTACAGCATTAGTGAACGAACAATTCAACGGGATTTGAAATTAGTTCAGGAGATGGATGAATCAGTTGAACGATTTCATCAGGAACATCAAATTGTGTGGAAAATGTCTAACTACTCTAAAAGTAAATCTGAGAGCATTAAAATAAGTGAGAATGAAATGTTCTCCTACTATGTTCTGAAGGCTTATCTGAAGAATTTCAAGGGAACAATTGTTGAAGATGAAATTAATAAACTCACTACTCACCTTGAGAATATTGCACCAGGTGATGCTCTGGCAGAAGCTACACTTATCTCGGAACAAAACTTCGGTCAATATAATTATGGCAAATATAACGACATTATTTTGACCCTAATTCGGTTCATAAATGAGAAGTCTTGGATTTCATTTAATTATACTCGAATTGTTGATGCAAAAACTGCATCATATCAGGTATTCCCACAATGTCTATTTATTTATTCCGGCTCAGTCTATTTGATTGCATATTACAAAAAGAAAAATAGCTTTCGTAGCTTTGCTATACAGAATATCAAAAACTTAGAAGAATATCAATCAACTTCAAAAGTTCCTGAATTCTCACTTCAAGAATTCTCCAAATTCAGCTTTGGTGCACACTCAGGAGAACCGGTAGATATTACACTTCATATAAAACAGGAATATGTCAAATATTTTGAAAACCGCTTCTGGCATATCTCACAGAAATTCAAAATTCAAAAAGACGAAACTGCAATAATTGAAATGAAAGTTCCGATTGTGCCAGAGCTAATCAATTGGGTCTGCTCATGGCACGAAGCAATAAAAGTCATTAAACCGATAAGACTTATAGATGAAGTTCAAGAGGCTCTGGAATTGGCTTTGAAGAACTACAAGAACTAAATCATAGCTCATTATTACGGGTCATGTCAAATTTTTGGGGATTAAGCAAAAAGTTTAGCTAATCTAAAGAGGAAAAACTTAGTATCAATCACCCCTCTGAGATTAGCTCTAAATAGTTTTACCTTCGCGTTAAAAGATTCAGCATTTGCATTGGTGT
>JAPLFL010000005.1 GCA_026390695.1 Candidatus Kapaibacterium sp. | reverse complement strand
TGTTTATGTAAAAAACAATAATAAATTGTCCGAGCAAAAACACAAAGAAAGTATTCTCCGAAATTATCTTCAACCATTTTTTGGCAAAACAACCATAGACCAGATCAATAATTATGATATTGAAAGATTTAAAGCTCAAATGATGAAAACCAAGTTATCGGAAAAAACCATTAACCATCTCCTGTCATGTTTGAGCAAGTGCTTAAAAACTGCTGAAGAATGGGGATTAATCATTAATGCCCTAAAGATCAAAAAACTCAAAGTGACTCCGAACAAGTTTGATTATTTGACCGACAGCGAAGCTGAATTGATTATGGCCAATGCCGATGGGCAATTAAAAGAGATGATTTTCTTTGCTCTTAAAACCGGTGTTCGATTTGGTGAGCTGATTGCTCTTGATTGGGCTGATATTGATTTCCAAGGAAAACAAATCACGATTAGGCGATCTATTGTCAGAGGTATTATGGGAAGTACCAAAAGCAATAAGATTCGTTATATTCCTCTGATAGATTCCGTTTCCGACCTACTAAGTAAGCGAGTAAAAGGACATGGCTTTGTCTTTACAAGAAATGATCAGCCATTTACTCAGCACTACTGCTGTAAAAAGCTCTCTCAGAGCTGTAGGAAGGCTCGTATGCGCAAAATAGGCTGGCATACCTTCAGACATACCTTTGCTTCGCATTTAGCTCAACACGGGGTTGCTATACAGCTAATTAAAGAACTACTGGGACATTCAGACATAACAACTACCATGCGCTATGCCCATTTAAGTCCATCGGCTCTAAGGGCGGCTATGCACGTCTTGGAACCGAGATCGGAAAAGATAATAAACTTTGGTCACAATTTGGTCACAATTGGCAAATTAACCCCTTTTATGGATACGAATTTGGCTCCGATTACCCTCAATAATTAGGCTAAGAATACACAAAAACAGACCTTTCAGTCTGTTCCTATTGTTGGAGCGGGTAACGGGAATCGAAACAGTTTCATTAATACTTGAATTTATTCTAAAATTAGCTATTTTTAGTGAATATTAGCCACAAAAGCTATTCTCAAGAGTTATCAATCATTATCAATAATCATTAGATTTCATCACTTCTTGGACACAATATGGTCACAATTTTGACCATTGCAATACAGGAGAAGTTTGAAAATTGATTAATAAACTTATTATAAAGTATTTTCTTAAAAAGTCAATACTTGGTTTGTGATATCGAAGATGCTTATTTTTTTCTTCCAAATATTTGATAAACTTTGTGTGTAATTCTCATAATATTTTCTGATCTAAATCTAACCCTATGGTTTCTTTAGATTCACTGTCAATGCCGATACTCTTACTCTTTAAATAATAATTCTACTTAACGGATCGTTGGAGACTTCACATTACAGTAGTGACCACAGTTTGGCACAATGAACAAAAAACCCACAAATAAATTGTGGGCTATTTTTATCTTCTTGAATAATTAACTCAAATCGCATGACTCTAAAATTCAGGCACCTGCGTTATTTCCATTAATACTATTCTTGAAGACTTCGTTACCTCCAAAAATGGTTGCATGGCTGTTTATAGTAAAATTCGATATCTCTTTTGCATTTGTTGTACCAGGATTAATTGAATTTTTCGGGAAAGTTCGTTTGAAATTTAAGTTGCTTTACGAGAAACTGCTACCTCCAAGAGCAGAGTAGCTTGGGCACGGTAGCTGAGCAATTTTGCTTGTATTTCTGGTGACTTGAGTGTTCTTGCTGTCGTTTGACGACTGTTGTCCGCTCTCTTTTAATGATGTTGCCATCACCCCAAAAAAGATTATGTAGCACGATATAAACAGGGCTTTTTTCATAAGACCTCCTTGATAAAAATTATTAAGAAAATATTTAATTAATAAAGAACTATAAAATAGAAATTCTATTCTATTAATAGAATAGAAAAGAAAATGAGACTTGTCAAGCGGCCGTAAGTCAAGATGCTTATCAGCGTAATAGCCGACTTTATCTGACACAAATAAAATTATTAGGCATAATTAACCAGAATATTTTTATCAACTTTGATTAATAAGATCATATTCATCTACGCTAACTGTTAAATCAAAATTTGTTTTCACTTTTTGTAAAGATTCAGTTAATTTTAATTTAACTTTTAATATCGTTGGATCCTTAATCAAATCGAGAAGTTTTAAGTATTTATCAATATATTCTAAAAGGAAATTATTTAAACTTGTTTTATCATTTATCTTAAGATTTCTTTTTAATTCAGGCATATCTTTGATTTTCTTTTCAATTATTTCATATCCTTCATGAGTAATATAATGTCGAAAGTTATCTAAGTAACGTATGTGAGTAGTTATTATTCTAGTAGAATAGAAGCTGAAATGTCTTGATGATGTAGATGAATTAACGCTCTCATATTCTCCTTTGAAAACGAAATTGCTTTCACAATATAGCTGTTTATAATTAGCAATTGTACTACTAGGTAAAAGTTCTTTATAATTACTTTCCAAATAATTGTTATTATGATTCTTATATGCTTTCACAATTTCATATACAGATTTTATTTTCACTTCAAATTCCCAAAATGGTATTTTGGGTCCATTCTGATCATCAGTTTCAAAAGTTATTCCTGTTAATTGGATTAAAGGTTTATAAGAATACCAAGTAATTCCATTATACCTAGTTTTATACGAAGAAATATATTCAAAATGAGGTAAAATATGCCGTAAGTATATATAAGATGAAGCATTTAATGAGATAGTGATTTTATTAAGATGATTGGAATCATCAATGTTTAACATGTTATTTTCAAAATATTTTTTTAATAATTCTAGTTCTTCTGTAAAATCAAAAAAATATGAATTGGCTTGTCTTTTTGGCTCTTTACCATAAACAGTAATTAAATGTGCCCAACTTGATTTATCTAAATCTATTAATGCCTGTAATCTTGAAATGAATTCATTTATATCAACAAAACTTTTGCAGTTGTCAAAAGCTTGAAGTATTGAAAATGGATTTGGTTTTATTTCTGCTAATTCTTTCTTATTAATTGGAAATCCTTGTGGAAATGATAAGTTTGAAAATACTGTTAACATTAAACGGGTTTTGTTGCAATGACTCTGAATCAAACTTAAATCTTCTCTAATAGGAGCAAGTTTTGATAAGTAATTTTCAATTGCAAAATATCTGATAAACAGATTAATAATAATTCCTCTTGTTAAGTACTTATATTTCAATGGAATTTTTTGATAGTCTTCAATACTGATTGAGAATAATCGATACTCTTTACTATCAATGTACTCAGGTTGTACAAAATTAAGAATTGCTTCTACAACTTTTCTGTAATCATAATTAAAAAGAGGTAGAATAATATCATCAAATATCTTATCATCAATAATAATTTCAATGAATTTTTTTAGAAGCTGATCATTTTCATCTAATGGCCAAGTTATTAAATCAAGTCTTTTACGAATTATTGATTTTACTTCAGTTGTATAAATAAAACGTTTATCACGAGTTGAAGGAGATAATCTATCTTCTAATTGAGCAACACCACAAGCAATATTTGCTTCTCTAAAAATTAATATAAACTTTATTTTTTTAAGATAATCAAATCCAAGATCAGTGTTTTGAATAATATTAGTCATTTTAGAGCTTATATCAAGAATAGCACTCCACATTTTTGGAGTAATATATTCAAATCTTAATTCATCAAGATTATCAAAACAAAATGTAAAAGATTTTATATTTGAGAATTTAGTATTCTTAAATCCCAATATATTGTCTAATAAAAACAAAATTAATAATTCTTCAAATGATAGGCAAATTAATAAATCATGAGACTTTCTAAAATGATAATTATCATCAGAACTCAAATTTATAATTTTATCAAAATTTCCCAACACGAAATAATCAATGAAAACATGTTGGTTCTCTTTGATAAAATTCAAAGTTTCTATATTCACTACTTTATTTCTATATTTGAAAATTATCGCTTTTTGTAATAAACTAAAATCATTTTTTATGCCATGTCCTTCTTCGATAAGATTGATAATATCCATCCACAATTCTTTATTATCATTTTGTGTGTTATTGCAATAGCGCTCTTTGAACCAATAAATAAATGTAGTCTTACCATTACCGCTATATCCAGATATTATTAAGAATTGTTTTTCAAAATTACTATCCGTATCTAATGCTTGACTCAAATTTTTTGATTCGTCGTTATAAATGTCAGGTGTAATTCTAATGGAGTTAAAAGAAATATCTTTAAAACTCATTGATCTTCTATTATTATCATATGGGCTATAGAGTAGTAAATCTTTGATAGTCATTTTATTAGACATAAATTCCTCAAAATAATTAGTAAGTAGTTTTTGTAATCAATTTATTTGATTTTTGTAGAATCTCTTCAATCCAAACATTTTTATTGTGAATCTCTTCAAATCGAAACTTTGTAATACAACTGATTAAATCATTTTCTGTATTCTCCAGCTTATTTAATAGAATTCTTAATTGCATCTCGTATATTTTATGTTCTTCGGATACATAATCTCTTTGAGAAATTTTTCCTGAATCTGGTTTTGAAATTTCAATTAATAATTTAACTATTGTTTCGCGAATCATTGTAATGTTCTGCTGCGAGAATTGCCTAATTAGCAATTTTTCGGATGATTTGATTTGTCTTTTTAGGTTCAAGATTATTATAAATATAGACACTATACTTACACATAAACTTCCAAGGCTAATCCATAAATTGTAATTATCCCTTTTCACTTCTTTGCTATATGACTCAAGTCTATGAAATCCATTTATTTGAACAAAATTAGTATCATTATTTGCAAATAATTTACTATTTTGAAAAGTAATTAGAATCACACATAACAAGATTATAGAAATTATTTTTTCCATATACCCCTCATTAGCTGTTTGTTATTTTTATAAAAGTTATTTGTCATATTAATCAAATTATTTAACAAATGAATGACCCCGGGGTAGAGCCCCAAGGAATTTTCTCAATTAAATGTTTCTCCGCAACTGCGTCTTCCTCAGCGTGTATCTATGAAGCTCACACTTTATGGTAAATTATTTAAGTTGATATTAAAAATAAATTCAATTTTCTCTCTCCATGTTTGAGGTATATCTGCCACACTTTTCCATTTATAAGAGAATGCAAATGCTTTATAGGGTTTGTCAGAAGATGGGGCAGAATAACCGAGAGTATCTTCAATAATTTCTTCATTTAAAATAAGACGCCCTATATCATTTATTGCTAATTTAATAGGTTCATTAAATTTTACTGCTCCTTCAACGCCTTTATCTCTATCATGCATTACAATTGGATGAATAGATAAATCTTGTAGATATTTAACCAGTGAAATAATTGTTGCCTTACCTCTGGCTTTTACAATCTGATATTTTGATAAAATATCTTTTTGTAAATCTTCAGGTAATAACTTTAATGTATTCCTAATTAACAATAGCTCTGTGTCACCTTCGACAATTATAACCTTTTCGGCAAAGAAAACTCTTGATAATTCATCATCAAATATCTGCAACATCTTTATCCTTGATTTATCATCTTCTTCCAATTTTAAGTATGTTGAGGTTAATCCATAATTTATACAGTTTATTGAATCATCACATAATAAATTCATCCTTGTCAAACTCAATGGCTCTTTCGTTAAATCAATCATCCATGGAGAATGAGTACTGCAACAGATTTGATCAGTTACTCCAAGTGAGTAAATTGTATCTCTTAATAAATTTGCAGCAGAAGGATGAAGGTATATTTCAGGTTCCTCGAAAGCTACAAATATTGGTCTGCTTTCTATATTCATTTCTTTCTTCAAATATGAATGGTATCTTAACATCGAAAAAATTGTTGTTCTCAGTAAACCAGTTCCTTGTTTATTTGATTTGGTTTTAATATTTGAAAAAATAGAAATTTCATATTTAGGTTTGATAATATCGCTTAATTTCTGCAAATTGGGCAAAATATCAATTCCACAATTTGGAAAAACAGAAGATATTAATTTATTTACTTCATTAATTAAAACTTTCATCATAGATTCATCAGTTAGAGGCTTCATGTGATCTTCAAGTTCAGTTAATTTTTGCTGAATTTCATTTGCTAATGGATCTTTTTCCAATAAATCCTCGAATAGAATTCCTAAACATTCACCTAAGATATACTTTTTGTCTGAAGATTCAATATCGTTCATATTGATCGTAGATGGAATTCTTATCAATTTCGGTAATTTTGAATTAACATTAGCTGGAATTCCACCTGGATTCTCTTCAAAAACTGGTTGTTCATCAGTTTGATACTCAATTACTTCAATAAAATCTTTTTCCCAACCATTAGTTAATTTATCAGAAGTTTTCTTATTGCCTAAAACTTCTTTTATAATATCTGAATCAATACCAGCATTTATCAAATCCTGAATAATTTTCGCTCCAGTAAATTCATCTTTAATTTTGTATGGATAAATTATTGATTCATACTTTGGTTTACTTGCAGCATTTAATTTGTAAGTTTTTTTATAGGTAAATTTTTCATCAATAACCCTTCCTTTAAACCCTCGTTTATTTGATATTTCATTAGAAATGTCTGAAAAAATTCCAGTTATTTCAATAGTTTCTTCTCTTTTACCATCTAAATCCATTCTAAAATCTTCTTCTGTTACTTTATCAGATTTTAAAGATAATAAGGCATCAATCGCATCTAAGATAGATGATTTCCCTGAGTTATTTGGACCAATTAAAAAAGCTGAAGATGCTAAATCGATTGTAGCATCTCCAATCCTTCTAAAATTTTTAATAATAATTCTTTCAAGTTTCACTTTAATTCCTTTTTGTTCAAAATGTATAAAATTAAATAAATAATAGATAATCTCATTTTATCTACCATGATTAGCTCGCGTTTCTTGATTTTTATTTGTTTTTTTGCTCCTTGAAAAAATGACTTGATCTACCTCCATCCATTTTTGAATAGAACAAGAGAGAAAATATAATATCTATTATCAAAAGCCTTAAATTCTCTATTAATATCAAAATCTTTCATTTTAATCCTTATTATAATTAATGAATATTTCGTCTATACCAAAAGTTAAAATCACGGATATTAGCAAATTCAAAACCTGATTCATGTACTTCAGTTAATTGACTATTTTGTTCAAAATCTTTGATAAGTACTGTGCCGCCTCTTTTTATAGTTTCTCTCATTTCTTTTCTCAGTTTATTAGTCTCGACAGAATTTATTTGTGCCAAATTCTGTAAAATTTGTTTGTCGCTTGTAAAATTCATAATGAACCCCTTATTTTAATGATAATTTTATGTATAAAATCAATGATTAATTAGTCCTGTTCTTTGATAATTAAATTTGATGTCCAATCATTTTTTGACTGTTTATTTAGTATATCTTTTATTTCACTCTGATCTGAAGCCATTGAATTAATATTTTTCTGCATCCTCAAAACTAAATGAATAAGAAAAGATGTCGATGCAAGCACAGTTACTAATAGAACTGAATTTACGATTAGAATTAAATTATTTTCTGTCATACTTGCACTTATTAATTTTGTATCTAAAAAATCATTTTTTTATTTTTGTTTCAATAAACCTTTAAACCACAGAACTGAAGCCATGTTTTACATTGAAATTTTAAATTCTAAAATGTACCGGCTTTATATTCTTTATGCAGTAACGCATATTCTCTAATTTTTTATGCTTGAAACGCATATAATCACCTAATATTTCAATAACTTAACAACACTCAAAACCAAATTAAACAATTGCAAGTTTAAATGCAAATTATTTTTTAACTCTTTTAATATTTTTTTAAAAAATAATCAAAAATTGAGGTTAAACGCCTAAACTCTGCTCTGAATCTATAAAATATAAAAATAACAATTTATAGAATATTTTCAATTTGAATATGAAGTTTTCAATAATTGAATTTTTACTGTTTTTTAAAAAGCTGAAACAAGTCCTTGTTGCGTCTGTGATGGCTATATTCGGCTAAAACAATTAAATAGATTTTTTAATCAAAATCTTTATTCTTATAGAACTGTTCTTATTCTTCACTTAATATTGAAACTTATTTATTTCTACAATTAATTTGGATAGCTCAGTGGCAGCCATTATATAACAATCAAAGAGTTAAAGATGGATATTTATGTAATAAAGTATTTTTCCAATAATAATAAGTCTGGCAGCGTTTTATTACAAAATCTTTTGAATATAAAATAAAAAACAACAAGAAATATAATAAATAATTTGGAATTGATTAGGGAATTTATTAACTTTAAAAAGTGGTTGATTTTGGAAATATTGATTGTAAAGAAGCAATAAAAAAGCAAAAGCGCATAAAAAATGAATAAAAAATTAATTAGATGAAAAATTTTAAAATATAAAAGTCAGTTTGGATGTATAATAGGAAAAGATTAATCCAGTTTTTTGAACTTGTTTGTGACAAACAGGATGAATTGGCAGACCTACTCAATGTTTCGCAATCAACAATAAGCAGATATAGAGACGGCAAAATTTCACCAAGCACTGAGATATTGGAAAAACTTTCCGATTTAGGGTTAAGTTTAGATTGGCTATTTACAGGTAAAGGATTAATGTTTGCTGATAATGAAAAGGGACAGAGGCTTTATGATAAATATATTGGAACTAATTATGAATTTCTAAAACCTTTTGACAGAATAATCCTCTGGATTAATGAAAATTATGTTTCATTAGAACAGTTCTGCCTTCAGACCAATGTCAGGTACCAAACAATGCACGACTTTCTCTACAATGAAGCTTTTGATAAAAGAATCCTTAAATATTTGAACGATGCCGGCTGCAATCTTCAATGGGTTATTTCAGGTGGAGGCTCAAAATATGCAGATAACAGGATGGGAAAAATTTTACAATCACTTGATAACGATAAACAGAATATTGAAATTGATGGTCTGGTGAACCTAAAGAGTGGAAATGGAGGAAATACCAATGAATATTTTCAATTTATTTTTCAAAAGAAATCTAAAGGATAAAAGATGAAATATATATTTTTAGCACTCATTTTAATAGTGCTGTTCTTGCCAATAAGAGCAGCCAAAACGGATAGTCTGTATAATAGTAGTTTGAAACAAATCGGATATGATAAATTATTAACTTTGACAAAATTTGCCTCAGAGCTGATATCAAGTTATCCGGATTCAGCTATTTCAGTTTATAACGTCTTGCTGACTGAAGCTCAAAAAGACAAAAATGAACATTTAATAATCCAATGTAAAATTGGTCTTGGTTCAGCTTATTATATAAAAAATGAGTTATTAATGGCTCAATCGTGTGGCTATGAAGCATTAAATTTAATGATGGGCAAAGATGAGAAGAGATTATTAGGAGATGCTTATTCGTTAATGGGAATAGTTAAATCATTAATGGGTTATCCGGATTCATCAATAAGTTTTCTAAATATCGCTTTAATTGTCTATAAGAAAATCAGCTATGAGCAAGGGATAATCTACACTTTAGAGAATTTGGCAAATACTTATTCTTCTATTGGGCTATATAATGACGCGCTCGAATATTTTCTTGAAGTTGAAAATAAAATTGATAAATCGGATACAAATGCCTATATTATTGTATTGAACGATTTGGCTAATGTTTTTTCTGTTACTGAAAATTACTCAAAATCTCTGGAATATTACACTCAGGCTTTAGAGTTATCTAAAAAAAGTAAATCTTCAAATATTTCAGCATTTATATTGAATAATCTTGCCGATGTCAATATTCAAACCAAAAATTATGAACAAAGTGAATCATATTTGAATCAAGCGATTGATTTCTGCAAAAAGAGTACAAATCATTTACTTATGGGAGAAATATTAATTAATTATTCAATGACAAAATACATGAAAAATGATTTTATTTCATCCAGAATTTTAAATGAACAAGCTGATTCAATTTTTCGTTCTATAAAAAACGAAAAAGGAATAGCCTTAGTCGAACGCAATAGGGGCAAATTGTTGATAAGGGAAGGCAATGTTCATGCCGGTCAATCAGAGCTATCCCAAGCTCTATTATTCTTTAAAGAGCAAAAAATGATTGATTATATTATGGATATACTTAGTTTTCAGTCTGAAACGTTTCGCAGTGTTGGAGACTTCAAAAATTACTCAACTTGTTTGGCTGAATTGAATAATATAAAAGACACAATCAGTAAATCAGATAAGAAGTATTTATCATCATTGGCAATCCTTAAGAATAACCTAAAAATAGAGATTGAAAATTTGCAAAATGAAAAACAATACATTGCCTTGAAAAACGATAGATTGAAAAACATGATTATAGGGATAATAATAATTTTTATATTAAGTATAATGTTTACTGTATTCTACATAAAAAAGAATAAACTTATCAAAAAGGCAAAGCATGATTTAAATGAAAATAATCAGCGTTTCGATGAATTGCAGGATAAGATATTAGTTGACCTAAAGAATGCTCTACTGCAACTATCATACTTTATTTTTACACATGAGGAAGATGAGGACACAAAATTATTATCTAAAGTGTTTGACAATTTTTCCAAATATATCAAAGAAACTATAGACCTACTAAAGAAGAGGTCTTCTTTTACACACTAATTATGGAGCTATTATGGATCAACCATGTGGATTTATTTACAATCCAATAACCCAAACCTTATCATGGAGTGGTTGCTCAGGAGCTGATGAGTATGTTATACAATATTCTTTGGCTGCGGATCAGGTGAACTGGACATTTCTTTATAAAGGTTTGGATACAAGCTGCAACTTCAATGTATCGCCGGACTATTATGCTGTGGCAGGAGTTAAACATCCAATAGGCTTACCACCAAAGCCAGGAGTGATTGAAATTGTATTTGTACCTGCTTAGAATTGTTAAATCCAAATCATGTTGAAAAATGGAAAGATTGCACCCTGAAATATCGGGTGCAATTTTAAACCAGAAAAGTGAGGAAATTGATTTATGACAAATTTAATGTTAAATATGGAGAGTGCTGAAGTCAAATTTTGGCAAGAATTTTTGATTAATCACAATTATGTTCCCGGCGAGCTTGATGGAATATTTGGTTATAACAAAAAAAAGCAACCATGGATTATCAGAAGGATAATAGATTATCTTGTAATGAGATTGTGGATGAAAAAATGATTCAATCGGTATCAAAGGCGGAATTATTAATTCAATCATCGCAAACCGAACCATTAAAATATTTACTACTATCAGCCTACTTACCTTCACCTCCGGATTTTGATTGTTTAAACATGACAAAAAGAAAATCGTTAATTGGCTCCTTTGATTATTGGGGCATTAATACAACAGAATCAACTTAAATTTTGGGCAATTGGGTAAAAGAAAATATTGTAACCATTAAAATCCCTCAATTAGAAACCGTAAAAGTAGGCTCTGACCGTTGTTCAGGAATAATCCTCTGGTATGAAAAAACAGCAGATCGGAAGATAAACTTATTCAGTGAACTTAAAAAAAGCCTAATAAATTATATCCTCAGTTGTAGCGATGTTTCGTGGTTAGTAAATAAGAAAATAGCTAAAAAAACTAATTCTGAAAGAAATTAAATTATTTTTTTAAATTTAAGGATAAAGGAATGAGAAATAAAACTTATAGTAGCAAGCTTAAGTTCATTACTATTTGCTACGCTTTAGTACAATTTGTAATAATATTGAGATCAAAAAATATTTTGGATGGACTTCTAATTGCTTTTGGAATAAGCAATAGCAACCAATTAAGTGACTTCTGGTCAGTCGTTTGGTCAATTACACAATCTAGCTTAATAACTGCTTTTGCCTATTTGATGTTGATATTTTATGAAAAAGTCTTTTGGAAAAGAGTCCCTTCCAGTAATTGTAGAGATGGCTGGTTTATTTATAGCTTAGTAGCTAAAAATAATAAAAATCAAGATAAGAAAATAATTGGAGTTTTTAAGCTTCATCACACGATCAATTGCGCATATATTGGAGAATCAAAAGTTTATCACTTTGAAAACGATAAATTTACTGAAAGGGGTAAATTTACATCAGACATGATCTTGTTATCAAATAATCAAATTAGATTTGTTTATAATATAGATGCAAAAGAAGTAGCAAATGGCATCGTCAAAAGTTATACATATATTGGATATTACCATTTGGACGAAAAATACGGAAATGCTATTATTGGTGAAAAAGTTTATGAAGGTTATATCCAGAATATTAGTGGAAATGAAAATATCATTAGTGGTAGAATTTATTCTGAGAAATTAAAATCAAAAGTAAAAGGACTTTATGATGCAGACGGTCTTTTACGTGATTATGCACATTCAATTTTTTCCAAACATACGAATCAGGAGTAAAACAATGAAACAGATAACTAATCCAAAATTTATTTTAGTCTTTACAATTATCGTTGCTTCATTAGGTTACTTTGTTGACTTATACGATATTTTATTATTTACCGTCGTTAGAAAAGCAAGCTTACTCTCTCTTGGGGTAAGCGAAATTGACTCACTTAACATTGGCCTAGATTTACTTAATTGGCAGGTAATAGGTCTAGTTTTAGGTGGAATTTTCTGGGGAGTGTTAGGAGATAAAAAAGGTAGACTCTCAGTACTTTTTGGCTCAATTCTAATATACTCCATAGCTAATATTGCGAATGGTTTTATTCAATCTATTGATGCTTATCGCGCACTTAGGTTTCTTGCCGGATTAGGATTAGCAGGCGAATTAGGTGCTGGAATTACGATAGTTAGCGAAACAATGTCAGCTCAAAATAGAGGTTATGGCACCATGGTAATTACGATGGTAGGAATGTTAGGTGCGGTTGCAGCTTCATTTATCGGAATTCATTTTGAATGGAGAACCGCATATATTATCGGGGGTGTAATGGGCTTATGCTTGCTTTTGCTTCGAATTAGTGTTTTTGAATCAAGCCTGTTTAAGAAAATGAAAAATGAAAATATTTCACGTGGTAATATTTTATTATTAATAAAAAACAAAAAAATCTTTCTAAAATATATACGATGTATTTTAATTGGACTTCCAACATATTTTATAGTTGGTTTACTATTAACTGCTGTACCAGAATTCGGAAAAGTATTTGGGTTATCTGAATCTCCTTCATCAGCAATTGCAGTAATTGTAACATATACATCAATATCTTTAGCCGAAATCTTATGTGCCACAATAAGTCAACGATTTAAAAGTAGAAGAGTTGCATTGGGAATATTTTTAACAATTACCCTTATAGGCATCTTTCTATTTTTAATTATACCTCCAAAAACCATAAATAGTTTTTATTTTCGTTTCGTAATTATGGGAATTGGAATCGGATTTTGGGTGACAATGATTACAAATGCTACAGAACAGTTCGGAACAAACTTGAGAGCTACTGTGACCACCAGTGTTCCGAACATTATTAGAGGATTGTTGTATCCCGTTAATTTAGTCTTTCTTATGTTAAAACCATCATTAGGGCTGGTTACAACCTGCGTAATAATAGGTTTTCCGTGTATGATTTTAGCTTTGGTTTCAGTTTATTATTCTGAAGAAACATTTGGAGTGAATTTGGATTACACAGAAAATTAATAATAAGTGTTATTGTCGTTATGACAGAAAATTATTAGTGAGTTAAAATTTAATTAACTAACATAGCTTACATTTACACAAACATGTTGACCGATACATTTCTCATGAGCATGTTTGAAATGACGGTCTTGTTAATACTCTAACTGAATAAAAAAATTAGGCACTACTATGAGTGCCTAATAAATTAGTTTTGAATAATTATTATTAACTATTCAACAATATGCATTGAGAAAATACTTTATCTCTTCAGAAGATAAATGGACAACCCCGACATTATACAAAACAGAATGTGCTAAAGCAATTAACATAACCAAAATAAACAGAAATGCTAAACTGTAATTTTTTACAGGTTGCCACAATAAGATATTAAATACATTATGCCAATAACTCTTAGGCTTTAAAAAATTCGCAGCCACTTCGCCAACATGTTCAACGATTGCCGGTTTCCAAATTGTTTCCGAAATCAAACGAGCGTCGTTGCATACAACCCTGCAAACAATTTGACATTCAAAATTACAACGACCTTCCACCAACATCCCTTTACTTATTTTGAAATCATATTGATAAATTTCTCCAATAAAAAGCGGACTATGAAATTTATTATCTTGATGACCTCTGGCTATTATCTCAAAAGCGCAATTAAAAAATTTAGGGAATAATTTAACAAACTCACCTTCCGCTCTAGCTAAAATAGCAATTCCCTGACTAACCATGTCTTTAAAAAAAGACTGACTAGCAAATTCTTGCTGACAATGCGCCGGATTAAAATCTCCGGAGGCTAAGGAAAATAAGAATACTTTCCACCAACTCAATTTTTTTGGAACTGAGCTAAAAGCCAGTTCATTTGACCCATTCGATAACCACCGAGAAAACAGTTCAACCGAATTAAACATTAATTCTTGTTTTTTGTTTTTACTAATGCTTTTCATTTTTTCAACTAAAAAGCCATAAAGTCGCTTTTTTATGAAATAAAAGTTTTGATTCATGATATTATTTTTTCAAAGTACGACATACTAACTTGTAATTAGAATAGCATATTATAAATCAAATGTCAATAGTTAAAATAGATGTTAGTCAAATAAAGGCTAAAATTAGCCAAAATTAGCACTAACCATAAATTGAATTTTTCCCATTAAAAACTAATCGCTTTACCCGCTTAGGATTGACTGCATTTAAACAATTTGACAGATAAAATTGTCAAAGTTATTTGATCAAAATTGGAAAAAAGAAAAGGTGATTAATATGAGCATCGGATTATAATGAGTAATGTTAAAGGCAAAAACCGTAATTTGAATTTGAAGTTAAAAGTAAAAAAATCCCGTACAATTACGCACGGGATCAAGCTCTGATGAAATCGCTCTTAGTTAAATTCTAAAAGCTCATTCACCAAATCCACACTATAATCTTTTACCGGTTGTATTAGAGTAGGAGCCTTGACAAAGCATTTACCCTTCAATCTAAGCAATACATTATCCGGCTCGGCATGAAGTAGAAGAATAGACTTAAATTGCTTAAGACTCTCTTCTTGGCTCTCAGTCATTGATTTGCCGATTAGACAAACGGTATTTAATAATCCTTTTTGAATTAAACACAAAGCTTCAAACGGATTACAAACCACGACCAGACTCTTAAAACCCTTAATTGCGGCTGCGTTCCAGAGAGTGCGTTTAAAATTTCTTGGGAAAAACCATTTATTCTTTCCAGCTTCCTTTTCTTTGTGATTAAAAGAAAAATAACCTGTCAAATTGCCCTCTGGGTCAAGCATCTTGAAAGCAATCTTACCAGATACAATGCTTTTCTGTTTAACCAGTCCTACTCCGTAGTTTTCAGCAATCACTTTGGAAATTTTCCATTCCTCTAAAAACTCGCAATAGTGCAATTTAAGCTCTGGTAGCTCTCTTTGAGGCTCGTAGCCCTTAAAGATAAATCTTTTGTGTAAATCAAGGGCGGCTGTTCTAACATCGCTGCCAGTGACCATTGACAGGAAATTAATGACTGAACCTTTTTCTTTGTCATTACCGGGGCAGAAGAACAGGTTTTTGTTTGTATCAATAATAAACTTCAAATCCTTGTATTCACCCCGTATCTCTTTCCCTTTCTCGCTATAAGGGATGTTAAGATTGTCTAAGAGCTGTTTAAAGCTGATTTGGCTGGAAATTTGCCTAAAATCAATGTACTCACTCATTTTTGAACCTTTATATTTATTTCAAAGAACTATTTGTTCACTATTTTAAACCATAAACAAAAGGCTTGCAAGTGTGTCTGCAAGCCTTTTATTGTTAAAATGGCAATAACCATTCCTAAGGATCAGCCAAGACTCAGGAATAGGCTATAATCCGCCCGCTGGCTGTTTTTCCGA
>JAPLFL010000113.1 GCA_026390695.1 Candidatus Kapaibacterium sp. | reverse complement strand
TTGCGCAGCCGACAACACATTATTAAATTTGGCTCGGGTACGCCAATAATATTTTGTGCCATAATTCAAAATTCTATCAATATTTGTAAAAGTGGTCGATTGCACTCTGAACTCATAAGCAAAGCTAAAATTAGGATCAGTTGAAATCTCGAAATAATAGGTTTCGGCATTATTTGTTGCTGACCATGCAAAAGAAGGGCTAAGACTTAATCCGGTTGTTCCGCTTGGCGGAGAGATGAGTGTTGGCGCAGTTAATTTATTTGAATCCATTCGGGTATAGATTGCATCAGTTGATGTGAATATATTGCCACGGTCGTTGGATACAAGGCATTGCACATCTTGCAATGAAATATTGGAATTAAGGTTATGCCACTGCTCTACGCTGTCTTTCTGATACAAACCTATATAATCTTTTGATCCGGCAAAAGGGATATTAAGTGAATTAAAAGCAATATAATTAATCTTTCGTGGGCTAATACCAAGGGTGTCTTTGGAGTAGGTAGTAAAATTGTTTGTTGAAAAATAAATCCCGATAGAATCAGCAGCAATATAGATATGGCCTAAATTGTTTGTATAGATACCATTACATTTAGGTAAAATAGTATTATTAATAATTTTTGAAAAGGAAACTCCGGCATTTACTGACTTGTATAAACCTTGATAACAATACGCATAAATATCTCCGTTAGCATTTACAGCAAGACTGGAGGTCACACCTGATGCAGCATCTATCGAAGAAATACTCCAAGTGGCACCGTTATTTACTGAGCGATAGTAGTTAGTGCCGCCAGCAAGTAAATTACCATTTTTAGCAGTTGCAATGCACCATGCTGCAGAATCATAGAGCTTTGTCCAGTTCAATCCTATATTAGTTGAACGGTAAATACCTCGAGTTGTAGCAGCTAATATATTATTACTTGTATCATAACAGAAAGCATTGATATTAAATGTGTCTAAACCGGCGGCATTCCATGTTAATCCATAATTGGTTGACGCAAATGCACCATTTGGATAGTGTGTTGCAAACATTATTCCATTTTTTCCTGGACAAATTTGTGTTATTCCTTTTGGTTTTCCATAAAAGGCATGGTCCATCCATCCTTTACCGTTATCGGTACTTAAAAGTATTCCGCCCATTGCCACGGCAGCATACATGTTACCGTTAGAGGTTTTAAAAATTGCTTCAGCACCGCCATACCAGGAATTAGAATGGCGCCAGTCATAAAATTGAAAATCATCATGATATAACATTCCATTTGCTCTTGTTCCTATATATGAAAACTTTTTTGCATTAAAAGTTAAAGCATAAGTATTATAATCGGTCATTCCGACAGAATCCTGCTCGAACCACCCTATGCCGTCAGCAGAGTAAATTACACCACGGTTAGGAGTTGTGGCATAAATAGATCCTTCAAATTGTAACTTCATCTGATAAACGAAATCAATTCTTTTTCCGGGAGAAGTTGTAGTTGAATTTCCTTTCTTCCAAGTTTTACATGTATCGGTAGAATAATATAAACCACCACCATTTGTTCCGGTAACGACAATACCCAGTAAATTTTGAATTATAGTGTTCACATCGCGGAACCACAAACCGTTATTAGCTTCTACCCACGATGATCCAAGGTTTGAAGTGCGAAATATTCCTCCGCCATTTGTGCCAACCAACAAATTCCCATTAGATAATCTCAGGATACATTTTACGGATAAATTTGTAATCCCGTTACTTATTGAACTCCAATTCACACCTGCATTAGATGAAAGGAATAAACCACTGTTGGTTCCAACAAAAATTCTGCTCAAACTATCGATAAACATACAGGTAATGTACTGATCGGGCAGATTGATACTAACTTTTATCCATGTAGTTCCGGTTCCTGAAAGCTGATAAACGCCATCACCCCATGATCCGGCAAATACATGATTGGACATATCTTCGCCAAAGCAAGTAAATTGACCAGTAAAAGGCCCTTTAATCTTTTCCCAGTCATCATAAGCTTTGAGCTTAGTATTCAATGAAACAAAGATTATTGCAATAACGGCTATGGCAGAGAAGTATGAGTAATTCTTGTTCATGTATTCACCTGAGATAATTGTAATAATAAATTATTGTAGTAACGGAACTTTAGTAATTTTATTTTATAAACATTGATAAAATAATATCAGTTCCTAAAAGAAATAGAATAATTTATTATTCAGGTGAATGACGATTATAAAAGGTAGAAAATAGAAGGTAGAAAAGAAGAAGTAAAGTCTCCCCATTTTATGAGGCTTACTCAAAAGTAGAATATTTACCAAAATTGTCATTCCTGCGCATGAGACTGTGTGAAAACACGAAAGAATCTTGTGCTTGTCATTCTGAGTTTCTATAAACACTGCTTTTTCAAAGGAGTAAAAATGACAAAAATAAATTGACACTATAACCAGCTTTGAAAAAAGTGAAAAGAATAGATTTCTCTTGCTTATTAAATAAAAATAATTTCGTAATTTCTATAATGTGGTTTTTTGCAATTTTTGTTGAAATAAATATGAAACATGAAAATCCTTATCTTAAAGCAATGCGTTATATAGAGAACGCAGAAGATATTTTAAAATCTGCCGGTAAAGATGGCAAATATTACGTTGATGATAAGTATGTGAAGATTGCCTGTGGAACTGCATATTCAGGGATTTTAGTAGCTTTGGATGGTTTATTTGATTTAAAGAATTTGCCCAAAAGAAGGGGAAGGAAGTCAATTGATTATTATCAAAGTAACCTCGCAAAGCTAGATAAAAAACTGCTAAAAGAATTGAATAATGCTTACGCGGTATTGCACCTTGATGGCTATTATGGTGGCATCACCTATATAAAAACGGTTGAATCGGGTTTTGAAAATGCAATTTCAATAATAGAAGCGCTAAAGCCTTATTCAAAAACTGAATTGAATTGAGAGATAAATATAAATGTGGTTTTGTGCAATTTTGAAAATGAAATAAAATGACTTGAGATAAGAAAAATTATAACAATATATAGGCGTTAGTCTTATTATCGTTCTTAGTTGAAAACTACCAATTTAAACACGAGAAAACGGCAATAGAGGCACGTCCCCAGAAAAATGTGAGTGTTAAATAAAAGAAAATAAGTTATGAAAGAAATATTTAAAAATAAATCTATTGAAAATATAAAGATAGCTGAAATTGCTTTCGATAATGAATGCTTCAATGCATCGGCCAATCGGGCTTACTATGCCGTTTTTCATGCAGCTGTTGCGGCTTTATTTGCAATTGGCTTAAATCCACGAATTGACCATGTAGCAGTTCAAACTATGTTTTCTGATAATTTTTTCAATAGAAGGAAGATAATTTCGTCAAAGTACAAAGGTGATTTAAAAGAATTGCAGGAAGTTAGAGGAAAAGCAGATTATCATGAAGGGGTTAGCAAAAATATTGCAAAAAAGCAGTTATTAAAAGCAAAAGAATTAATTGAAATAATTTTAATGGAGTTAAAATGAAGATAAATCTAAAACAACAACAGTTAATAGATGAATTATTAGCTAAAGTTAAAGAACGGTACCCTGAAATAGTTGTTAGAAATATGGAACCGACAGTAGATAGTCCCGATGACATTTGGATTCATGTATTAGCTGACATGGATGAAGAGAGGCAGATGGAATTGTCTTCTTATGCAGCTGAATTGGAGACTGATATTTTAACTGATTATGGATATGCATTTACAATAATGCCTCATAACCCAAATACAATCTATGCTTAATTGTGAATTTTTATAATTTTGAAAATGAAATAAAATGACTTGATATAAGAAAAATTTTAACAATATATAGGCGTTAGTCTTATTATCGTTCTATTTAGAAATTCGACCAAATTTTTTTTAGATGTTAGAACAGTAATCAAGGCACGTCCCAAGCGGGGCGTTTCTTTTTTGCTTTAACATCGGGTCTCTTGGTCGAAACCTCTAAATAGGGCAAAATTCAATGGAAATGCCCTTTTTTTTATATATTTTGGAGGTTTTTATGAAAACGTTAGTTACTCTCTTTTTAATGATTCTTCTTATATCCGCTTGCAGCATGACACAGCAGCAAATGCCAATAAAAATTATTAAATTCAAAACATCAAAAGATACAATTAAAATTGGTGAGAAGACAAGCCTTGAATGGGAAGTTCAAAATGCAGATTCAATCGTTCTTAGAGAATCTGGTTTTGATGAACAATTACTTGAAAATGCACCAATGAGGAGCAAAATGAAAGTATCACCGATGGTATCAGCAGGATATAATCTGATTGCCTATAACCAGAATGAATCCAAAAAAGACCGATGCCATCTGGTTGTAATTGATACTATTCAACGTTTTAAAGATAAACCAATAGAAATCGTTAGAATTGTCAAACCTGAGCCAAACAATGAACAATCAAAAACTGTAAAAGGAAGGCAGTCAATTGATCGAATTAATAAAGATTCAAAATTTAAATACGAAATATTTTTTATTGATAAGTTGAATTACCCTTATGAGATCAAACTATATGTTCTTGTAAAAGATGAAAAAGGGAATATTATAACAAATTTGGCGCCGCCTTACAATACTCTTGAATATTCTAAAAAGTATTTTCTTAACCTGAAAGAAGAAGTTGAAAATAAAGAATATAAAATTGATGATTTTCAAGTTGAAGAGCGACATGATTCTTTGGCCCAAAAATACAGTTTTTCATTAGTATTAGATCATAGTGGTTCAATGGTATCCACTATAGATTCTTTACAAAAAGCAGCAAGGCTTTTCTTACAAATGAAATCACAAAAAGACAATGCATCCCTTATTAAATTTGATCATTTTGTTGATAGGGCTGTAGATTTAACTTACAATTTAAATTCTTTACTAAACCTGAATTTGTATGACGGTTTAAATGGTTTTGCAGGAGGAACTGCTTTATATGCAGCTGCTGATGAAGGGATTAGAAGTTTGAGTGGGACAAAAAGCTCAAAAGTAGAAATTTTATTTACTGATGGAAATGAGAATGCATCTCTTTTTGCATCCTTAATCAGTAATCAGGGATTTTCTTATAAAAAAAGTCAATTAATTTATAAAGCCCGTGACGAAAATGTTAGAATTTTCACAATTGGTTATGGGAATATTAACAAAACTGATTTAGAAGCAATTTCTGAATTAACCGATGCAAAGAGTTATTATCCAAAAAACTGTAAAGAGATTAATGAAATTTTTAATGAATTACCATGGATTTTACATAATTATTATTTAATAACATATACACCAAAACTAAAAAATGGTGAGCACAATATTAGCATTTCATTTGGAAATCCAGATGGTAGTACAAGTAGTATTAATCGAAAAACATTTATTGGTAAACCAAATATTCCTGATTCTATGCAAAGACAATGTATTGCTTATTTTGAATATAAGAAAGATGAACTTCAAGAATTATTCAAACCAATGATTGGAAGCCTTGCTAATTATATGCTGAAAAATTCTAAGTCTAAATTGGAAATCCATGGCCATACAGATTTAACTGGAGCATCAAATGCTAATGTAGAATTATCAAAAAAAAGAGCAGAAGCCGTAGAAAAAGAGATTATTAGATTTGGAATTGCAAAGAGCAGGATTAATATTATCCCTCATGGTATGAATGAGCCGATTTGGAATCCTGAAGATGATGAATATAAAGCAAATCAAAATCGAAGAGTTGAATTTATTATAAAGGATTAAATTATGAAGTACTTATATATATTTGTTGCTTTTATTATATTAACTTTAATAAAACTAAACGGACAAGAGAATTATGTTCCTTCACTAATAAAAAAGGTAATATCAAGTGTTGTTTTAGTTCAATGTGAAACTTCACTTGGAAGTGGTGATATTGTTTCAATTGATGGGTATATTTTGACTAATTATCATGTAGTTAAAGATGCCAATTTAGCAAATACTCAAATTCAGATAAAAACACATAATAAAGATTTGTATATAGCTAAGATAATTGCTTTCGATGATGATTTGGATATTTGTTTATTAAAAACTGATAAACTTGAAAATGAAACGGATTTTTTTATTGCTAATCCAGATAGTGTAAATGTTGGGGAAGATGTGATTTGCATAGGAAATCCATTTGGATATTCGGAATTTGTAACGAAAGGAATCATCTCGAAGTTCAATACACCATATATTTTTACATCAGCAAGTATAAATCCCGGAAATAGTGGTGGAGCTATGATAAATATGAAAGGTGAATTAGTAGGTATCCCAACTATGTCTTATGAAGGTACTCAAAATTTTAATTTTGCAATATGTCCGAGAACAATACGTTACTTCTTGAATAAAAATAAAATAAATTACCGAAAAGGATGAAGAATTGAAAAATCTAATATTAGCCGCATTCCTTCTACCTCTTGTAGTATTTTGTTATCTTAAATCTACAATTATTCCAGAGCAAAAAAAGATTGAGATGAAATCTATTTCAACAAAGATCATCAAGGATAAAGTTAATCGAGTAACAATTAAGACAGATTTAACCGAAAAACCTAAAAAGAATTATTTTAATAAAGCCTTATTAAAAAGGATTCAAAAAGCTTACCTCAAAGGAGATGTTGAATTTCAATTCTGGAATTATACACAATTGATTCCAAGAGCCACTGATTCAACAAATAAAATAGACATTACTTATCCTGAAATAATAAATTTTAAAGATTCGATGATCCAAAATATGATTAATAAGAAATTAATTAATAAAAGGATCAGAAAAGAAACAAATGAATTAATGGAATTGGTTATTGAGGATAATGAGTATAGAGATTCAAATAATATTCCTTCAGCAGAATATCATTTCAAGGAATATTGTGAAATTGAATATAATCAAAATAATTTCCTATCAATTAATAAGTATTGGGATGATTATAGTGGAGGTGCGCATGAAAATTATTATCTTGAATCTATGAACTTTGATTTAGAAACTGGCAAAAGATTCAATATTTCTCATTCGATAAAGGATACAACAGATCCGAAGTTATTAAAACTAATTTTGAAAAGATTGGATAAATTTAATCAGTGTACTAAAGAAATAGATCAAATTTTCAATATTTCAGAAAATATTTATATCAAAGATGGACAAATTATCTTTTGTTATGATGTGTATAGTCTTTGGGGGTTCTATTGTCTATTTATGGAGTCAAGTTTATCATTTAAAGAAATTGAACCCTTTATAAAAAAGAGATCCCCATTATATAGGTTAATCAGTAAAAATAATTCCTAATTGGAGTTATATAACAAATATCAAGTATTCTCAAAAATATTCCCACCCCTTCCAATAAAAATAAAAGACGTCTTACCTTTCGGGTGAGATGTCTTTTTTTTTAAGTCAAACCTTCCGAAGGTTTGGAACCTTCGGAAGGTTTATATAGAGGAATTGGTTATTTTTACCGATTAGACGAATTACCACTCATACAAATCATACTTTATACCTACAGATAACTTGTAGATATTCTTAAAAATCTCCGGTAATGCCAGATATTCTAATTCGGAATTGAGATATAAATGCTTTTTTATCTTATATTTATATGCAATTGAGGCTGAAATTGCATAATCCCACTCGTAACTTGTGCTGGTTTCGTTGAATGCCGTTATTGATGACCATAAATATGCAGGGCCAATGCCTGAATATAAGTCAATTACCCAGATTTTCATGTTGAAAACCAATATTATTGGATAAACACCAAGGGAATTATCGACATTTGTTATTCCATATTGTGTTTTTACGTTGTTTTGCTTGTAACGAGCGATATTAATGCTTGCTGAATAAATGCCAATTCGTAATAAATGCTCCGGTTCCCACATTATTCTCCCTGAATATGCTAAGCCTGTACGATCAAAGTGCTTAACGGAGCTATCTATGTTTGAGGAAATGCCAATGTTGAACTCTAAAGTAATTTTTCGTGAGCTGTCTGATTCTGCGTGGAGGTTCATTGCCGAAAAAATCAGAATAATCAGCGCAAATAATATAATTATTAGCCTATTCATCTTTTGTATAATACTTAAATGCAACTACAGAGGGATAATTTGTTACTATTCCATCAAAATCACTTGTTTGAAGAAATTTATCAATGAATACTTGTTCGTCCAAAGTCCATACAAATCCTTTTTTACGGATTGAATGAAGCTCGGCGAGCTCTGTTTTCATCGTTCCGAGCGTCCAAGGAAGTCCAAAAGCTAAAGCATTGATGTCTTTGACCGTCTGAACAGAAAGTTCGCAAATAGATTTAATGTTCTTGAAGCCTTCAACTTTCATAAATTCATTCAGAACTTCAACGGATGGAATTCCAATGCAAATTTCAATTGTTTTTCCCAAAGAATTTGCAATAGTTTGATATTTCTGTATTATTTGAATTGTCGAAGCAACTGCGGCTGCATCCTTTGTATCAATCCAAACTAATTTCAAATTTGTTTTATTGATAATAGAATCGAGAGCTTCTTCGAGCGTAGGAATTGGCTCGTCATTAATTAGAGTCCCAAATGTTTTAATTTGCCTCAATGTAAAATTACTAATCGGCCCTATGAGAAATTCGCCCTTTATAAGCCGTGTTGAGAAATTATGATCGTGATAAATGATTGGAATTTGATCCTTGGTGATTTGCACATCAATTTCAATCGCGTTTGCTCCGAAACGATTAGCAATAACCATTAATTCAGCACTATTTTCAGAATGTGGAAGTTTATCAGAATTGCGACCGCCACCACGATGAGCAATGATTTTAAAATCTGAATTTCTTTTTGAAATAGGCTTTTGATAAGTTAAAGTAATTGTTTTCGAAGAACCAGATGATGAAATATATGTTCCAGAAATAATAATGGAATTTTTTGCAGTATCAGAATAAAGAATATCGGTAGCACCGTTTGATTTTTCAATTTTTAGAGCAGCTGAAGCATTATTATCAGTTTCTGCAAACCTCCAATAGCCTTCAGTATAGATTGTAGAATCTTTTGAACCAGCCTGAAGAATAAAATATGAAGAGTTCATTTCGCATAAGATGCTGATAAAAGTACCATTAGCAATAATTACTGCCCTTGTACCGAAATGATCACTTCCATCTGAAATCGTATAAATGCCTTCAAGTTTTTTTGATGTAGATTCATTGAGTTCTTGAGTGTTAACAAGAGTTCCTTGAGACCCAAATTCAGGATAAACAATTGAATTATCCGTACAAGCAAAATTTATCAGGATTATTAGCAGAATAACAAATATAGAACCTATATTTCTCATAAATTAAACCCAAAAATTATTTCAGGATAAAGAATAAAAGAATTAAATGTCGAATATGAAAGCCATGTTTGATAGTGGAATTTATTAAAATTCAACTTGATTTCACCTAAAACCGTATGGTTTTTCCACAAAGGCTGCTCAATAATTGCAGAAATAGCATAACCACTAATTCCATTAAATGATTGACCGATTGCCAGACCATCAACAGCGGTTTTTTGAGTTTGAATCATCAATTCACCCTTCAAAGTTAACCTAACTTTATCAAATTGATGCCCTAAAGAAATAGATGGATAATTTAGAGAACCACGGGATTTTATTGAAAGTCCTTCGCTTTCCATGAAACCGAACCATTGCCCCCATTCATAAGCCGCTGCAATATAATAATCATTGAAATTATATGACCACATCAAACCAATTGATGCCTGATTAGTAAAAATAACTGTATTAAATCTTCCGTTAGCTGAAAAATTATACGGCAGACCATATCTTGCTTTATAATAAATCATTGGCAACTGAGAATAAGCATCTTCAAAAACGCTTCGGGGCAAAACAGTAACGCTCACACCGATTGATTGATTAAATTCATGTTCTTTATATGGCTTTGGAAATGAAATATATGTTTGAAGGGAGTCGTTATAAGCCTCGGAGGGAATTATATTCACAAACAAAATGAAAAATATAACTTGAACATAGGAATTTCTTTTTCTAATGAATTTTATATTCATCTTATTATCATACCTCATTTTGGTCAAAATTCTTCCTTTAATTTAAGTTACTCTTAAAACTTATACCAGTTATTTATCATTTCCATAAAATCATGATCCTTCTTGTTATTTGTAAACTCATTCGTAAATTCAGAATAATCATAACCTTTCTCAAGTAGTTCGGAATTTTCTATAACATATTTTATTGCATAGCAAATGTAATAAATCTCCTTATCCGTCATTGTCGGGTGAAATGACGCTCGAACCCAGCCGGGTTTGCCGATTAGACAACCAGTCTCAATACTTGATGTAATACTATCCGATTTTTGGTGACCAACCTGCAACAAATAATGTCCATAAGTTCCTGCACAAGAACATCCCCCGCGAGTTTGAATACCAAATAAATCATTCAGAAGCTTAACAATCAGATTATAATGAATTCCTTCAACATAAAATGAAATAATTGCCAGTCTCTTTTCAATATTATCAGCTAAAATATGCAGTTTATCTATATTCCTCAATTGACTAAACAATATTTGCAGAATCTCTTCCTCCCGCAAAAGAATTCTCTCAACTCCCATCTTCTCTTTTAGCTTAATTGCAAGCGCTGCACGAATAGTTTGCAGAAAACCGGGAGTTCCGCCATCTTCACGAGTCTCAATATCTTCGATAAAACTATGTTCGCCCCAGGGATTTGTCCAATTCACTGTGCCACCACCGACTTGTTCAGGGATTTTATTCTTATATAAAGCAGAATCGAAAATCAAAACACCCGAAGAACCCGGCCCGCCAAGAAATTTATGAGGCGAGAAGAAGATAGCATCAAGTTTCTGAGTTTCATCATCAGGATGCATGTTAATATTAATGTAAGGAGCAGAAGCAGCGAAATCAACAAAGCAATATCCGCCGTATTTATGAAGTAAAGCAGCCATTTCGTAATAATTAGTTTGAATGCCGGTAACGTTAGAACAAGCCGTAAAAGCACCAATAATCATTTTCCTATCTTTATAAAGAATCAATGCCTTCTCCAAATCCGCCAAATCGACCAAACCATTATCGTCGGGATTAAGATTCACTACATCTGCAATCGTTACCAGCCAGGAAGTATGATTAGAATGATGCTCCATGTGCGTAACAAACACTACGGGCTTATCTTCTTCTTTCAAATGAAGTTGCGCTTGAAGTTGCTCGGGAGCTTTAAGGCCGAGAATGCGCTGAAACTTATTCACGGCACCGGTCATTCCCGTACCTGGAGTAAGAATAATATCATCATTGCCTGCATTAACATGTTTTTTAATGATTTTATGCGCTTCGTGATAAGCCAAAGTCATGGTTTTGCCGCTAACCGTCGCCTCGGTATGAGTATTAGCAACAAAACCGTAAACATTTTGCATAAAAACATCTTCAATCGGCTTATACATTCGTCCGCTGGCAGTCCAATCGGCATAAATAATCTTCTTCAAACCATAAGGAGAGTCAAAAGTTTGATCAATGCCGATGATCTCATCTCTAAATTGCTTAAAGTATTGTTCGTTTGTCATAATTAAAATTACAAAATTACGAAAAAAATGGGAGATGAGAAAGGATAAAGGGAAAAAATAGATTTCTCTTGCTTATTATTTAAAATTAATTTCGTAATTTGCACTTTGTGGTTTTGTGCAATTTTTGTTGAAATAAATATGAAACATGAAAATCCTTATCTTGAAGCAATGCGTTATATAGAAAACGCAGAACTGCAGCTAAAGCAAGCTGGCAAAGAGGACAAATTTTATATTGATGATAAGTATGTCAAATCTGCCTCTGGGATTGCATATTCAGGGTTATTAAAAGCTCTGGACTACCTTTTCGAAATTAAGGGAGTTCCTAAGAGGAGAGGGAGAAAAACAATCGAGTATTATAAAGCTGAATTGTCAAAAATGGATAAAAAGCTTTTGAAATATTTAAATAATGGATATGAAATATTGCATTTATATGGCTATTATGAAGGTGGAGACAAGATAGATGTAATTGAATCAGGTTTTAATGATGCAGTATCAATCATTGAAGCGCTTAAGCCTTATTCAAAAACTGAAGTGAATTGAGAAATAAATATAAATGTGGTTTTGTGCAATTTTAAAAATGAAATAAAATGACTTAGATTTTTTAAATATTTAATATAAATGTAAGACTTGTCTTATATTCGTTCTTCTGATGAACTCGCTAATTTATGTACGAGAACGGTAAAAAGGCACGTCCGAGCGATCGGGCGTTTTCCTATTTGCTTTCGTACAGGGTTTTTAGCGAGACCTATCAGAAGAGCAAACTTAGTGAAAACGCTCTTTTTTTTGGATTAATAGATGGAATTAGGATGATAATTGATAGTTTATTTATTTCAGATTCTTTAAGTGAATTACATCATTCACATTTGATAAAAGCTGTAAACAAAAATTACTATGATGGATTCAATAAACCCTTATTTTTGAATTATAAGAACATTATTGATGCTTGTTTAATTTCGATTGATTCTTTCCCTGAAGATTGTATTACAAAATCCGGCATTATCAAAGCTCGAAAACAATTCTTAAATGCCGTAAAATATTCCGTTCATCAACTCAAAACGGATATTATTTTGCTTGCAGCTTCGACCAAACGTCTTTTTGGCAAAAATGCTGACGAGCGTGTTAATACTGAAGGTATTCTCATTTCTAATGGCTTCACTCTTTCCGAATATTTCCCCGATATTCTTTTTACAAATGGCGATAATGGCACTGCTCTTATTCTCGAAATGGAAATTGAGGCTGCTTTGAAGAAAATCAAAATGATTAATGAGCCAGATGTCCTACATCTGGCAGATGTAGGACATCTTTCCAAGGATAAAATCATCGTTATCAATGGATTAGGTCTCTTAGGAATGAGTGCTCTTGAATATTTAATCGATAATAATATTAATGATGAACAAATAATTGTAATAAGTAATTATACAAAGGATTTGAAAGCGTTGATAAATGGTAGGGATATTAAACTTTATCAAAATTTGAAGCTTATAGAAAAGGAAATTGCAAATAATATTGAATTAATAATCAACTGCACTCACAATTCCACCAATTTAATTGATTATGAAGCAATAAATCACATCCAAAATGGGCAGCAAATAAATGTAATTGACGTTGCAGTTCCTTATGGTTTTCCAGAAGAAGAGTTTTTGAAATGTAAAAATATAAATCGTCAGGATGGGGGCAATGCTTATATCGAAAATGGACTTGAATTCTTCTTTAATCCTGAGATTTGCGGATTAACAGAGAATGTTCTTTACGGATGTTTTGCCGAAACGGTCGTATTAGCTGCTTATTTAAAAGCAAATCCTAACGAAATTTTGAATCTCAAGGAATTTGATTTCTTCAATGTTAATCATAAAACCAAAAAATTGATTAAAACACTTTTTGAAAAGTATAAAATAGGAATATCTCCAGTTCCTTATAATTTCAATAAGAGGATGATGGAAGAGAAATAATAAATTTATTCCAAAAAATTTTCCATCCCTTACAATAAAAATAAAATTAAAGACGTCTTAACATTCGGGTGAGATGTCTTTTTTTATATTAGATGTCTTGGATTGAAATATAGATTAATAATAAAGAGTATTTAAGTTCTTTGAAAATAGATATTCAATAAAAAATATAATATCTAATACAAAAATAATATCGGAATATTCAAAAAATAAATATTTTTTGAGTTCATCGCCATATTTTTTGGATTCATCGCCGTATTTTTTGAGTTCATCGCCGTATTTTTTGAGTTCATCGCCGTATTTTTTGAGTTCATCGGCATATTTTTTGACTTCATCGCCGTATTTTTTGAGTTCATCGCCATATTTTTTGAGTTCATCGGCATATTTTTTGAGTTCATCGGCATATTTTTTGATAAATTCATGCTTTTATTTGCTATTCTTGCTATTTCTTTTCATATTAATATATAATTAAACGATCTATTAGTTATTTCATTAAAACAAAATATTCACTCCGGCGACAGGTAATATCCCAAAATCATCACGGGCATTCGTTGTTATCTTACCGTTTGCGTCCACGCTGTAAGTATATGAGATTACATTGACACGATTATAAACATTCCACAAATCAAGATAAAGATTTATCGACCAATTCTGGAATTTAAACTTCTTATCGACCCTTATATCCAATTTATGATAGTCTGGATTACGAACTGAATTGATTTCTCCTTCAACTATATAATATTGTCCCTTCATTTGCGTGGTTCCGATGGCAGGAGTATAAGGATTTCCGGTAGCATATTGAAATTTTGCGCCGATTTGCCATGTTTCGGAAAGCTCCATCCCGAATATTATGTTCAAAATATGTGGTCGATCGTATTCAAAATTATATTCAGGCGTGTTATCGGCGTCTTGTCGCTTAGATACGGAATATGTATAAGAAAAACTCCCAACTAATCCTTTACTAAACTTCTTTTGTAAATAAAATTCCACGCCTCGTGCATAACCGATCCCGTAATTTGTGAGTTTATTATTCGTATCGTTGGCGGTTATGATGTTTAATAAATCCTTATGATAAATTTCAACGCTCGCCATGAGATCATCATTGATTTTATGCTCAAATCCAAGGATGTAATGAGTCGATTTTTCGCTTTTGAGATTCTCATTAAATGGATCAATTGCCAATTGATAAGCAGCGGGAGTCTGATAATAATTACCATAAGCAAAATTTATCGCGGTATTTTCAAATAAATCGAACTTTGCGGAGATTCGCGGACTGATTTTGGTCTCTGTCGTGTAAGTAAAATGATCTAAACGCAAACCTGTATTCAATGTTAATCTCGTAAAAGGATTAATTGTTGCCTGAACGAAGCCTGAATACTTCTTGGAAATGTCAGGATTATAAGAAATGGAACTTGCGGGAATAAGTTTACCGTTTGGAGTGGTATCTTGCGGACTCCAAATATCATGCTTGGAATCAATAAACTTAACATAACCGCCTATTTTAAATTCAATCCAATTTGTTGGGATATAATTAACTTCTGTTTTCAAAATATATTCATCTTCACGAATATCATCGCCCTTTAGATTCTGATTCTCAAGAGTACCATTGTGAGTTTTCCAGCCATTACTCGAATAAGAAATAGTTGTAAGAGCATAAGCCTTTTCTGCAAATAGAGATTGCCAGTTTATACCAAAAGCAGCGCCATAATCATCACGATTTACGTAAGGATATTTGGACATCGGGCCGTTATCTTTGGTAGCTCCTGTCTTTGTAATCTGATCAAGATAGTAAAATCCGATAAAACTCAATTTATTTTTATCATCAATATGATAAGTATATTTAGTTACGGCATCCCAATACCTTGGAGCGGCAGGTTTATTCATCGCAGCGGTCAATAAATCGAAAAAACCACGCCTTGCAGAGAAGATTAATGAACTATTTTTTGAAACAGGGCCATCTACCATCAAACCAAAACCACCAAGATTGAGATTAACGTCGGTATTTATCATCTCTTTATTGCCATCAATCAAAGACATATCGAATACTGAAGAAAGTTTGTCGCCATATTTGGCAGGAAATCCGCCTGTAAGGAAATCAACTTTCTTTAGTAATGAAGGATTAATAACACTTACGACTCCCATTGATTCTCCGGTGCGGGCAAAGTGAATCGGATTGTAGATTTCGAGATTATCAAGCAAAGTAAGATTCTCATCGGGACTTCCGCCGCGAACTATAAGCTGAGCACTCTTGCCTCCGGCAGTAGAAACACCCGGCATAGACTGCATTACGCGAAATATATCTTCAGCAGAACCGGGTGAACGCCTAATTTCCTGCTGTCCGATAGTCTTAATACTCACCGGATTGTCAATTGGCTTCTGAAAATAGTTATCAGTAACAGTTATTCCTTCGGATTGGAAAGTAAATATTCTCAAATCGAAGTTTACGGTAATGTTTCTGGCAACTGAAACCGTAATATCAGTCATTACGGAGTTTTGATAACCATTTAAATTTGCTTTAAGATTATAAGCGCCGGCGGGAACATCCTTTATTACGAAATAACCTTGCTTATTTGAAATAGCGCCAAGCTTTGTTCCCTCAACTTTAATAGTTACAGAGGACAAAGGCTGTTTTGTTTCCGCATCTCTGACTTCTCCGGAGATGATTCCGGTAGTTTCCTGAGCGGATAAACTGTTTAAATTTAATAAAATGATGATGAAAACGATAATCTTTGATATTAAAAAGGCGTGTGAGTGTTTCATATTTTCCTAAATTGATAAATTATAAGACTTTTTAAGAACCTCACCCCGACCCTCTCCAAAAGAGAGGGAATAAATCCATTTCCAATTCCCTCTCCTTCGGAGAGGGTTAGGGTGAGGTTCCATTTTAATTATACGGACAAGTCCCGCTTGCGCACGGACTTGCACCCTGAGAAGGCATTTGGCAATTTGAATTGCTAAATCCTGTGAAATTCGATGCCGTAACCATTTTCTTTGCAGAAGACGATTCACAACTTGGACACGATAATGCTTCCGTTGCAGAAAATGATTTATGAAATACTTCATATTTCGTACCGCAATCAGTGCATTTATAATTAAATGTTGGCATAAAAACTCCTTTTAAATAAAAAATAAACAAATAATAAGAAATTTTGCTCTTAACTTATAGAAATTATTTCTTTTTCAACGAATTTATCTCCTTCATAAAGTCCTCTTTCGAACGTCCACCGGTAATTTGCTTAACAATCTCGCCCTTTTCATTAATAAGAAAGGTCGTCGGGACAGCTTCAATTCCCCCATACGCCTGTGCAAGTTCCATATTCCCAATAATCACAGGATAATTCATCCCTTGACCATTCCAAAACTTAACAACTCCCGCAATTGCTTCATCAACAATCTGAGATCTTTCCAAGGCAATGCCAATTACTAAAAAATCCTTGCCGGACATGTCACGGGCAATGGAAATTATGTCCGGTATCTCGCGGCGGCAAGGTGGGCACCAAGTTCCCCAAAAATTAAGGAATACAAACTTCCCTTTGGCATACTCGGAAAAGCGAACTTGCTTGCCATCTTGCTGCCAAACGAAGTCGGCTGCTTTTTTGCCGGCCGCTTTTCCTACACTAAGCGCCGGAAATACCTGTGGAGCCTGATAAATTGATGCTGGGGCTGCCTCTTTTGGCGATTCAGCCTGCTTTTTTGTTTGTTCTTCCTTCCCGCATGAGTAAAGATAGCTCGCGGAAACTAATGCTACGATCACGGTAGCTATTCTTAATGATTTTAACATAAATTAATCCTTTGAAAAATGTAAATAATAGTAATTAAATATATATTCTATTTTAAATATTTCTTTATTGTTCGCTCCAATTCTTCACCGTGCAAATTCTTAGCAATAATTATTCCTTCGCCGTCAATCAATATATTATACGGAAGCTCTTGTAAGTTATACAATTTTGCAACTGGCGACGACCAAAACTTCAAATCACTAACCTGAATCCAATTTATCTTGTATTTTTTAATAATACTCTCCCACGAACTTCTCTTATTATCAAACGAAACTCCATATATCTCAAATCCTTTCCCAACTGTAAAGAGCGAACTCTTATATTTCTTGTACAAATTCGCTAATAATGGCTGCTCCTTCACACATGGAGCGCACCAAGATGCCCAAAAATCAATCAGAACCATCTTTCCCCTCAGCGAAGATAGTTTAATAATCTTTCCATTTGTGTTTGATAATGATATTTCAGAAGCGATATCACCTATTTTTAGTTCTTTAGCTTGCGAAAATATAATTGAAGCATTCAAAAGCATAGCTAAAACCAGAATAATTATTTTTTTCATCATCATTTTAATTAAATTTTATATAGAATTATTAACTCTTTAAAACAAATCCTAATTTAAGTTCATAATTTATAACTCATAACTCATAATTTCTATTTATTTAGTGCACGAATATCCCTTGTCAATCCAATCAACCTTAATGTTCTGAGGCAAATCTAATAATTTATGATTCTTAAACCCCATTTCATTAAGCAAATTAAAAACTGGCCTTACATTAGGACAATTTTTAAATGGACAACATCCACAATAAATGACAATATTTGCATCTTTAGGCAACTTTTTAAGTTGTAATTTTAACTTATTTATATTTGCCTTGTCCATACCTGCACCTATATCAATCGAATTCTTAATAATCGACTGAAAACCAATGCTAAAGATGTACGTTTTAGCAGCTTTCGAGTTATTAATAATCTTGTTTAATTCCGAAGGAGCCATTAACTGAGACGATTTCCATGGATCCTGAGACAATACTTCATTTGTGCTTAGAATAATTGCAATTAGAGCAATTATATATATAAATAAATTATACGATTTTATATTTTTCATAATCTATTCTCCGATTAGTTTAATAAATATATATTTTGATTATCATTTTATTAGATTTAACTGCTTCAAAAGAAAGTCTTTCTGCTTCACACCAACAAATCGATTAATCTCTTTTCCATTTTTCATAAGAATAAGCGTAGGAATACCACGCACAGAAAACTTTGAAGCCAACTTTTTCTCAGAATCAACATTCAATTTACAAATTCTAATGCCCGAATTAGCTTCTTCAGCAACCGAATTTAATATTGGCGTCATCATTTTGCAAGGAGCACACCACTCAGCCCAAAAATCAATGAGCGAAACTCCATTTTTAGTTACCGAATAAAAATTCTGCTCAGTCAGATTAATAATTTTATTATTCTCAGGCGTAGCGGGCATTGATTTAAGTTTATTTATTGCAATCATTCTAAAAATAATAAATGCAATAATTAAACCTAAAGTAATTATTATTAAAATATTCATAAACGAATGTTTCTTATATGTGATTAATTTATTATTTGGTTAAGTTAAATTGTCATTCTGAGCGAAGCGAAGAATCCCTCTTGAAAGAAAATCATGAAGAGAGATTCTTCACTTCGTTCAGAATGACAGAAATTGTATATTTGAGTTTTATTATTCATTATTTTTAATAATTAATTCTAAATTATTATGACGCGAAAATCAAATAATCCGAGGAAATAGTTCAATAAGATCACCCGAAAATCCAATAATATTAAGAAATAATCTATTAGATAGAGAAAAATCATCATTAAATACGCCCAAAAGTGCAATTAATTGAAGAAAATGTTTAAATAGAATCCCAGTTGATATTTTTCTTCAAATAGTTTAACTTTTTTCTGAATCAATTGAACTTTTGGCTCAACCAGTTGAACTTTTTTCCCCACCAGTTATACTTTTGGCTCAACCAGTTGATAATTTTCCTTTGCCAGTTAAACATTCGCGTCAAAATATTTATCTTTTTTCCCCACTATATATCTTTCTGCCCCCTTAAAAAGAGAGTTCAAGAACATAAATTCCATATTTCCCCCTTCTCAAGGGGGATGTCACTGAGATAGTGCAAAAAATAGAAAAATTCGTTCATTATCTACACACCCCCTAACCCCCTCTTTTTAGAGGGGGAATAAAAATTGGAGCCAATTTCCAGTTCCCCCTCTAAAAAGAGGGGGTTAGGGGGTGTGTTTTTTAAGTCCATTTTGCATTATTATTTACTTATTAATTACCTTATCTCAGTGACATTGTTCTCAAGGGGAATAAAGGGGGATTTTCTAAAGTTATTCTCTCATCAATCCTTCTTTGTACTCCATTTAAGAGGAATATACAGCGGACAGAAGTTGAATAATGCTGTTGCGGTAAAGGTTATTGCGAATATAATCAAGATTATCCCTATTGTGCCGGTCACGGTTCCGGTTAAGAATAAGATTAGGAATAATGCGGCTAAGATTAGTCTCATTATTTTGTCGATTGTTCCGATATTTTTTTTCATAAATGCTCCTTAGATTATAAAATATATACAATTAATTTAAATTTGTGATTTGTCATTTCTGCGAAGGCAGGAATCCCCAACCATTTGCCAACCCTTTTTTAATAGGGGATTCCTGCATTCGCAGGAATGACATGGTACGATGCAGGAATGACAGAACATTATTTACTTTTTTATTCATATAATTAATTTAATTCTTTGGCAATTGCAATTGCGGCAATGGTTCCGTCTGCTACGGCAGTGGTTATTTGCCTGTATTTCTTGGCAGTTATATCTCCGACTGCGTAAATGTCAGGTATGTTGGTCTTCATGTCTTCATCGGTAACGATATATCCCCAATTGTCCACCTTCAATTTATCTCCGAATAGTGCAGTATTTGGTTTCATTCCGATAAATATGAAAACTCCATCACTAATTAAAGTATTGCGTTCATTGGTTTTAAGATTTTCTATTTCAATTTGCATTTTGCCATCGATTTTTTCAAATTTACGTGGCTCATTTTCATAAATTACTGACACTTTTGGATTTGTGAGCAACTTATCTATTGCTTGTTTATTGGCAGTTAACTTATCGAACTGGTGTACCATAGTTATTTTGGAGGCAAATCGGGAAATGAACTCGGTTTCTTCTACTGCGGAGTTGCCTCCCCCTATAACAACCACCTCCAGATCAACAAAATACTTCGCATCACAGGTAGCGCAGTACGATATTCCTTGCCCTTTCAGCTCTATTTCACCTTTTGCACCTGTCAGATTAGGCGATGTGCCGGTTGCAATAACAATTTTCTTCGCCTGAATAGTTTCAAACTCGTCTATAATAACTTTTTTCTCGTCCAGATCAACTTTTGTGACGTCCACCGCAACTTTATATATCGTCCCACAAAGTTTCGTTTGCTCCGACATATTATGCGAGAGCATATAACCGGGTTGCGGCTCGATAAATCCCGGATAATTCGAGACTTGATGAGTATTTGTGACCTGCCCGCCAGGAAGTGCGACATCTATTAGGCATGTGTTGACCTTTGCTTGGCATAAATACAAGCCCGCTGTTAATCCGGCAGGTCCAGCTCCTAAAATTAGCGTTTCATATTCGGAAATGCTTGGTTTAATTTGCGCTTTGATTGCTTTGGCTTTTGATTCGGGAATCATCGAATCAAGATTGTAAATTATTTCCGAGCGTTTGATTCCGCCCGATAAGCGATTGGCGACCTCCATTTTATTATCGTAAAATAATAATGTTGGTGAGGACATGACATTTAAGGAATTGGCAAGTTCTCTGTTATTTTGGCGGAAGATTTTTAAGAATTTTATATCTTCGTCGTATAATTTGCTGAGTCCATCGAACTTTGGGGCTAAGGCTTCGCAAGGTGGGCATTCGGAAGAATAAAAATCGAGCACGACTTTTCCGCCGTTGATAACTTCAGATTCAAATTCGGCAGCTGTAATTTCTTTCATGTTGAGTTCCTTTGGAAAAATGAACTGTAAAAACTAATGTTTGTATTGATTAGATGGTTATTTATATACATATTTAACTGCTTTTTCATTTACACACCCCCTAACCCCCTCTTTTTAGAGGGGGAATTGAACCCTATTTAATCTATCTCTCTCTTTATATGAGGGGAATTGAACCCTATTTAATCTATCTCTCTCTTTATATGAGGGGAATTGAACCTCTTTTAATAAAAAGTATTCCAACTCCCCCTCTATTAAGAGGGGGTTGGGGGGTGTGTTTCCAATTATCATGCAATTATTCATAATATTTATTGCTTCGCTTAAACCCGAAACTAATTTTCCTTCTTCTTTCCCACAATCAAGAACACCGGAAATTGTTTCGTTTCACCAGAATCTACTATTTTATTCATCATTAGAGCAATATTGTAGTAAATTACTTCAAATCCATTGGTTAGATAATAATTTTCTATATCTGAACGCTGAAATCCGAAGTAGCCATTAAAATTATCCGAGTGCGAATGAAAAGATCCATCCTCCCGATCTAAATCCGCGATACACAGATAACCATTTGTTGGTAATAATTTATTAAATAGCTTCATAAGATTATTAATATCAGTAATATGATGCAAAGTCATCGAGGTGTAAATAACATCAAACCCGCCCAGATCAGGATTTTCTTCCTTAGTTAAATCAATTAATAATGGCTGAAAATTATGAATATTCTCTGTTTGAATTTTCTTGCTCAACACATCAATCATTCCCTTCGACGAATCACCCAAAGTGATCTTTTTAAAATCATTTTTCAGTGAAAAAGAGAGTAATCCAGTTCCACAACCAAATTCAAACGCGGTCATTTGAGGATTTGGCTGAATAATTTGCCTAATTTCCGCTGCTAAAATCTGAGCGCGCTCGGTATGTTCAAGTTTTGCATCCCAATTTATAGCTTTTTCGTCGAAATTCATTTGGTTGTCCTGATATTAATGAAAAATAATTCTTTTAAAATATATATTCTGTAATTTAATTAGATAAATCTCCCCTGCCCCTCTTTTTCAAAGAGGGGATTTTTATTCTTATTCCCCCTTTGAAAAAGGAAGTTAGGGGGATTTTTATTCTTATTCCCCCTTTGAAAAAGGAAGTTAGGGGGATTTTTATTCTTATTCCCCCTTTGAAAAAGGGGGTTAGGGGGATTTTCAAACATTTTCCACCTTCTCAAAATAAAACGACATGCCCATTTCAAGCAATTCCTTCACCGGCCGGCAATCCGGCGAGTTGAGTTGACCATTTATGTTCTTTGCCACAGAAGCGCAGCCGCCTCCACAAGCTAATGCGACGCTACAAGACTTGCATTCCTTTATCTCTGTAATATCGCGGCTCTGCCATTGGGAAATTATCTCGTCCTTTCGGGAAATTTCCGGATAAAAAGTACCGAGCGATTCGTCTGATTTACCAACAGTTGCGGTACAAGAATAAATTTTCCCGGTATAATCGAAAGCCCACTCGGTCTTGCAAGCAGGGCATGAGTCAAAAAGTGGATTCGGCAAACTATTATTCTCGAAAAGGAACTTTGAAATGAAAAATGCTGGCTTATGAAACTCAATTATCGATGAATTTTGGAGATAAATCTCGTAAATTTTCTCATAAAGGCTCACCCGTGAAAAAAGATTGTTCGTCATTTGCTGACAATGATGCAATTCATAATTGCGACCGATCTGCGTTTTGAAATTCGGGCTTTTTGTCCAGGCTTTTTCGATGGCAAAACGAGCTAATTCCGGCAAATTATCAATATTTTCCTTGTCGGCAACAAAGCGTAGATTCACCGGAATATCATTTTGCAGGCATAAATCTATTCCTGCCACGATTTTATTGAAAGTTGCCTGCCCATTTTTCAGAAAGCGGCGACTATTATGGACATTTTCTGTGCCATCGAGAGTAATTTGAATCTCCCGAATGCGAGCCGTTTTCAACAAATCGAAATATTCCACGATTGTATAACCATTTGTGACGAAGGAAATATCAAGATTATTGTCATTTGAACGAGTTATGATATGCTGAATCATTTCGCGCTGGCTTGGATTATCTAAAAGCGGCTCACCACCGAAAATTGTCAGATATTTTTTGCGATTCGGGAATTCCTTTTTGATATAATCGAAGAAGGAATCAATAATATCCTTGGTCAGCTGCTGATTCGGATAGGAATATTCATCCTGATAGCAATATGAACAAGCAAAATTGCAGGCATAATTAGTAACGAAGAAGATTTGAATTTCATCCGTGTCGCGAGAATCTATAAAATCGAGATAAGCATTACGAAAAAGTTTCTTCTCTTCAATTTCATCACAGATATATCCTTTTTCGATTGCTTCAGTTAATAGTTCAGTTTCAAAAACCTCACCCCGCCCCTCTCCAAAGGAGAGGGAGTAAACATCTGTTCCAATTCCCTCTCCTTTGGAGAGGGCTAGGGTGAGGTCCTTCATTTCTTCAACCTCACCTTTCGATAAAATATCCGCATTTTTTGTGAGCAAATTAACGATAAAGAAATTCTCTGAATCCTTTATTTGCGACATTATATTGTATTTTGAGAAATACACTAATCAATTTCCATTTTTAAAATAATTAACCAACAACTTTATAATCTTTATGACCTTTCAACTTATTAGTCGTGGCAGCCGGGCAAATTCTTTGAAACTTTTGCACAGCACTGAGCTTGTGGTTTAACAGAATTATTTTCTGCTTTTTGATTGTTTTTTATTAAACTTTTCATAATTGATCCTTTTTTAAATACATTTGTTATATACCGCAACTATGTTGCTTTTATTTTAAAAATAATTGATTTATCTTTTCCGACCTGCTATTGTGATGGATGCAACTTGAACTTTACCTTTCGGATATGGCTCTGATTCTTCCAATACTTCAATATGCCCGAATCCAGCTACATTTAAAGTATCAATGTATTCATCTCTTGTAACTGCTCCAGCCCAGCATTCAGCCACAGCAACAGGATCGTTCCTATATTCGCTTGGAATTTGCTTGGTAGCATAAATATCGCTAATGACAAACCTCCCGCCACTTTTTAGAATTCTAAAAATTTCATTCCAAACAGCTTGTTTATCTCCTGCGTGATTGATAGTGCAGTTCGAGATAACAAGGTCAGCAACATTATCAGGAATTTGTATGTCTTCAAGCTCACTTTTAATAAAGCTAACGTTAACTACGTCGAACTTTGCAGCCGTTTTTCTTGCAGCATCTAACATACCATCAGAGATATCAATTCCATAAACGAAGCCACTGGCGCCAACTGTATCAGCCATTCGCAATACCTCCGTGCCACGGCCACTTCCGAGATCGACGCAGATTTCGCCTTCTTTTACATGGGCATAGTCAATAGCTCCACCACAGGAGAGGCAGCAGCTTGATTCTGCCAATTTATTATATCTGTTTTCTATTTCGATTAATGCCATAATTCAATTAAAAGTTTTTAAAGTAAATGGGTAATTATTTTTGATAGTTGCATTAGCAGCTCTTGCAGGGTCGGTTGGTGAACATTAATCCCCAGAAACCACCCATCAATGTGCTCATATAGGGGCTGCTTGTTATTGCACAATTTCCCGATGAACAACCTACAAAATGATAATAAGCAAATCCTGCCATCCCTCCAACGACTACTCCCAATGCAGGTTTCCAAAAAGATGATGATTTAACAAATTCTTTTAAACTTTTTTGCTTTTTATTTGATTCGCAAGATTTATTCATATTTTCCATTTTTTTCATTTATTTTTGTATAGATTTCAAACAACTAATTACAAAATTACAAAATAATTTTTATATAAAGCGCATTACTATCACTATTATTGTAAAAAAATGATTTTTAATAAAGATTTAAGTATAGAACAATTGGAACTCCTTTTTACTAATGAAGATAAATGTTTAGAATTTTTAGCTGAATTAAAGTGGTCGGATGGCTTTATTTGCAAAAAATGTGGGAATACAAATTCTTGTGCAGGGAAAACTCCATTTTCGCAGCGTTGCACAAAATGCAAAACAGAGGAATCAGCCACAGCAGGTACTGTTTTTCATAATTGTAGATTTGAATTGAATAAAGCATTTTATATTGCATACACGGTATGTAAAAATAAATTTGATGTTTCTACTTATGAGTTTGCACGGCGGCTTTCAATGCGGCAAATGACTTGCTGGAAATTTAAAGATAAATTGAAAAAAGCAATTGAATCATCAGGAGAATCTCCAGAAAATTGGATTGAAATATTAAAGTAGAAGGTCAGGAAATAATATAATTAAATTGTCGAAACGTAGTGTGACAACGTAAAGAATACTAATCAAACATTGCAGGAAATAGAATTTCTTCAATCATTTCACACCAAATGTGGCCGATAAGAATATGAGATTCCTGTACCCTCGCCGTTACAGCGCTTGGAACAATTAGTTCGTGATGCGTCATATTCTTCATTTTACCACCAACACCCCCAAGAAGAGCAACACAAGATATTCCCATCAATTTTGCCTGCGAAAATGCTCTGATTATATTTTCAGAATTTCCGCTTGTCGATATTCCTATTAAAACATCATTCTCTCGTCCCAAAGCCTCAACCGATCGAGCAAACACATTATCAAATCCAATATCATTACCCCCGGCTGTCATGATTGACGGATCTACAGTTAAAGCTATTGCAGCTAATGCAGGGCGATTAACATTACTTCGCAATCGAACAACGAGTTCTGCTGCTAAATGTTGACAATCAGCGGCTGAGCCACCATTCCCGCAGAACATAATTTTCCCGCCTGAACGGAGCTTTTCTGCTAAAAACTGCCCCAGTTCAAAGATTTGATTACTACATTTGCTTAATAATTCCTCTTTTACAGAAATACTATCTCGAATTGAATTTTGCAATTTTTTAATATCGTACATGGCTCTGTTAATAGAAATAAAGTTTATAAAACAGCATCTGTTGGTGTAATGACGATTATTAATCTTATATATTACAATAATAAAAATGAATATTAGTTCTCACTTTGATGATTATAAATAATTCACATTTATTACCATGAAAAATTAAAAACACTTTTTTAGTGCAGAGCATAAAACACAGCGTTAAAGCAATGTTTTTATAAAAGGGGATTTCTGCATTCGCACGAATGACAGAAATGAGGCTTTTGAGACAGCCTCTTTCCCATTTCTTCCATTCTGCATTAACCAGCATTATTTTAAATAAATCAGTTCTCTACTCAGCAGCGCTCCGTCTATCTCGGCATTCAAGAAGTATTTGCCTTGCGATAAATGCTCTGGCTTCCAGATCAGTTCATTATTCCCAATGTTGAGGGCATTATTTGTGATTATTTCTACTTTGTTGCCGCTAATATCAACAATACTTATATTCACTCTCGCTGCTTTTTTAAGATTTAAGGTGATTCTCAGTTCACCTGCAAACGGATTCGGATATGCGCTCAGG
>JAPLFL010000008.1 GCA_026390695.1 Candidatus Kapaibacterium sp. | reverse complement strand
ATTTGTAATTTCAAAATGATCAAGCATCCCGTTTGGAAGCATATATTTTATTATTTCTTTACTCATCTGTTCCCTTATTTGTTAATTTATACTTTACAAAAATAACTCTTAATCCCCAAAAATTTGACATGACCCATTATTTTCAATGTGTCCCTTTAAAAGTAAAAAATTTTGGCATAATTCATTAGTATTTAATTTTAATGCTTTACTTCCGGCTTTTGCAAAAACGATAAAACATTTTAAATGTTCTTCATACAAACAAGCCTCAATTTTAATTCCATCATCATATTTATTAGAATAAAAATGTCCTGAACCAAATTCAAGTTTTTCATTAATGAAGTTTATATCAAAAAGTTCAAGCTTACTTATATCATCAATTTTATTCATTTTTGCCCAAGGTGAGAACTTCAGTTCGATGATTGCAAGGATATAACCACCTTTTGTAATTACTAAATCAGGTTCTTTATTTAATAGTTTAGTTTTAACCCTATAAATTCTGGGCTTTGACCATATATGATAATCTGTTTTATTTCCATTAGAATCCACCATTAGATTCTTTCTAAGATAAAAATACAGTTCAGCTTGTAATTGACTTTCAAGAGTAATCAAACCTTCTTTAAAAACTGGCTTGAATTCATTTTCCCAAAAATTAATTAGTAAATTCTTTATCTCTGCCATTTCAAGCGTAAAGTTGCTTGTGCTTCCGTTTTCCATTGTTTTTCCCCTTTTTATTAAAAAAATTAATTCAATAATGCAAATTACGGAATATTCATCTTTTATTCAAAACTTTCTTCGGATTTCATCAACTTTTTTAAATATTTTGCTGTTTTTGCAACATCTGCATCTTCATCATTCTCCATGAAGGTTAATATATCTTTATCAAATTTACACTTGTCAATTAATGATTCTCGTATGTTGGGTGATAGATGAATTTTAGATTTTTCAATAATTAGTTTTTTAACTTTTTCATTCATTTCAAAATAATTAATTTTATCTATTAATGGTTCTATAGCTAATTCCGATTTACCGGAAAATATATTCTCCACATAATCCTCTGTTAATAAACATGCAATTTTATCGTGTTGCAAAATTGCCTCAACCACCGAATAATCATTATCATTCATTAGTTTAATTATCGTTTCTCTATTCAAATTTTTCTTATGTGCTAATAAGTATCTTGTTCGATAATGCTTTGATTTGGTTAATTGTTGAAATATTTCAGAATTTTCAGGAATATCAGGAATGAATTCTTCGACACAAAATTCAAAACTATAACCAATTGAATTTGCTTCAACCCCATTTACAGAGAATTTAATTTTTATTGCTTGCTCTTCCATAATATTTTCAATGTTTTAATAAATATCAATTTAATCTTTTTCAAATTTAGTTAAGCTCAGTATTTTTCAGTTAAGTTCTTTTCGTATCTAAGTTTCGTGATTTGAGATTTTGCTTCGTATGATACGGATGGTTCGCAGTCTCTTGACAATAAATTTAGAAAAGATTTGTTTGTGGTTGATTGAGCAAGAATATGTCTCAAAATCGGGTCTTTCATTTCCATTATTCTATCGAATAAAACGGACTTTACAGTTTCAATTTCAATAGTATCAAAAACTCGTATGATGTTTTCTAATGCACTGAAATTTAAAGTCAAAAACATGTCATCAATGATATTTGAAGTTAGAAATTTATTTACCTTTAAACCCTGAGATATTTCAGCAACAACTTCTTGACTCTGATCATTTAGTAGTCGATTGATAGTTTCATCATGCAAATTACTTTTTCCGGCAACGGCAAGCCGTATCTGATATGATTCTGATTTTGAAACTTCATTGAAAAAGTTTTTATTTTCTTCACAATCAAGTACTTGTCTAATGAGTTTTGCATAATCATCATATCCCATTAAAACGTCATATCCGTTTACGCTTAATTTTAGTTCCATTATTTACCTCTAAAATTTATTGTTTGTATTCCCAAAAACGAGTTCGTTCATACATTAGTCTTAGATTTGGAATTTTGTTTCCAGTTAAACTAACTTTAGCAAGAGTATAAACATCTGGCTCTTTGTCATTTTCCAGTAATCTGAGAATTTTTCTATTTTTTGTTTTCTTAGCAAGGTATGCTTTAAGATGTGGGTCTTTTTGCCTTATTATCTTATCAATTAGATATTCTTGTATTTCATCATTAATAATTCTATCAATTCTGTAGATCAGATATTCAATTGCATCAATATCGTTGCAAGAAAATAAATGTTCAATGTAATCAGTATTTATCATGTTTAATAATTTTGTATTCATAGGGTATTCAGATAAAATCGACCGTGAAGCAGAATCAAGAAGTAATTTAAGTGTTTGATCATATAATGCCGTCTTATTTGAAACGATTTTTCTTACCTCAAAAGATTCTGACTTTGCAAGTTCGTGAAAAAATAAGGAATTCTTTTCAATATCAGGCAAATCCCAAATGATTCTTGACATATTTTCGGAGCCGACAATTGCCTCAATTCCATTTACTAAAATTTTCAAATTCATTTTTAACCTTTATATTTTTTAACAAAAATAATTAATTTACCTCTTGACTATTTGCTTATTTTAATTTAATTTTGTTCTTGCTGCATAAGAAATAGTTCCTTGTTTATCATTTGCAAGCATCCGAAGCAATTTCTTGTTGGAAGTATGATCTAATAAACGCAGTCTAAACTCAGGTTCCTTACATTTCATTACTTTCTCGATTAATAAAGTCTGAGCGTCATCATTTTCAATATTATCAATTCTTTCCAATAGAAAACAAATCGCTTCAAAATTAAAAGTATCAAATAATTTTTCAATATGTTCAACGGATATAAATTTCGTAATTCTTTTATGTTTAATAATTTTTGACATTACTTGCGGAGAATTATCTTTTAAAAAGAGTTGAATCGTCTCATCTTTAAGACTTTCATTTCTTGCAACAACTGCACGAATAGAAGACCACTCACATTTAGCAAGCTCGTGGAAAAAATCACCGTTTTCAGGAATATCAAGGATGTTCCAAGCAATTTTAACAAAGTTATCAAAGCCAAAGAAAGCTTCAATATCGTTTAAAGTAATTTTGATTTCCATTTTTTTGATTTCCAAGTTAATTTGACATATTTCCGAAAACAAAAATAAGTGTTTCGCCGCCATAATCTGACGACTAAAATTAAATTGAAGGGAAAAAGATGTTTTTGCTAAAAAATATTTAAAATATTATTGAGTAAGGTAATAATGGGTCATGTCAAATTTTTGGGGATTAAGAGTTATTTTTGTAAAGTATAAATTAACAAATAAGGGAACAGATGAGTAAAGAAATAATAAAATATATGCTTCCAAACGGGATGCTTGATCATTTTGAAATTACAAAT
>JAPLFL010000020.1 GCA_026390695.1 Candidatus Kapaibacterium sp. | reverse complement strand
TTAGAATTATCTTCCGTCGGGTTAGAATTATCTTCCGTCGGGTTAGAATTATCTTCCGTCGGGTTAGAATTATCTTCCGTCGGGTTAGAATTATCTTCCGTCGGGTTAGAATTATCTTCCGTCGAGTAAGAATTGTCTTCCGTCGGGTAAGAATTATCTTCCGTCGGGTAAGAATTATCTTCCGTCGGGTTAGAATTATCTTCCGTCGGGTTAGAATTGTCTTCCGTCGGGTTAGAATTATCTTCCGTCGGGTTAGAATTGTCTTCCGTCGGGTAAGAATTATCTTCCGTCGGGTTAGAATTATCTTCCGTCGGGTTAGAATTATCTTCCGTCGAGTAAGAATTATCTTCCGTCGGGTAAGAATAATAATGCTTCCTATATGAAGTATATTATTCCTGCGCATGCAGGAATGACATAATTCCTAATTCATTAAGGAAATGATATAATACTTAATAGAAGAATTATTCGGATAATATTAAGAAATTGATTAATTATTTTTTAATTCTCCATCAATTCAAAATGTCCAACATTTTGATGATGTTGGACATTTCAATTCCGTAGGATGTTCTATCCGACGGTAAGTTGAGTAATATTTAGAATTTATATTGGAATCTTACAGTCAAAAGATTCTTTGGTAAATCAACCGGATAAAGCAATTTATTTGTTCCATCGGTATTTTTACCAACTATATTATTGCTCGTTTGTTGATGATTCATATCATACCAGAGTGAAATTCTAATATTTGAAAATGAATAATTATGAATTCCGAATCCAATTGTATATACTTTAAGGTCTTTTTCTGAAAATGCATTATCAGGAGCAACAACTTTATTAGGAGTAAAAGCATCATATTTCACAGCAAAACCCCATTCGGAATTAATATTCTGAACAAGCATTAAATAAAATCCACTAAAATTTCTTTTACGAACAATTTGATTACTTTTATCATAAGAAAAAGTTGTATCGAATTTTGTAGTAACTAATTTGGTTGCTGTATCATAAGATTTAAATGATGTCGATATTTTTCTGCTTTCAATTGAAATTGTATCGCTTGCAAAATCATTGACATCGGTTCCTGTTATAAATTCACCCATAAGTTTGGTTCCACCTAAGAAATCAAAATATACCTGAGCTTCAACACCAAACCAGTTTCTTGCAACTTGTGCGCCTACGGTTCCGGTCTTTAATGATTTGAGAGCAGTAGTATCAGTAGAATACATTTTAAATTTTGATTGATAAACAGTAGCACCCTCAGCTAAATAAGGAGTTTTTTCAACTGCATTGCCAAATCTTGCATGCGCACCTAAATCAATACCAAGTCCCAAATCTTTGAACATGAGACTTTTTGTAACTCTTGTCATAAAATATAAGGGTTCGTTTCTGAAGTTTGGACCGGATGGCTGAGCTAAATCTCCCAAATATGTATTATTGAAACCGGCAAATTGTAATTTAAACAAATCATCGGGTTTTAATGTAATCATTGCACCAAGATCGCGCTCATCGGGATAAAGTTTTAAAATAACTGCCGAACGTTCCATTGATTCACGTTGGCTGGATGAATATTCAACCTCATAATTCGGACGATTGAAAATACCGGTTTGTAGTGAAAACCATTTCATCCAAGGTTCTGTAAATGCAACGTATGCATCTTTAATCGTAAATGCACCTTTACCGGAACCTGCACTATTAGCAGCATTTGAGAAATCACCCTGAAGAACAAATTGAGTCAAGCCAGCATCATAAGTAAATTTTAATCTACTACGGCGTATTCTGAAACGTGAAAGGACGTTTTCCTTTGAATCATAAGGGTCTGTCAATAAACCTTTAGCATTCTCGGTTTTTTCAAAATTAACCTGCATATATCCACTGATTTTTAATTTTTTCAAACCAGCAACATCATTCAAAAGTCCGGTTACGTTATCGTCGATACCATCGACTCTGTCTTTTAATTCACCAATAGTGGTTTCTTTTTTGGCAGCTTCATCTTCAGCTTTAACTATGATAGAAGCGGTGAACAATATTAGCATTACTGTGATAAGTAATCGATTCAACATAAAAAATCTCCAATATAAAGTTTAACAAATTCTCAAATACAAAATTACGGCAATAGTATGAAGAGAATTTTAATGTATTGTTAATTTTTAGTTAAATTTACTATTGAATGAAGAATAATATTAGCAGTTCACTTATTCAGCACTCTATAACCACAAACTTAATAACTTTCAACTTTATAACTTCTAATCTTTTACGCATCTAACAGAAAATCCAGTCCCATTAAATTGAGGATTTTTACTTAGAGAAATGGTATTGAAAACCAAATTAAAAACAAAAGAGCTTGTTTCATCATTTATAGTGCTGGTCCAGAAACCACCTATTTGAGTTAAACGCTGATAAGTGCCATTGCCTAATCTATAACCGCCGGGAAGGCCAGTGAATCCACTCAAATTTGTTGCTCCGGTATTTGGTATAACCCAGTGACTTGTTCCAGCTTCTTTCAAGGCTCCTCCGGCAATGGAGATTCCACCCTGGGCAAGTGTGTCCCATTCAGCTTCAGAAGCCACATGCCAACCCAGAGGTGCAATCCCTCGCGAGTCATTTATTGCATACCAATTATATAATTTACCATAAGTTCCATCATTCGACGGATCATTATTATAACTGCACCGAGCTCCTGTGCTAAGTGCTAACCATGCAGCTCCGTCTGTTACTTCAGGAATCGGATCACCATTACGATATTTAGACACATTCAAATTCCTCAACATCCAGATTTGTTTCCCGATTTTAACCGAAGGCGGATTTGCAGAATTCTCCGAATTAAAAACAATGCTGTCGATATTTGATAAAGTAAGATTTTTAGGTGTACTTCCTTTAATATAAACAATTAACTGAGCGATAATATTATTTGTTTTCTCAAATGAAATCGAATCAATTACCGAGGTTGGCAATGATTGACTCACCAAACCTTTATAATATAGATTCATAGAATAATCGTTAGCGCTGTTTGTAAATAAAATATTTCCGATATCGGATATATTATAAGATTTGCCGGATCCGTCGCTAAGATTAACTTTGAAAACCGGAACCTGACCCAGTACAGTGATTGAGCTAATTAATAGTGCAATAATAAGTATTTTATATTTCATCATAATCCAAAAATTTAATTTATAAATATTCTATTTTAATAATGATGTCCGGCACTTTTTATATGTTTGTGACGTAGAGGGAAACCATGGCAAAAAGTGCCAGACATCAAGTTTCCTTTGCAATGAGAATCAGACATCCAATGTTTGGAAAACATTGGATGTCTTTCTCTTTTTTTTTCATCAAAGAACGGTTATTTTTGTCCCTCAGTTGTTACAACTGACGGTTCTCATCTGCTAATTGTAACAATTAGCAGGACAGAATAAAAAGATAACTTTCATAATAAATTCTTATTTCCCTTCGCCCTTCGATTATTCTTCCATTCTGCATTAAAGAAGCATTTTTTTCATTTTACATTCTGCATTGAAGAACCCTCTCAGCCGTCCTACAAATTTCTTCCATTCTCCATTCTGCATTTTACATTCTGCATTAACGAACCATTCTGCTTAAATAAGAATGTTGAACTTTTAAACAGCAATCAAATAATTTTTAGAAGGCTCCGGAATTTCATCACCAAATTCTTTTGCTGTCTCTAACCACAAATCTATTGCTTCATGGATATTTTTTAAAGCAATTTCATCGGTCTCTCCATGAGCCAAACATCCTGGAAGATCAGGAACTTCTGCAATAAATACAGAATCTTGATCATTCCAATAAATTTTTATTGCATATTTACTCATTACATTTTCTCAATATTATATTTATTTAAAATTTTTCTAACTTGATTTATTTGATATATCTTTGCTTTAGAACCGTCTTTTTGAAGGTTAATTTTTTCGATTATCCCTTCTTTTCTGAAAATAGTATGTGAACCCTTTTGCCTTCTTTCGAAACCCAAATATTCCAATAAATTAACAAGTTCTTCAAACCCTATATTAGTTGCGACGTTCGGGTCATTTATTCTTTTCAATATTTTTTCTATTTTGCTCATGGAATTATTAACGTCACTAAAAATAAATTATTTTATCTACACAATTTCTTCCGTGGGATGTTCCCACCACCATCTTCTAAATTTCTTCCATTCTGCATTGATGAACCCACCGCCGCCATCCAAATTTCTTCCATTTTGCATTTTCATTTTGCATTTTACATTCTGCATTAACGAACCATTTTGCATTGATTAAAGCATTGCCACTTTATATAAATCTGGAATATAACCCGGCTTTGGAATTCTTTTATGATTAGCTTTCGCTGATTCAAGCCATGCCTCTTTTGCCTTTATGACTTCCAGTAATGCTTCATTTTGCGTTTTGCCGAATGCAGAACAGAATTTCAAATCCGGAATATCTGCAATATAGCCAGCATCTTCATCGCTGTAGAAAATATTGATGTGATAATCTTTCATGATCTATCCTAATAAAGTTAAGTTATATTTTTCGATAATTGATAAAAATTGCTTGATTTGATAAGGTTTCACTTCACCGCTTACATTTTGAATATTCACTAATTCTTTAATGCCTTCCTTTTTGAAAATATTATGACTTTCATGCACCCGATCCTGAACAAAACCAAAACCAATTACCAATTTTACAAAATCATCGAAATTAATATTTTTTGATCCTGCTAATATTTTCTTTAATAATTTTTGATCAATTCAGACATCCAATGTTTTGAAAACATTGGATGTCTTTTCAACTTCTAATCCTTCACACATCTTACAGAAAGTCCCATGCCGTTGTATTGATAACCTTGGGTACATGTAGTGTTGTTATAATAAAAATGATATTCATAAGCGTTTGATGCATCATAAGTTGATGTTGTCCAGTGAAGTCCGAGTTCATTTAAGCGCTGGAATGTACCGCTGCCTAATCTGTATCCTCCCGGTAATCCAGTGAAGCCACTTTCGTTTGTTGCGCCGGTGTTTGGCCCGCTCCAATGCGTTGTGCCGGTTTCTTTCAGAGGGCCACCCGCTACGGAATTTCCGCCTTCAGTCGATACCAATGAAGCCCATTCTGCATTTGTTGCAATGTGCCATCCGGTTGGAGCTAAACCTCTTGAATCATTAACTGCAAACCAATTGTATAATTTTCCATAAACCGCATCGTTAGATCCGTCATTATTATAACTGCAACGTGCTCCGGTAGAAAGTGATTGCCATGATGTACCATCAGTAACTTCCGGAATTGCATCACCATTACGGTAAGTAGTTACATTAAGGTTTTTAATCATCCATTCCTGCGACCCGATCATTACCGTAGTTGTTGTAAAATCAACTTCATTACTTATAATACCACTCACCGTTACGGAAACTTTACCGGACTTACCGGTTGAAGGCACTGGAAATACTATTTGAGTATTGCTCCAGCTTTGATAATTTATTGTTGAAGCATTCGGGAAATTAACAACAGAGCTGCCTCTGGATGCACCAAAATTCTCACCGGTTATCGTCACAGTCGTACCTAAAGCACCTTCGGTCGGGCTAATACTGGTTACATGCGGAGTCATTACAAAATCAAATTCATTAGTCATTACTCCATTTATTGTTGCTGACATCTTACCTGACGTAGTTCCTGCGGGAACCAATACCACGAGGACAGTATCATTCCAGCTAATATAATTGGTAACATGAGTGCCATTGAATGAAACGAAGCTTGTTCCTTGACTTGCACCGAAACAAATTCCCCTGATAGTCACCTGATCACCGACTAATCCGCTGTTTGGATTAAATCCGATGATTGACGGCAATACAGTGAAATCAAGTTCATTACTTTTTGTATTATTAATACTTACGGAGACTTTGCCAGTTCTTGCCGATTGGTCAACTCCTAAGAGAATAGTTGTATTATTCCAAACAGAACAAACGAATATATTTACTCCACAGAATGAAACATAATTATTGCCGCGGCTATCCCCAAAACTGGTCCCTGTCAATGTGACGGCACTTCCGATTCGGCCTGAAGTAGGATTAAGGCTTACAAGTTTAGGAATGACAATAAAATCAAGTTCATTACTCTTGCGTTTTCCGATTGTTAGAGAAATCATTCCACTGAATGCCGATGCCGGAACAACAACTTTTACGACTGAATCATTCCAGCTTTTATAAGTTATAGCTTTAACAGAATTAAATGAAACGAAGCTGGTTCCTTGTGATGAACCAAAATTTGTTCCAGTGATTGTGATCTCATCACCAAGATTTGCTGATGCTGGATTAACACTTAAAAGCATCTGGACTAATGTGAAATTGACTTCATTGCTTTTATTGTTATTAACCGTAACGGATAATTTTCCGGTCGAAGCACTGGTTGGAACTTTTACAACAATTAATGTATCGCTCCAGCTTTGAAATTCACTTGCATTGCCTCCATTAAACGAGACCGTACTTTGATCTTGTATAGCTCCGAAGGACGAGCCGATTATACTTATAAATTCTGTTTTGGCGGCAGAATCCGGCAATAACTTTGTAATCTTTGGAATAATAAAATAATCTATGGAATTACTAATCCTTGAACCAACTCCAACATTTAAAGAACCGGTTTTTGCAGAAACCGGAACCTTCACCTTTATCTCTAAATTAGACCAGCTTACGTAATCTGTACCTGTAGCGGTTTTGCTGCCAAATGTAACATAACTTGTTTTTCTGACGGAGTCGAATCCAATACCGGAAATGGTCATTAGGTCGCCAACATTTACAGAAACCGGGCTGATTGTAGAAACTATCAAAGCCGTAGTCCCGAGGACAGTAAAATCAACTTCATTACTTTTAATGCTATTTACAGTAACGGATAATTTCCCGCTTGCTGAATTAGCAGGGACTTTTACTTTGATTAAACTGTCCGTCCATCCTGAAAATTCCGAGCCCTTAATACTATTAAAACTAACAAAACTTGTACCCTGAGAGCTACCGAAACCTGTTCCTGTTATTGTCATCACATCTCCGATATTCACCGATGTCGGTTTGACCGATACAATATTTAATTTGGGGACAACAATAATCGTATAATCAACAAGATTGCTTTTCAAACTGTTAACTGTTACCGAAAGTTTGCCGTTGACTGAATTATCCGGAGTTTTAACCCTTATTTCAGTATCATTCCAGCTTGTATAGTTAATTGCATTAATAGTCCCGAAACTTACAATACTTGTTCCACGGCTTGCCCCGAAATTTTTTCCGCTGATAATAACTTCATCACCGATTTTAAGTGCCGTGGGATTAATATTTGTAATCTGAGGCGTTGCCGGAGCCGGAATAAAGAAATTAATACTATCAACTTCTGCTAAAAGATAAGTCTTTACTATCGATGCAGTTTTGTAAATTACAAAATTAATAAAAATTCCTTTATTCATTTCAAATCTTATTGAATCAACATCGGAAGTATTATGTGCTTCTGTGATACTATCACTATAATAAACCTTAATTGTTGCGTTTGACTGACTTTTTGTCAAACTTAGATTTTGAAGATCAGTTAAATTATAGACCTTTGTGCTGCCGTCTGCTAAATAAATCCTAAAAGCGGGATTTTGTGCAAATAAAACCGAGCTGAAGAAGATAATAATAAAAAGAGAAAAGAATGATTTCATTGTTAAAACCTTATTTATTTATAAAATGACTATCAAAACATAAAGCAAAATTCAAATCAAATAAACGACTTACTCTTTAACTTTACGAACTACTTTATCACAATCATCTTCTTAGACAGGATTTCTTTGCCGTAATGTACTTCATAAAAATAGGTTCCGCTCTGAACTCGATTATGATTCTTATCCATTCCATCCCATTTTAATGTATTTTTACCGGTTGAACAATTTTCACAAATCAAAGACTGAATCTGATTACCGCTATTATCATAAATAATTACTCCAACATTCCCCGGATTGGCTATTTCAAATTCAATTGAAGTTTGCTCTGAAAATGGATTTGGATAATTCGTGCCTGATTTAAGGTTAATGTTTGCGCTCTGAGCCTCATTTACAGCAGTTATATTCTCAAATCTGATATTTTTTATTTGAGAAATTGCAATTTTTTCGACTTGATTGCTTTTTAATCTGATAATCAATGAATCCGTCTGAGCTAATGAATAAGCGCTTGCAATCAAGAGAAAAGTAAAAATTGTGTTTAATAATCTCATTTTAATCCCCTATTTTAGTTAATAAATTTCCAATTGCAATAACAACCGAAAAACATATTTGTTACAGGTTGTTCAAATATTTTTATCAACACCGAACAAAAGAAATTTGGAATTTAACCGCCATTTTATTAATTTGTATTCTTTTGCTTAATTATTTGAGTTTATTATGAAAAAGATCTGTTTACTAAGCATCCTGATCCTTATCGGTTTTTCTTTACCCAAAACCCATGGAGCAAGCAAGAATGTACTCCTTGAGGAATTCTCCACAGTTCCCTGCGGATTCTGCCCCGAAGGCGGCATTATCGCCGAGCAAATGATTAACAAATATCCCAATGTATTCACTTTCACCCATCACGCCGGCTTTGGCACCGATTCCATGACTATCAACGAAAGCAAAACTATTGCAGGGAAATACACTACCTTCGCTCCCGCCGCTGTTATCGACCGTGGACATTATCCGATTCCCGTTTATACCGATTCAAATTACATCGGCATATCACGCCAAAAATGGGACTCAGTCCTTGCCGTCCGATTGAACGATCCCGCGCTCGCTGACATTACTATAACCAAGACTTTTAACGACGTCAGCCGCTTACTCGACATAAAAATTAATGCCAGCTTCCTCAGCGCCGTAGAAGCCAAAGATTACAGATTCAACTTAGCCATCATCGAAGACACCGTCAAAGGAATCGGAAAGGGGTACGACCAGAAAAATTATTTCAATAATGATCCGAACTATCCGACTCTTTACCATAAGGGCGACTCAATCGTTGGCTATCCGCACCGGCACGTTGTCAGAGCAATGCCCGCCGGAATTTGGGGAGCATCCGGCATCATCCCCAATCTCCCCGACAGCGGCAAAACATACACCTATCAGCTCACCGGCTTCAAAATTCCCGATAACTGGAAAACCAAAGATATTTCCTTAATCGCCTTCGTTTCGGTTTATGACGCCAATCCCAAAAAACATAAAATCTTAAATTCCGAAGACATAAAACTCGTCGTCAAAACTGATGTGAATGAAGCCGAAACTTCAATTAATCCAAATAATTTTGAAATCCTCCCAAATCCAGCCACCGACCTCTGCTATATCAATTATAATTTTGAAAATGAAACCTTTGCCGACTTCGCTTTATTCTCAATTAACGGAGAAAAAATTCGTGACATCAAAGCGGGCAGCTTCAACAAAAGCGGTAATGTTTACTTCCATGTCACAGGTTTAAATGCCGGAGTATATTTTATTAAAATCAAGACCAATAACGGAACATTCTGCCGAAAAGTTTTAAAAATGTAGAATGAAAAATGTAGAATGAAAAATGCAGAATGAATAATGAAATCAATAAACTCACTCTCTAACCTAATATTTTTAATATTGTAATGAGAATTGAAGGCAATTATCTGTCCCACATCCATTAAGATGTGGTGCTTAGGGAAGCCAATTTCCAGTTTCGAGGCTGTCTCAAAAGCCTCATTACAAATATATATCTTATACATAGAGGGCACGGCAAGCCATGCCCCTACACTAATATTCAGATTATTACGAACTTTCTAATGCTTAATCTGGGTTAAAATTTATTTGCATTCTTGGTTACTTTTTATTATTTTTGTATTGAGATATTTGAAAATTGTACATTAACTTTTGTTTGCTTTGTATGAACGATAAGGTAAGTAAAAATCGACCGGCACTCTCGGAGCCAAGTTTCAGGCATTGGATATTTCTCCTATTAATTTTTAAAGTTAAATTATATATATAATTAAGAACAGGATTTTTTCAGTAAGAGTAAGAATAAAAGCGCAGGGATTAAGTTAATTTTAAAATTTATTAATGTTTCAGAATGAAAAAGAAATTTTATAAACTACAATCGTTAATTCTACTTTGCGCATTGGGTTTTCTTTTAAATTCATGTGCAACGATCTTTAATTCCGGTTATAAAAACGTTAATATTGATTCCGATCCTGAAGGTGCTGATGTTTTTATAGATAGTTTGCACTTCGGAAAAACGCCTACTATTGCCCGTCTTAATAAAAAAGAGAATCATTATATTGAAGTTTCATTAAATCATTATAAGAAAAGTTCAGATTCTGTAAAATCAAAATTATTTGCAGGTTGGTTTGTTTATGATATTTTTTTCCCTACAAATCTTTTTATTTATTCAATTCCTGTTCCTTTTCTAATTGATTACCTTACAAAAAATGCCAATGAACTTGATAAAGAATCTGTTTTTTTTAGGTTAAAGAGATTGGATCCTCTCGCTCAGAATCCGGATTTAATTGCAAAAAACGCTGATAGTATTCCAAAACAAACAAACGATAGTCTAACAAAAATTGAAGAGCAAAAGATTGAAAAAAAAAGTAAATATATTGACCCAATGCCTCAGTTTAACTTACAAAAATATCCCTGTTATTTATTCCTTAACGATTCAAGATTGATAAAAGAAGTTTATCTAACGAATTTTAAAGAAGAGTATCTGTTTTTTAAAAATGCTAAACTAACCGATAGTATCCACTTTTCCAAAGTCGAGCAAATGGTATTTAACGGAGGCTATCGAAGAGAAAACGGTATCATCGCAGGTGTCGGCTTAGGCTTAGCAGTCGGGATATTGCAAACTTATCTTAATAAAGATAAGATTCCGGGAGGTTTCGGTGGAACAAATTCCTTGTATATTATTGCAGGAACAACTGTGGTAGGTGCAATCATCGGCGGAATCTTCGGGGCAAAGCATCAAATTTATCAATTTAACTTCAATAAAAAATCACCCGAACAAATTAAAAAGATGATTATCAACGAAATGTTTCAAGACAACTGCGAGGATTCCATTTCCCAAGAACCCGTTCATTAAAAAATAAATAATTACATTAATAATCTATAAAAATTTAGGAGTCTATTATGAAATCGCAGAACATCATTGCTTCAGTTTTCGCATTTATCATCGGAATTTTCATTTTCAATTCTCTCGCTCCGGCTCAGGGAATAAAATTCGACGAATCGCTCTTCGGGGACTCCGTAAAATATGTCAATTGCTTCGATAATTCCATCAGCGGATGCTATTCTAATATTTCAGGTTACGGATTATCCTACACCCGACGGTTTTTGAATTCTTATGCAATCACTTTTACCGGTCTGTCCATTTATAATGAGTCTAAAAAATGGGAAGACATGACAAAAGCCAAGCTAACAGAAAACACCACCAACATCCTCTACAACTTCGGCATTGAAATTCAGAGAGATATTTTCACCACCAACGCCACCAAAGTCTTTGGCATGATCGGCGGATATTATTCCAAAGTCAATGATGAAGACCTGAAGAATGGAAATGATGAAACCATCTATGCAGTCGGAGCGGGATTCGGCTTCCAGTTATATTTGAGCAAGTACGTTTCTGCTTACGCATCAATCGGTTATAAATTAGACCATTCCGATAAAATAACAACCACCAACGGAAAAGATTCCCCAGCACTCAGAAATCAAACCATGGTCGGTTTCGGAACAGGATTATCATTTTCGTTCTGAAATTATTAGCAATAACACATTTTGTTCAATCATAAATAGCAAAATTAACTAATTATTTATTTGAATAAACGGATAAATTCAATGAAAATCAAAAGTTTATGGATATTAATCTTATTATTAATATTAATCCCAATAAAAAGTAATTCCCAGAATCTAACTAACCTGAGTTTTGACAATACTTTCGGCTTAAAATATTCAAATCTGTCCGGTTACGGCTTCTATTACAATAGAAAAATCACCGATGATTTCAGAGTGCAATTAATGGCATTGGCTTTCTATTTAAGTTCCGATGATTCCGTACAGTTACATGATAATTACAACTACGATTTCGGCATAGAATTCCAAAGAGACATGTACAAAACCAAAAACCTGAGACTATATTTGCTTGCCGGAGCTTATTATTACCATGATTATGATTTATTAGACATACATAAAATCAAAGATAAAACCATGATAAGGAACAACTCCTTCAACGTTGGAGTAGGAATAGCAGCCGAATACACATATTGGCGAATAGTTTTCAGTTTGAACTTAGGCTACAAGTATTTTGAAGACCACCGAACATATACCATCAATGATGACCGTCAATATCCCGCATTAACAAGAGTAACCAAAGTCGGAATAGGCTTCGGCGCAGGCTTCCAATTCTAAATCATATCGTCCGTACAAGCAAATAAGGAATCAATTTTGTATTTCTATTAGGGGATTCCTGCATTCGCAAGAATGACAGTCTATTTCGTTGGTCATTTTATTGCTTCCGTCGAAGATTTAGAGTCTTCCGTCGGAAATTTATAGTCTTCCGTCGGAAATTTATAGTCTTCCGTCGGAAATTTATAGTCTTCCGTCGGAAATTTATAGTCTTCCGTCGGAGATTTAGAGTCTTCCGTCGGAAATTTATAGTCTTCCGTCGGAAATTTATAGTCTTCCGTCGGAAATTTATAGTCTTCCGTCAGAAATTTATAGTCTTCCGTCGGAGATTTAGAGTCATACGGTAATCATTTTATTACTCTCAAACAGTTATTTTAGCTAAAATTATATTTGTTTGATATGATTTATTATTTGTTTGATATAATATATTATTTGTTTGATATAATATTTAGCTAATTAATGTTTGTATTTCAATTATTTATATTAAAATTATTATTATATGATATAATAACTAATATCATGTCAATTATATATGAACAGACGAAGACGTCTATTCTACCGAACTATTAGTACAGACGTCCTCGTCTGTAAGCTCCCTGGTAAATTTGACATAACACTAATTTGTTTACGATAATTTATTAAATGTATGATATAGAATAATATATGATTAATAATAAATTATATTTCAATGGATTCAAATTCTCGTTTACAATTACTGCTTGCGACAGGAGAAATACGATATATTCATAGAAAAAAATTAAATATTATAATTTGTTGAATCACTTTACATTAAAATCCATTTACATTCGTTATTATAATAATGGAGTTGTTGTTTTTACAAAAGGAATGAAATGAATATACGGAAAACCAAAATAATTTGTACTTTAGGGCCGTCTTCCGATAAAGTAAGCGATCTGGTGCGCCTTATCAGTGCTGGGATGGATGCTGCACGCTTGAATTTTTCTCACGGATCGCATGAAGATCACCTTCAAACTATCAAAAATGTTCGTGAGGCTTCCGAGATTACCGGTAAACCGGTTGCTGTTCTCCAAGATTTGCAGGGGCCGAAGATCCGAACGGGTTTGGTTGAGAATGGCGGAGTCAGTTTAAACGATGGCGATCAGTTTGTTATCACTATGGATGATCTGGAACCGGGTAATTCGCAGAGAGTTAGCTCTACCTACAAGGAATTAATCAATGAAGTTAAGGTTGGCAATACAATTCTGCTTGATGATGGATATTTGATTTTAAAAGTTGAGAATGTTAGCAAAACCGATATAACAACAACGGTGATTAAAGGGGGAATTTTGAAGAATCATAAGGGAATTATCGTTCCCGGAGCATCGAGTTCGGCACCGTCACTGAGTGATAAGGACTTGGATGATTTAAAGTTCGGGCTTAATGCCGGAGTTGATGCAGTTGCATTATCTTTTGTGCGTTCCGAACGTGATGTGTTGGAGCTTAAAACCGCGATGAAGATATTTGGAAGAGCGGTTCCGATCATTGCGAAAATCGAAAGGTACGAAGGATACAAGGATATTGAGAAGATAATTATAGAATCCGATGCGATAATGGTGGCGCGCGGCGATCTTGGACTTGAAATGCCACCCGAACAGGTTCCGATTATTCAGAAAGATATAATTAAGGCTTGTAATTTTCATGGCAAGCCGGTGATTATTGCGACTCAGATGCTTGAATCGATGATTCTGAACCCACGACCAACGCGTGCGGAAGCCAGTGATATAGCGAATGCGGTTATTGACGGTGGCGATTGCGTTATGTTAAGCGGCGAAACGAGTATTGGGCGCTATCCTATTGATGCGGTGGGATATATGGATAGAATAATCCGTGTGATTGAGGAGAAATATCCGGCAAAATCCAATCCGGAAGAGCTGACTAACGTTTGGGATGCAATGGGTAGAGCATCTTGTGTGATTGCCGACCAAATTAAGGCCTCGGCGATCATTCCGCTAACGAGTTCCGGTTCGACTGCCAAGAATATTGCAAAGTATAGACCGAAAATTCCGATTCTTGTTTTAACGGATGATGTTAGTATTCAGCGGCGGATGTCATCATTTATCTGGGGTACGGCAGCATTGCTTGTATCTTTGGATAAATCCGAGGAGAATGTGTATGCTGCAATGGCCAACTTTGCAAAAGAGAGTAATTATGTGAAAAGTGGAGATTATGTGGTATTTGTTGCGGGTTTATCTGCAAATAAAGTAATGGATGAGAATATAATAAAGATTTATCAGGTGGGATAAAAGAGATGAGGGTTGAGGCTGTCTCAAAAGCCTCATTTCTGTCATTCCTGCGAATGCAGGAAACCCCTAAAGTGGGACTGGAAGGAGATTCCTGCATACGCAGGAATGACATTTTTGTTAAATATGTGGCTTTTGAGACAGCCTCAACCTTCAACTTTATAACTTTCAACTATTTTTTAAGTTCCTCTATTAATTTCTGTGTTTCTTCGGTTTTTTGTCCCGTTGTTTTGGCCTTCTCAATTGCTTTCTGGGCACATTTCAAGGCGTCGGCTTTGCGGTCAAGTTTCTTTAATATATTTGCTTTTGTGTCAAGATTTTCGAAACCCTCGTTCTCAATTAAAGATGCTTCAATAATTTTCAACGCTTCTTCCAAAACTTTCTTATCGGTACCCATTTGACATAAGTTCCAGGCAAGTTCATTCAAATTCTCAGATTTATTATTAATTTCTTCCTTAATTGCTTGTTCACCGATTTCGATTAATTTATCTGCTTTGCTCTGCATGCGCCAATAATCCGAATTTAATCGGAATTTCATTGTATTCTTCTCTTTAATATCGTTATCTTTAAAATATTTATCGACAATACTAATGGCGAATTTATGATTTTCTTCATTCCCCTCTTTTCCAGCTTTTGAATTCAACTGATACACAGAATTTTCAATCTTATCGCTCACTGTTTGCTCAGAGTACATTTCTTTGTATCGCTTTTCATTATTAAGAAAATACTCAAAATATTTTTTATTTAATGCAAACTTCATTAAGATGTTAAAATTTATTTCAGAGAATAGATCATTCTGCCCATCAAGCCACTGCTCAATTTGTTCAGGTTTGGCAACAACTTTTTTTCCGCTCTTACCATAAGAATTTTTATAGAAATCAGGATATCCGATATTAAGGTCATCAGAATAACCGGTTAATTTCATAAGATTTTCCGGTTTCAGACATTTGTTGAGTTCGGCAATAAACTCATCCGGTTTCAAATAGCCAACAATCTTGTAAACCAACCTGCCATTTGAATTTAAAAAGAACACAGTCGGATAGGCATTAATCAAATATTTCATAGAGAGTTTGAGTCCGTCGCCTGTTTCCATATCAAAAGCTGAAGGTATAAAATTTTTATTCAGAAAATCAATGACTTTATGATCGGAAAAAGTCTCTTTATCCATCACTTTGCACCATTTACACCAATCGGTATAACCATCAATCATAATTAGTTTATTATGCTTTTTGGCAAGACCAAGGGCAGAATCCAGACTCATAGCCGGCAGTGAAGAGCTTTTTGCCGTCATAGCAGCAAGAATCAGGAAGCTGAGTAAAATTGTGAAATTGATTGATTTTTTAAGGAAGCTACAAAATTTAATCATAATATTTCTCATTGTTTAATAAAAATGTATTATAGACGATTTGATTAGCGAATATTTTAAGTTGATAAAATTAAATAGTATTGTTGATAAAGAGAAGATGGATTTAGAAAGTAAATAATGAAAGATTTCTTTAGATTAAATCCAGATAAACAAATTTCAAATGATCAAAGAGCACTTTCCTCCCGTCGGATGTTTTATCCTACAGGAACTTAAAAGTGTGTTTTGTAATATTAAAAGGGACTCTCATTTATAGAGAACCCCTCCTACACTACGTTTCAGTCTATATATTTCTATATTTATCTATACTTAGACCTATTCCCATTCGATTGTCAAAAATTTCTTATAACTAACTGAAAATATATAAGTTAATAATATTTTATTTTCTGAATACAAACGTATTACAAACGTTTCTCATGTATGAATAAGCCCTTCAAATATATAAATATTAGAGATAATTAAAGGTTTTCATTGATTTGTGTGTATATGTTTATATTAGAAAAATAGGGTAATAATATGTCAAAAATGGCAAAAAGTTATCAAAAAGTACAATACAATATGAATAGTAAAAAACTCTAAGAAATAAAGGTGATTGAAATACAAATACCTCAATCTAATGAAAAAATATACCCCACACCAGATATTGTTTTTATATATTTCGGTTTTGAATAATCGTCTTCAATTTTTTTTCTAAGCTGCCCTATGAATACCCTTAGATATTGAGTTTCTTCGGAAAATGAATTTCCCCAGATACTTTCGAGTATCTGTTTGTGAGTTAGTACTTTATCTTTATTTTGAACGAGTAATTTCAAAATTGTGTATTCTGTTGATGTCAGATTTATCAGATGACCGGACTTTTTAACTGTTCTTGAAGCAAGATTTATTTCAATATGTTCGATAATAATTATTGGGTTTTCCAACATTGGCTCTTTATGACGTAGTGCGACCCTCAACCGAGCAAGAAGCTCTCCGGTATGAAATGGTTTGGTGATATAATCATCTGCTCCGGCATCAAGAAGACGAATTTTGTCTTGCTCAGAGCTTCGAACTGAAAGTATGATAATCTGGGCGCTGCTCCATTCCCGAATTTGTTTCAGTGCTGTCTGACCGTCCATATCAGGTAAGTTCAAATCCAATAGAATGACATCGGGTTGATGTGATGCAGCTAGTTGGATACCAAGATTAGCATTTTCAGCTAAAATTATGTCATAATCATTTGCTTCAAGAGAGAGTTTGAGCAACTTTCTGATTTGTGGCTCATCATCAATTACTAATATTTTGGTTTTATTTCTCATAAACCGGTAATTTAATTTCAAAATTCAATCCACTTGGTAAGATATTCCTTGCTGAAATTGTTCCCCCATGTGCTTCAATAAATCCTTTGGCAATCGAAAGTCCCAAGCCAGTCCCACCTGCTTGTGAACTAGGTACCCGGTAGAATTTTTTAAATAATTTTTCCATAACTTCTTCGGGCAGTCCTTTTCCATTATCTTCAATCGAAATTTGAATATTTTTGTCTTTTAACTTAGTTTGAATTTTTATTATTGTATTTTCAGGTGTATATAAACAAGTATTAAATAGAATATTAAAAAGAGCCTGACGAATAAAACCAAAATCTATTATCATCTGTGGGTTGGTTTTGTCTAAATCCAATTCAACTTTTCTATCCCCAAAATTATCTTTCAATTGAGAAATTACCTCAATCACAACTTCATTTATCGGATAATAATCCAGATTCAATTTTATCATTCCTGATTCAAGCCGATTAATATCTAATAAGTTCTCAACTAACATATCCATCCTTTTGGAAGCTGAATAAATCTCCTGAGCTAATTCAGACACTACAGATTTATTATCAAGCACTTTATCATCAAATAAAGTTGAAGAGGCACCGGAAATAATTGCAATTGGCGTTCTAAATTCATGGGAAATAGAATCCATTAAGGTATCATACAGCTTTTGAGATTCTCTTTCTAATTCAACTTTTTGGAGCAATTCACGAGATTGCTCTTTTTCATAAATTCCAGCCATCTGAGTTTGGAAATTATTTATCAGATTTTCAGATTCAATATTTAATTTTGAATCAAGTGACAAACATAAAAGCCCAATTTTATCATTACTGATTATTGGAATATACTGATATTTCGCATCTGATAAATTATTTGTATATTTCCCGGCCATTTGTTTATTATCCAAGCTCCATTTTGCAATTGAGATTTCTTTTGAATTTAAATCAATCTTTTGACCAGAACTTGAAATCACTTCAAATGTATCATTGATAAACACTGCTTCAATTTTTAAATTTTCTTTAATATGCTTCAAGGTAACATGCACTATTTCCGTTTTATTCTTTGTATTGCCAAGTTCTTTTGTAAAGTTTAACATTGAAATTGTATTTTGCTCACGGATTTGAACAAGATATTTTTGCTTCCGGATTTTAGTAGAAAGAAAGCCTGAAGTCAATGCAATCACTAAATTTAGCAGCAATGTTAATGCATCCTGAAGTTTATCAACAGCAAAAGTGAAAATTGGTGGTATAAAGAAAAAATTCCAGATAAAAAAGTTTAATAGTGCGGCAATGAAAATAGCACCCCTGCCGACATAGAATGGTAAAATCAGTAAATTTAACAAAAGAATAAGCCCAACTGACTGATAACCAAGTATATCCTTGAATGGAAAACAAATTGATGCAAAAATAATAACAGAACTTACCGCAAATAAATATTCCTTTCTTGAGGATGTAAAAGTATATTCTCTTTGTTTTTTAATTTTAGTATTTTTTATTTCAGTTGGCCTGACAATATAAATATCAATATTCCCACTCTTCTGAATCAATCGGTCAATATAGTTATCCTTCTTAATATAATTAAAGAAATTATATTTTGCCGGTTTGCCAATTATTATTTGACTAACATTATGTCTTCTTGCTATAAGCAAAATCCCATCTACAAAATCAACATCAGCCGTTGTAATAACCTCAGCTCCCAATTCTTTGGCCAATCTTAAATTCTTCTCCAATTGCTCAGATGCTTTTTCGTTTTCATTAATGTTTGTTTTAACATAAACGGCATACCATTTTGATTTCATAGTATAAGCCATCCGCCTTGTCCAACGAATCAACTCCGCAGAAAAGGGACTCGCACCAACGGCAACCATTAATTTATCTCCAGCTTTCCAAGGCCCTTCAATATTTTTCTCACCCATATAATCAACAAGGTCGCTCTCAACCTTTTCAGCCGTAAGTCGCAATGCCATTTCACGAAGCGAGATCAAATTCCCAGTTTTAAAGAAATTCTGAGTTGCAATTTTAGCTTTATCAGGAATATAAACCTTCCCTTCGGCTAATCTTTGCAGAAGTTCTTCGATAGGTAAATCCACTAATTCAATATTTTCAGCTATTTCGATAATAGAATCCGGTACGGTTTCGTTAATTGCAATTCCAGTAATTTGTTCAACGGTCTTGCTGCGGCTTTCGATATGCTGAACATTCAAAGTAGTTAGAACATTAATCCCATTATCAAGAAGCTCCAATACATCCTGATAACGTTTATAATGCTTAGAGCCAGGAATGTTCGTATGAGCAAGTTCATCTACTAAAACATAGTCTGGCTTCAGTTCAATTGTCTTTTCAAGGTCAAATTCTTCAAGTTCTATACCTTTATAGTTAATTTTCTGGCGAGCTAAAACCGTAAGTCCATCTAATAATTTAGCTGTTTCCGAACGACCATGAGTTTCGATATAGCCAACCAGCAGCTCATGATTTGCTTCAAGTCCGTGCGCGTGCTGAAGCATAGAGTATGTTTTGCCGCTACCGGCGCACATTCCGAGGAAAATCTTCAGTCTGCCTTTGGATTTAGCATCCTCTTGCTTTTTAATAGAATTTAATATGTCGTCTGCTGTTTTCATAGAATTTTAAAGACGCATGTAAATTTGTTGTATTGTATAAAAATAATTCATAACACAAATCTCATAATTATTTATACTTTTCTTCCAGTTTTTCAATGCAATTAAGCAAAATAAACGATTCATCTTTTGTTTTTATTTCAGATTCTATTCCTTTTGATTTTAGCAGGGCTAACATTCTATCTGATAAAAAGGAAATTGAATTAGATACAAAAAAAGGAAAATACCAAAAGTATGCAAATGCAAGAAGAACTAAAAAAGTTCCTATTATTGCCATCAAAGTTTTCATATTTTCTGCATCTTTTTTTGCAAACAGATTCTTTTGAACAATGGCCTGAATATTTTCATTTGAAATGCTGTCAATATATTGTCTGCTGCCTTTATAATTTTGTGCAAGAATATCATAATTTCCAACTTTTACAATTGCTCCTTTAATTTCTAATATTTCGGCAACCATAATAATGCCGGAATAATTCATTTTTAAACTATCAACATATTCTTTTTCATGTGTTTCGGTTATATTATTGGCTTCAAGAGCAAGATTCTCATCGAATTGTTTTTTAAATTCTTTGAAATGATTAATTTTACTTCCATAATGGTCATCGGCTGATTGATAATTATAATAAAATAGAACGGAATTCATTCCATCAATCGCAGAAGCCATATTTTTTGCATAAATAACTGAATTATAATTATCCTTTAGAATATTTTCCGAGTCAGAAGATATTTTTCCAATGTAATACATGCAAAAAATCACTAATGAAAATATAATCAGGAATAAAAATCCTAATCCAAACGAGAGCTTTGTTTTAAGTTTCATAATGTCTCCATTTTTTTGTTATAAGTTATGAGTTATAAGTTATAAGTTGTTTCATTTAATTTTAAGTTATAAGCTAGTAATTTGGTTTTAATTTATAAGTTGTTCAATTTTGATAAATTTTTATTGTATATTGTTGTTATAATGAAAACATGTTTAATACTTATAAATATTAAGAAACATTTAACTCATAACTTATAACCCATAATTAAGTAGCGCTTCCTTTTTTAAGATTCGTCTTCGTTTTCATTATTATTGAACGAATCATTTTAAGAAGTTCTTCAGCTTCCGGGTATATCGAATCAAATTCTTTTTGATTTAATATTTCAGCTTCTTTAAGTAATTCAATCCAATAAAGAGTTTCATCGCATTCTTTTTGGGCAATAGCAAATTTATGAACAAAATCCATTTTACTTTCACCATTCAAAGCCTCTCTTATATTTGCTCCAATTGATGTTCCACATCTTAGTAGTTGCTTTGAAAGTACATATTCCTTCTTATCTTTTGTCAGATAAGTATATAATCTAATAATTCTTACAGAAAACTTAAAGCTTCTCTCTTTTACAATACTTCTCATAAATTCACTCCAAATTTATAAATTAAATTACAAAATTAATAAATTATTTCTAAATGACAATAACATATATTCATAATTTCCTCTCTCAAAATCAACTTATAACTCATAACTTATAACTTATAACCCCTTCAATCGTAAATTAAGGAGAAGCACATTAACCCTTTCTTCTCCAAAAACTTGGAAATCAGGTGCTTCTATTGAAGATTTTACAATATCTTTTAGTTTATTCATTTGATCTGTTGTATATTTCCTTGCTTTGGCAATCCTTTCCACTTGAAAAAAGGCAGCTTCCGGACTAATTTCAGGATCAACACCACTTCCGGATGCAAAAAGTAAGTCTTTAGGAATTGTATTTACTTCTATTTTGCCATGATATTTCCTGATTGTATCAACTCGCGCATTAAATTGTGCTTTAAATGCTTTGCCTGTTGGTCCTAAATTACTTGCACCAGATGAATTTGGATTATTATTAATAGAAGATGGTCTTCCCCAGAAAAATTCCGGTTTGGAAAATTGCTGTCCGATTAGTTCGGAACCAATTATTTGATTATTTTGATAAATCATCGAACCATTTGCTTTTGATGGGAATGTAATTTGGGCAATTCCTGTTATTGTTAGAGGATAAATCACTCCGCAAATGATTGTAAGTAAGATAAATGCTTTTAAAGCGGTTATGGTAGTTTTCATTTATTCTTCTTTCAAATTAATTATAAATTATGAATTATAAATTATAAATTGTTTTATTAGTAAATTTGTTTAAGATATTGCTCATTTTACTTTGTAAATTATAATTTTTGTCTTGTATTGTTTAATTTTATCTTTAGAAATTGATATTTTTACTTTATAAATTCAAATTTTGAATTTGATAATTGTAATTTTTAACTTGTATTGTTTAATTTTTGGTTTAGAAATTGTAATTTTTACTTTATAAATTCGAATTTTAGGTTTCCATTTTTATAATTTAATGTTCCATTTTTAAAATCCAATCTTTCTTTTTTAAAATCCAATCTTTCTTTTTTAAAATTTAGTTCTAATTATTGTTCTATTATTTCACTCAATGCCTTTAAGATTTTTATTAATTCATAATTTATAGTTCATAATTTATAATTGGTTTTAAGTAATTTATAATTCATAATTATTAATTCATAATTATTAAAGCTAAATCAAATGCAGAGTAGTAATAATAAGGTCTATTAACTTAATTCCAATAAACGGCACTATCAATCCTCCAAATCCATATATAAAAATATTCCTTTTTAGAACGGAAGAAGCAGATTTTGCCTGATATTTAACCCCTTTTAATGCCAAAGGAATAAGCGCTATAATGATTAGGGCATTAAATATTACTGCACTTAGAATTGCACTTTCAGGTGATTGCAAACCCATGATATTTAATTTTGATAGCACTCCGGTTCCATTCATTGCATAAACGGTAACAAAAATTGCCGGAAGTATAGCAAAATATTTCGCTACGTCATTGGCAATACTAAATGTTGTAAGAGACCCGCGCGTCATTAAAAGTTGTTTTCCTATTTCAACAACATCAATAAGCTTCGTGGGATTTGAATCAAGATCAACCATATTTCCTGCTTCACGAGCGGCTTGGGTTCCTGTATTCATTGCAACACCAACATCTGCTTGCGCAAGGGCTGGAGCATCATTAGTTCCATCTCCTATCATAGCTACAAGTTTTCCATCTGCTTGTTCCTGACGAATTCTTGCAAGTTTCATTTCAGGAGTTGCTTCGGCAATAAAATCATCCACTCCTGCTTCAGCTGCTATTGCAACGGCAGTTAGAGGATTATCTCCGGTAATCATAACTGTTTTGATTCCCATACGACGTAATTGTTCAAAACGTTCCTTAATTCCTCCTTTTACAATATCTTTAAGACGAATAACTCCCAAAACCATATTATTTTCTGTCACTACCAAAGGCGTAGAACCTTCTCGAGCGATATTTTCAACAATTTGTGTAATCTCAGGAGGATACGCGCCACCTTTTTGAAGAATATATTGCTTAATTGCTTCGGCTGCTCCCTTACGAATTTCCAATTTCTTTCCTTTATCAGTAATATCGACACCGCTCATTTTAGTTTGTGCTGTAAAAGGAACAAATTGTATGCTATTTTCATCAAAATGACGACCGCGCATGTTATATTTTTCCTTGGCAAGAATCACAATCGAACGCCCTTCAGGTGTTTCATCAGATAAAGATGATAATTGAGCAATCTCGGCAAGACGAATCTCTTCAACTCCTTTAACAGGAATAAATTCTGTTGCCATTCGATTACCTAAAGTAATAGTTCCAGTCTTATCAAGGAGCAAAACATCAACGTCACCGGCAGCTTCAACAGCTTTTCCGCTTTTTGCAATAACATTTCTTTTTGTAAGACGGTCGATTCCACTAATTCCAATCGCAGAAAGTAGCCCTCCGATTGTGGTAGGAATCAAACAGACAAGTAAAGAAATCAAAACCGGAACGGTAAGAGTTGATTTAGGATTGCCGGAAGCTGATAGTGCAAACAATTCAAAAGGTTTAAGGGTAACTACAGCCAAAAGGAAAATAATAGACATTCCTGATAGAAGGATAGTAAGTGCTATTTCATTCGGAGTTTTATGACGCTTTGCTCCTTCAACCAAAGCAATCATTTTATCAAGGAATGTATTCCCCTGCTCAGAAGTTATTTTAATAATAATTCTATCGCTAATTACTTTTGTTCCTCCGGTAACAGCACTTCTATCACCACCTGATTCACGAATAACCGGAGCAGATTCGCCGGTAATTGCAGATTCATCGACGCTGGCAATTCCTTCGACAACTTCGCCATCGGATGGAATTAAATCACCAGTTTCGCAAACAACAAGGTCATCAACTTTGAGTTCGCTGGATAAAACTTGTTTCTCAGGAATTCCCCCTGCCCCCTTTGATAAAGGGGGAGTAGATAAAAGACGAGCATAAGTATTTGTTCTCATTTTTTTCAATGCTTCGGCTTGGGCTTTGCCACGACCTTCTGCCACAGCTTCAGAGAAATTTGCAAAAAGGACTGTGAACCACAGCCAAATTGATATCTGAATATTAAAAGCTGTGAAAGAAGTAAAAGTGATTAATGTTGTGATTATCGCTCCGATAAACACAATGAACATCACCGGATTTTTAATTTCCAGCCGAGGATTGAGCTTAATAAAAGAGTCCTTGATGGCGACTGCAAGCAGTTTTTTATCGAATGTTTTTGTTTCTTGTTTCATAATTCAAATTCTTCATTTATAATTTATAATTAATAATGGCTATGATATAACATATTGTGTAGATAAATTGTTTGCTGAAACAAATGATGAATTTGATGTCAGCGCTAACTTTAAGTAATTATTTATATTTCCATTCATTGTCTTTTGTATTCTAAACCAATTCATATAGTTCT
>JAPLFL010000074.1 GCA_026390695.1 Candidatus Kapaibacterium sp. | reverse complement strand
TTTTGCCTTGATAGTGGCAATGAAAGTATCTTTTCAATTATTTGCTTAACCGTATTTTCCATCTTTTCTCATTTCTGTATAATCTGTAATTACAAATATACGAATTATTTTTCAATCAACAATATCTTATATCATAGCCATTAATAATTATAAAGGAAGATTAAGAAATTCAAATAGACCCAACTCAGATACCGATATTCTTAGGATTAATGGTAAAATAGTAGAACATCCATTTGATGAAGATAGAATAACAAATGAATCTAAAATATTTCATGGCCCAATAGGCTCATCAAACACACTTTTGAAGAATGAAAAAAAAAGAGACTATTTAAGAGATAATTTTGGTCTTAAAGCAATTGAAATGGAAGGTTCTGGAATTGCAGATGGCACTTGGTCATTATCTAGTGGGTATTTGATTGTAAGGGGTATTGTAGATTACTGCAATGATGACAAAAATGATCTATGGCATAATTTTTCAGCTTTATGTGCCGCATGTTATACTAAATCAATAATTGAAAGATTATAATAAATTCATTATCACATATACACAATAAGGTAAAAGAAGTATGATATAAAACTATAACTTGACAAAATCAAACATTTATTGCAAATTATGTATAGAATTATGAAAATTGAAAATATTGAAATAAAAAACTTCCGATTGCTTAAAGATGTTTCATTGACATTAGAGGATATGTCAACGGTTATTGTTGGAAGAAATAACTCAGGAAAAACATCGTTGACTGAAATATTTCGTAGATTCTCAAAACGCGAAAAGTTTAAACTTGAGGATTTCAGCCTTTCTTCGATTCAACAATTTAAGGAAGCTTTAAAAGCAAAGATCGAAAATAAAAATGATGATGAAATATTATCGTTAGTGCCGAAAATTGAAATGCTAATGATTATTGATTACCAAGATAATAGTGACGACTATGGTATTTTGAGCGATTTTATTATTGATTTAGATGAATTAAATTTTAAAGCAAAAATCAAAATCGCTTTTAAATTACAGAAAAGCAAGATCGAAGTGTTCTTTGAATCTTTAGAACCGAAGAAGAAAGATTTTTTTGATACTATTAGAGAAAGAATCCAAAAATATTATGAGTTTGAAGTTCTTGCAATTGACACAAATGATGATGAAAATATTGCGGTTTTGGAATATGAAAAATACAAATCATTGATTAGGACAGATTTTATAAATGCTCAACGTTGGCTTGATGATGAAACGGCCAAAGAAAATGATGTTTTAGGAAAAGTTTTATACAGTATTTTTAAAAATGCTTCAAAAGATACAGCTCCTGATGAAATGCAAGTATTGACTAAAGAACTGGAAGTTCAGGTTAAAAACTTTCAGGATTCAGTTGACGAAGACTTTAAAAATAATGTAGATAGATTAATACCGGCATTAGACATAATGGGGTATCCGGGATTACATGATCCTAAATTTACAACAAAGACAACATTCGATGCAAAGGCAATTATAGAAAAAAATACAAAACTATTTTATCAAAAATCATCTGAACTGTCTTTGCCGGAAACATATAATGGGCTTGGTTCCAGAAATCTAATTTTTATCCTTTTTTATCTCTATGATTTTTTTAGGCAATTTCAGTCAGATCAAGTTCGTGCTAAAAATCACATAATCTTTATTGAAGAGCCAGAGGCACATTTGCATCCACAGATGCAAGAGGTTTTTATTAAACAATTAAATAAAATTGTTGAAATTTTTTCGGAAACTTTGAATAATAATGAAAAGTGGCCAGTTCAGTTCATTGTTACAACACACTCAACGCATATTGCAAATGCGGCAGATTTTGAAACAATCCGGTATTTTTTGATAAATGATCAAGATGATTTGCAAACCAAGATTAAAGATTTAAGTGAGGCATTTAAAACAACTGATTTGAAAAATGACAAAGACTTTATTCATAAATATCTTACACTTACAAAATGTGATCTATTTTTTGCCGATAAGGCTATTCTGATTGAGGGTTCTACTGAAAGGATATTAATGCCTGAATTTATAAACAAATTATCGGATTCAAAATTAAATACTCAGTATCTATCAATAGTTGAAATAGGTGGAGCTTATGCGCATCATTTCTTTAAATTTCTAGATTTCTTAGAGTTAAAGACTATTATTATTACTGATATTGATTCTACAAAAGCCAAGCAGACAAACAAGGGCAAAAGATATGAAGCATGTCTGGTTGTAACTGGAGAAAGTTTCAGCAACGCAAGTATTAAAAATTGGTTTAAGACCAAAGATGTCGATATTAGTTTAGCTGGCATAAGAGCAAAAACATCCCAAGACAAAATAATTGGTAAACGAAGGATTGCTTATCAAATAGATGAAACCGGAAAAAATTGCTGTGGGAGAAGTTTTGAGGATGCCTTTATCATAACTAACCCCCAGTTATTTAACATTACAGAAAAAGATGGGGAAGCTTTAGCACTGCAAGCATTCAATGAGGCAAAAGACTATTCCGATAAAAAAACAGATTTTGCTATTAAATATGCTTTTGAAGAGACTGCTTGGCAGACTCCACTTTATATAAAAGAAGGTTTAGAATGGCTTTCCAACAATGATAATTAAAAAAATGGAAAATCCAGCAGAAATCGAATCATTAAGAACGTTAGATAGAGTTTATCGGGCACTTTCAAAAGGAAATTGTTTCCGAGTTGAAGCAGGTGCCGGTGCGGGTAAGACTTATTCTCTGATAAAAGCTCTTTATTGGCTTATACAAAATAAAGCAAGCGATTTTAATAGGAAAAATCAGAAAGTGGCATGTATTACTTATACAAACGTAGCTGTAGATGAAATAAAAAGAAGGATTGACAACGATACTATGATATTTGTGGATACAATTCATGGATTTTCTTGGTCAATTATTAAAGATTTCCAGAAACAGCTTCGAGGTCTAATAAGTGATGGTTTAAATGATCCGAAGTTGATAGAAAAAATTAACGAAATAGGCGGTCTTAAAAATCAAAAAATTATTTATGACTTAGGCTATCGACGTGCCTCTGAGACTGACATTTATTTGCATCACGACAATGTTGTTAAGTTGTTCTCTTTGATGTTAAACGAAAAGAAATTTATTCAATTACTAAAGGGTAAATACCCTGTGATTTTTATTGATGAGTATCAGGACACAAATAAAGAGTTGGCAAATTCAATAATTTCAAACATCATCGAATCATCTTCAGGTATCCAAGTTGGCTTATTTGGGGATCATTGGCAAAAGATATATGGAGACGGCGTTGGCTATATAAGCTCTATTAAAATAGAAGAGATACAGAAGGGAACGAATTTTAGATCAAACAGACTATTAGTTGAAATGTTAAACAGGATGCGACCGGAACTCCCTCAGATAGAAAAAGACCCATCTTCAAAAGGTGAAATAAAAGTATTCCATACAAATAATTATTCCGGTGCGAGGAGAGATGGTAAAGGTGGAGGTCATTGGAATGGAGATTTAATCACTGAAGTGGCTCATCAATATTTTATAGACTTGCAAACGCAACTTGCTAATGATGGGTGGGACTTTGAAAAGACAAAAATATTGATGCTTACAAATAATGTAATTGCAAAAGAACAGGGATTTGAGAATATTGCAAAATTATTTACTTATAATGACGATTATCTCAAATTTCAAAACTCTTATATAGATTTTTTTGTAAACACTATTGAGCAGGTATCAGAGTCTTTTTCAAATAAAAAATATGGACAAATGTTCCAAGTTTTAGGAATAAGGAATATCCGATTAAAAAATCAAAATGAAAAAGTAGAATGGCAAAATTCAATGAAAATTCTAATTCAATTACGTGAATCAGGAACAATCTCTGAGATCCTTGAACATTTAAAAGAATCCGAAAAACCAAGATTGTCTTCAAAGTTGGAAGATTGTGAGAATAGATTTGATAAATTACAAGGCATTAAAGAATTTGAGAATGATTCTGATAAGAGCTTTTTCTCGTTAGTAGATTCACTTAAAGAAGTGAAATATTCTGAAATAGTTTCGCTTGCGAAATATATTAATGATAATACTCCTTTTTCAACTAATCACGGTGTCAAGGGCGCAGAGTTTGACAACGTCCTAATTATTTGCGGCAGAGGCTGGAATAAGTATAATTGGGACAATTTTTTATCTTGGGCAAACGTTGGTATTCCTCGTGACAAAGAAGAGTTTTTTGAATCAAACAAGAATTTGTTTTACGTTTCATGCTCAAGACCCAAAAACAGATTAGCAATATTATTTACCCAACAACTATCAGAAAATTCATTGAAAACTCTCAAAAATTGGTTTTTAGAAGAAAATATTTTCCCTTTTCCAAATCAATCCTTCTAAATGAGGAACTGAGTAATTGGTGTTTAATTTAAAGTTACCTAAGTTGCTGTTTTTTTTATCACTTATTTATCAAGCAACTCCTCACTTTTCCTGTATTGCCTTGGTCAAAATTTGGCGCCCAAATTGTGCCAAAATTGCCCAAAAAGTGAGAGTGATTGATTAAATTTAATAATGATTGATAGAAATTGAGAAGCTAAGTTTTTATCTAATATTGCAGTAAAAATCACTAAAACGCCCGTCATTATTGAGTTTTTTTTAATTCTCCTACGTCGTACAACAAAAACCGCCGGTTTATAGCCGGCAGTTTTCATTACAAAATTATTTTATTAATACCATTTTTTTGGTATCTTTAAAACCATTAACGGAAATTGAATAGAAATAAGTTCCGTCTATTAAATTATAATCTCCTGCTTTAAATTTGATTTCGCTTGTTCCAGTATTATAAAATTTATCTGCAAGAATAATTAATTCTCTTCCTGAAATATCCGAAATTGCCAATTTTACATGTCCTGATTGTGGCAGTGCAAATTTAATGCTCGTATAATCATCGAAGGGGTTTGGTGTGCAAGGATATAAATAATAATCCGATGATGTTTCAATATTTTCTTTGTCAGTACCGATTATTTTTAGTTTGACCCTTATAGAAACGGATTGAATATCTCCACATGAATTAATCACCTTACAAATATAGTTACCGGTATCTTTTGCATTTATTTTTGCTTTTGAATAATAATCATTAGCTGCATTCTGAATTTCAACGCCATTCAAATACCATTTATAAGATAATGGTAAAGAATTTATTCCAACTTTAATTAATAAACTTAATGCGTCTCCTAAATTAAGTTCGATTATTCCTGTGGTTTGGGTTATGATTGATGGCTTTGAATTTACGGTAAGTTTGGCAACTGCGCTACTAATTGAATAATTATCGGGCATCACGGTAACTATCAACTGGTAATCATCTTGTTCAGTAGCAGTAATTCCTTTTAATGTCAGAGTTTTTGAAGTTGAGCCGCTATAAACGGAATTATCAACTAATTTAGTATTGCCTTTGTACCACTGGTAGGTTACGGTTTTATTTTTCGTGTTATCATTTAGTTCAGTAGTAAATAGGACATTTTCACCAACGCATCTAATATCGCCTTGCGGATTTGTTTTAATCGTAATTTTTGCAGTATCTTTTTCAATTATCGTGTCAGGTCTGATTAATGCAAACATCTTGCTATCAATATAATTAGGTGATTCATCTTTAGCACAAGGGTCGAAAACACTAACTGTGTAAGTTGAATCATAATCCGTATCCTTGACGTTAGAAATACTAATCATATTTGAGTTTGTACCGGAAATTCTATTGTCCTCAACGAGTAATTTGTTACCTTTATACCATTTGAAAAGCTGATGAGAAGAATTTTTAATATTTGGAATCATTGTTCCAACTTCAAATCGTGCAATACCGCCAATCGCAACCTTCTGTGAAACAGGATTCTGAGTAATTGAAACGGAAGGAGTAACATAAACTAAAATATCATCAGTTATCGCAGAATCCATTGCGGGATAATTAGTAATAATGCACTTGTAAATATCCGACATTGAGAAATCACAATTGACTAATTTTAAAGTATCGTATATTGCTCCGTAAATATCTTGACCATTCCTCTGCCATTGATATTGAAATACTCTCCTGTTAGCAATCGAATCACCGGATACTTTAACAAATAAAATAGCGTCGTCGTTTTGGCAAACAATTACGGATCTTTTCTGAGATTGAATAATTGGTTTTTTTATGGAACTTATTGGATATGGTAACGGTGCATCAACTGTTATGTAAATTGTGTCTTTTTGATTCTCATAAGATACAATTGCTCTTGTATTTCCTTCTTTCAAGGCTATAAAAGTATTTGTTGTATCAAATTTAACAATATCTGGCACAGAAAATTCTACTGATAGTTTTTTACTCATTGATAAATCTGAAAGAAAAGTCGAATAAATAGCTTGATAATCTAATTTCCTTGTAAAATTCACTGGGAAATAAAATTCTTTGGGTTCAACTTCAATACCTAATAGACTATCTGAAGTAGATATTGTCGAGCTCACTCTGCTTGAAAGTACAAAGGAAGTATCAGAATATTCATAATTTGCAAAAACTATAATTTCTCTATTTCCAAGATATTTGCCTGTTACGGGAATATTAAAATTATATTCGACTTTCTTAGTTGTATCAAAATAAAATTCTCCTTGAAAAAAGACTTGGACATAATTTAATCCGATTATATCGCTTAAAGAAAATTTGATGGGAATGTAATCATTTGTATTATATGACGATATACTATCAGGTTGAATAATCTTCAATGTTGGAGCGGTTTGAAATTTTGGTTTTTCCTCTAATATTTCCACTTTAGATATTGATGGAGTTGGATCATCTTTCTTTTCTATAACAGAACTTGGAGGAATTACATTGAACTTTGCATTATTGGTTATTGATATATTTAACAATTCGAATACTTTATTTCCGGCGATACTTGGTAAGTCTGAATTATAAACATTTGTATGACATACATAATTAACTAATGTACTATTAGATGCTCCATAACAATTTTGACTGGAATTAGGAACAATTAAATCACTATTAGTTATGAAATTTGGAAATTTTGAAGAGATTTTATAAATTTCATCATTCATTCTACTTGAAATTTGATCATAATCCCACCAAGGAAATAAACCATCAGTTATTGCCCAAAATAATTTGAATATATCTTTTTCATCTTTATTTGATGGAGGGGCCATAAATTGACCATAAACAAAATGTGATTTGATATTGGTTGTTGGCAAGCAACAATAACCACTCTTATTTGGTAATTGTAAATTTTTTACAGCATCAGTCAAATCATATTGAGGTATATATCTAAAATAAGGGTAAATATAGGAACTTATCATTTTGTAGTTAACAATATTAAAAAAATTCTGTAAATCCTTACCAAATTTAAAATAAGCAGCAGTAAACAAATCATTCCCTTTATTATTTATATAACCTAAAGAATTTTGCAAATAATTTGCTGCAGGAGAACCATTATGCGGACTGTCAATCGTAATTAATTTATTAATATACCCCTTATTATAATTCCTTGCACAATAGAATCTATCCCTTTTACTTTCAGCAACACGAGCAACGACGCCACCCATACTGTGAGCAACATAATCAACTCTATTGCATGAATAGCCCATTTTTCGGAAATAGCTTATTCTGTCATATAGAGGTGTAAACAAAATTCCTGCATTTGTATTGAAATCAGATGTTGGAAGTAATGTAATAGCAATATTTCTTCCCGGATCATTTTCAAGGCCAGAATAATTATAACCTAAAAAATAATCTCCTTTATAATCCAAAAATTGATTCCCATTGTGTTTAAAATTATTCCACATTGAAGGTGAAGAACCTAATCCATGAACAAGCATTAATGGCGGTCTTACAATTTCTATCGGTACGGCAGCGGGTAAGGGATAATCCTTGCCGTTAATAGTAATAATAAAATTTACATTTATAATTCTGCTTGCATTATCATTCTGATCTCTTGCAAAATCATCAGGAGCAACATAGCAATAGAGCCTTTCCTTTGCTCCCTTAGCTGGTTTATCAAAAACTGTTGTGTATGTTGCACTATTACCCTCGTTATAATAGACATAATTATTGTTATATAAAGAAAATGATGAAGAATAATTTGAAATCATTATTTTACCAAGAAGTCGTGGTTCGGTTGTTTGTTTCGAGTCATCATTTAGATTGATTCTTACTGCATCAATATTAGAAGTGCCTTTATATACTAAATCCAGATATATTCTTGAAACACCATCTGCACACACTCCTTTTGGATTTCCCGCTCGTAAATCAGGATAACTGCAATCCCACAACTTTGTAACCGTGAAATCTGTCGGTGAAATATTACTGGTAGTGCATAATCCGGTTGGAGGAGTTGTTCTCTGTTTGTTTTTGCTCTGCATTTGGTTATCACTTTTTTTGAAAGCAATCTGACTCCGAGATGGTGTCCGCTCCTGAACTCTGAACATTATATTGTCTGCGATTTGAGAAGCTTTAATAAAGCTGTTGCTTCTTGTTTGCTGTCCTATTGATGCAAAACCGGAATAAAAAGCATTCGATACATCATACCAGTTAGTTCCATAATCAGACGAGTACTGAACTTGATAAGAATAGAACCTTCTGGTTTTTGAAGCATCCAAGCTATCGCCATAAATATAATTAATATTGTCAAGCCAAACTACTTCTACTAAATCAGTCGGCCCGATTAGTTGTGGTGAAAGTGGTGCTAAAAGCCTTAAAGAGTCATCAAATGGAATATTATCTGCAATTCTAAAACTTGCTTTTGCATAATAGCCGGTTGTTTGGTCAAACGCTTCAATATTGTAAGTTCCGGGCTTAGAATTATTATCTGTTAAAAAGTTTTGTGAGAATTGACCATTATTACAATTTTCTGTAAATGTGAAACTATTTGGCCCAGATATATTCAAATTCACTGTTGCATTAGAATTAAACTTGGAACCAGAAATTATTAGATTGTCTCCTTTTTGTAGGAGTGATTTTGAGAGAGTGAGGGAGGGGAAAGAAGTTCCTTGTGGTGAATATAAAAAGCTTATTGTTGATGACTCAGAAACCAGATCGCTACCAATATATGCCTTGACCTTCGCATAATATGTATTTGGAGATAAATTTATTCCATCTGTTGAAAAAGTTGTTGAAGTATAGTTTTGAAATGCCGTTATAGATGTTGGATAAATTTCAGGTGATGAGAAATCGGAATTATTATCAACGTATAATTCATATCGAGTAGCTCCTACATTATTCCAATTAAATGTAATCGATGAAGTAGTTATTGTGGATGAAGTCGATGGAGAAATAAGTGTTAGACTATCCATAGTTTCAAAGCTTCTAATATCCGACCATTGATCATAACTATTACATGAATTTGCTCGAACTCTCCAATAATATTTCAATAAATTGGAAAGTGTAGGTGATATGCAATTAGAACCGCTTGTTCTAATATTCATTTTACTAGTCAATTTTTTTATTACCCAAGCTGTTGGGTTCGTTAAATAAGCCAATTCATCATCAGTAAGTATGTGGCCTTGTGGATTATGTAAAAGTTGATAAAACATACTTTTATTTAATCTTATTGCATCAGGTTCAGTTGCAGAATAAGAAAAATCCAGATTAGTTGCAAATTGAACATTATAATAACCTGCATTAGGTGCATTCGTCCAATCACAATTAACATTTACTGGAAGTTTTGTTGAACTATTTTCAGGTTCAATGAGAGAAATCTTTGATATATCCGTATCTTGAACATTTGTATAGTATTTTGTTATGAAAACATCAAAAGAATAATTGCTACCAATTAACGAAATGCCGTTATTAAAGTACAAAAGTGTGTTTGTGTACCAACTACCAACGGCGTAAATATTGTTCGTTTCATCAGTTGTTATGCTAAATACTTCACTGCCATTTATTCCACTAATCTTTTCTGCCCATTGGCAAATACCATTTGAACTATATTTCGAAATATATGAATTCCCACCACAACTATTTAATGAAATATTGCCATTAAAAAAAAGTGTTGAGCTATAAAATGTACCTCCTATATAAATATCATCTAAGCCATCAATCAAAATACTATTTACTTTATCATCTGAATTCCCTCCAATACACTGAGCCCATTGACAAATTCCCTTCGGATTAAATCTTGCTAAATAAATATCAGCTGTACAACAGTTCATTTTATTAGCTAATGAAATTCCATTATTAAAATTTATTATTGAACTTGCAAAATTTCCTGTTACATATATATTACCTGATCCATCAACTGCAATAAAATTATTATATTCCTGGACTGGCCCGCTAATATTCTGTGCCCATTGACAGGTACCACTTGAATTATATTTTGCAATAAAATTATCCCAAGAACCATTATTATTCAATGAAATTCCGTTATTAAAATACAAAATAGAATTTCCATACCAACCACTTATATAAATATTTTCTGATCCATATACAGCAACGCTAGTAGAATTCGCACCATCAATACAACCAATGTTTTGTGCCCATTGACAAATACCACTTGAATTATATTTTGCTAAGAAACCATCATTGCTTAAGCCCATATTATTCAATGAAATCCCATTGTTGAAGTCAAGTATAGTGCTAAAGTAATTACCAACTATGTAAATATTCCTATTGCTATCTACAGCGATACTCTCTACATAATCTTCTTTTGCTCCACTTATTTTTTGTGCCCACTGGCAAGTTCCACTTAAATTATATTTTGCAATAAAGCCATTATATGGTCCACTATTAGTGAGTGATATTCCATTATTAAAATTTAAAGTTGAACTTGACGAATAACCTGCAATATAGATGTTACCAGAGGCATCCACTTTAATGCTTTTACAATAATCTTCACTAGTTCCACTAACCTTTTGAGCCCATTGGCATATTCCATTTGAATTATATTTTGCAATATATGCATCATAAGAGCCAGTATTATATAGATAAATTCCGTTATTGAATGTTATTGTAGAGCTAGCGGAATAACCTGCAATATAAATGTTCCCTGAAGCATCAACAGCAATATTTTCTACATATTCTGCATTTATTCCACTAATTTTTTGAGCCCATTGGCACTTCTGTCCATAAGAAATCTGAATGCAAAGAATCCATATAAAAATAATCCAAATTGCTCTGTAAAAATTCTTCAACATTTTAACTCCAAAATATATTTAACAAAACTTTTTCACTTAATAAATCCTTCAATCATTCTTCAGGTTTCAATATTTTTTTATTATTTATATAATTCTTGCTTCTAATTATCATGGCTCCTGCTGCATATTTCATTTGGTTTGTAGAATAAATAAAATTAACTCTGATAGTCTATGAACACTAATCCAATATGCAAATTAAGCAATTTATTTTATATTTCAATCAATATATTTCCAGCAATTTTATTCTTCATTGCCATGTTCTCTTTGAACTCGGCTTGTAATCCGAGAATCCAAACTATCGAAGGCTATTTAAAAACGCTTTTAAAAGAACTTATAAAGTAATTAGATGTTTCGTTAAAGCCAGAGAAATAAATTTCGAGTATAAAAACAGCGCCCCCACCGCAAAGCTCAAGGAAGATTGCTGTTTGGAAGTTGTAAGAATCTATTTGACAAATATCATTTTTAAAACTGGATATTAATTATAATCTTCATGTTTGCCAAAATTATTCATGGTTAATAGTTGATCTGAATTGAAATTGAGATTATAAGTGCTGGGTTACTGTCTCACGTTTTTCAACTTAACAATTTCAATACCGAAAAATCAAACACGGAAACAAGCGTGCATTCTAATTTAAGATATTAATAATTCCTTTATATTTGTTTTGGAAGTCTGAAAAATTTTTACATACTCTTTGAAACCATGAAACCAAGTCACACTTGTTGTAAATATAAATTTATGTTAAAATTACAACATAGGTAATTTTATACCTTAATAAAAAATATGAAATTTAAATTTTGGTTTTGCTCAAGTCTTTTATTGATTTTTTCTTCGCCGGTCTTTGCTGCAACAAAGGTAGTGGACAAGATAGACCAATATGGCAACGGCATTAATATCTATTCAGTCAGCCCTCAAGATAAATTTTATACTTATTTACCTAATAAAGATGATAACAGTATTTTCTATGGTTATTATGCTTTTAACGGTAAGGTAATCGGCCCAATTTCCCTCGGTAGTGGGACTGGCCAAAATAATCCCCAATTTAGCGATGATGGTTCTATCTTAATGCTTTATGGCAAATTGCAAAATGGCGAGAGTTATGTTTATAAAAATGGGAATATAGTAAACAAAATTGAAGCAGATGATAATCGAGCAGTAGTAGTGTTCTCAAATAAAAGCGGAAAAGTGGTTTACGTTGATACTGACAAAGCTAAAAATAAATATAATATTGTAATTGACGGTAAAACCGCTTGTTCTTTAGATAAAAATGACCCGGTTGGCAGTGGAGGTGGAATTAGCAATGTTAGTTTCGATGCCAGTGGCAAAAATTTATTTTTTGTTTATTCTTTAGAAAATCCTGATTTTACTAAACAAAAAGATGTCTTATGGGAAAAACTACGCGCGCAATATGCGGGGCAAAATGACGAACTTACCAAGCAATTAAACGGAACTTCTCTTTTTGATCATCCGGATATTATACAAGCCATGCAAGATATAATAAAAAAGGAAACCGAGGCGCTTGATAAATTCCAAAAAGATTTTCAGTCTCATTCTTGGATAAGGCGTGATGTTTTATATAAAAATTGTCAGCCGGGCGAAAGTTTTGATGAAATTTCAGATTCAGATGTTGTTGTGGCTGGGACTAATGCCGCCTTTTTTGGTAATATAAAGAACAACCTTTATTTAGTGATTAATGGCAAAAAACAAATTATTGATAATAATTTTCAAGCAGAAGAAGCTCCTATACATATGCAATATAGGAATTTATCAATAAGTAATGATGGTCGCAGATATAGTTATTTAAAACAAATTAATAGTAACAGTAATAAAATGACTGTTAATGTTGATGGTAAAATGAGCGAAGTTTATAATATTGGGGTAAATAATGACGGTTTTGATAATGGATTAGGAGATGTTTTGTTTAGTGCTGACAGCAAACATTATGCTTATAAAGCGTCAATAAAAGAAAATAATTATTTTGTAATTCTGGATGGTAAAAAAAGCGTTAATTTTGTGTTAAGTAGTCAGGACGGTGGTGGTAGGCATGTTAAGCCGTTATTTGATGATAAGAGCAACTTATATTATATTGCGAAGCAACAAAATGTAGATTGTGTTTTTGTTAATAATAAAGTCAAGGAGTGTAGTAGTGGTTTAATTGATAGTTTTGAGGTTAACGCTAAAAATGGCAGCTATTACTATACAGATACCAGTTTAGATCAAAAAAATTCATTTTTTCATATTGGAAAAAAGAAATTTGGACCATATTATTGTAGTGTTGGTGTTCAAAGTATTAGTCCTGATTGGACTAGAGCGGTATATAGCGCTTGTCCGGTGGAAAATAATTCAAATCAGAACACTTATATTGACGGTACAGACTTTTATAAAAATTTTGGTCTAAGTACTGATGGCGGAACGACCATAGTAAAGATTGTCGGTTTTGCTAATAACAATAAAGTTATTTACAGCATTAATAGAACTAACAACCTGGACAAATATTATCGGTACACAACTTTAAGAGAGCCAAAACATGTACTTTATTCATCTAATGATTTAGAACTTAGCGGAGACTGTCTTGGTCGGCTTGGCTGCAATCTTTGGAATGACACTCAGGTAGCTTTCCATAGTGGATACTCTGCAATTTGGAAATTTTATAAAAAAGATAATGCTTTGTGGGTTGAAGATTTAAAAATAAAATAAGACCGTTAATTCACGTTAAAACGGCATTGTAAGCCTTCTTGTGAGTAGTTAGTATTTACTTTTTAAAATAAATTATTAATACCAAACAACTCCTCACTTTTCCTGTATTGCCTTGGTCAAAATTTGGCGACCAAATTGTGCCAAAATTGCCCAAAAAGTGAGAATAGTTGCTTGATTATGAAACAAAGAAACTTTATATTTTGTAATCGCGATTTTGCATGACTGCGATTCGTTTGTTCCAGATGGCACGGCGCATAATTACCTCCTATCTAACGCTGTAAAGCTCAAAAATTGTGACCATATTGTGTCCAAGAAGTGATTACAGCTGATGAAAATTGATAGATGGTGATTAATTCTGAGAAAATCACAATTGGCAAATTGAACGGTAAAAACGCAATTTTAGAGTATCTTAATGAATTTCTTGAAGCCTTTTTGTTGCAATAAATCTTCATAAAATAGATTTTTGCCTAACAAATTTTAGCTTACATTAAAGCAAAAATGTATAGTCCTGGCTATTTCAACAACGCCAATTATGGATATTTGACATTTGAATAAGAATTTGTTAGTGTTTTTACTATTAAACTGTTTCGATTCCCGTTACCCGCTCCAAAATATGAACAGACCGAGAGGTCTGTTTTTGTTTTATATTAGCGAATTATTAAGGGTAATCGGAGTCAAATTCTGATCCATAAAAGGGGTTAATTTGCCAATTGTGACCAAATTGTGACCAAAGCTGATTGCTTTTCCTGATCTCGGCTCCAAAACATTCATAGCTTCCCTTAGAGCTGACGGACTTAGATGTGCATAGCGCATAGTAGTCGTAATGTCAGAGTGTCCCAGCAGCTCTTTAATTAGCTGTATAGCAACCCCGTGTTGAGCTAAATGAGATGCAAAGGTATGTCTGAAGGTATGCCAGCCTATTTTGCGCATATGAGCCTTCCTA
>JAPLFL010000114.1 GCA_026390695.1 Candidatus Kapaibacterium sp. | reverse complement strand
TAAATTTGTAATTTCAAAATGATCAAGCATCCCGTTTGGAAGCATATATTTTATTATTTCTTTACTCATCTGTTCCCTTATTTGTTAATTTATACTTTACAAAAATAACTCTTAATCCCCAAAAATTTGACATGACCCGAAGTTTCATCGTCTCCCTGTATCGAAGAAATGGCAACATTTGATCAGTTTGTTAGTTCCCTCGAAGATCAGGACAGTGAAGTCGTTGTCTTCGATACAGCTCCAACCGGAAAGACTCTTCGTGAAATTGCAAAACCATTCGATTGGGCATCGCACATGCAAAAGCAGATCATTGAAGGGAAGAAACTTGCAGATTTTTAGGCTTGGATGAAAATTCAAATAATGCTCTGGAACGCGATAAAAAGCGTTACGATTATGCAATGGATGTACTGTCGGATCCTTGTTTGACAGTTTTTTCGATTGTTCTTTTACCCGAAAGATTACCAATTGAAGAATCTCAAAGCGCAATTGATGGTCTTGGCAAACTTGGAATTAATGTGCAGTCATTAATAATAAACCAATGTATTCTGCCGGAAGTGATTGAAGGAAATAATTTTTTAACGGAAAGATCAAAACTTCAATCGTCTTTTATTAGTGAAATTGAAAAACGCTTTGCAGATAGAATCAGGATTCAATTGCCACTTTTAGCAAGTGATGTCTCCGATTTATATGCGTTAAGACATATCGGAAAATTAATATTAGGAGATTAATATTGGGTTTATTATCCTTGAAATTTGGATTTTCTATATAAAATTGATAATTTTACAATGGAGTTTTTGTTAAGTTTTATTTATTGATGCTTTTATGAAAATCTACATTAAAAATATGGTGTGCTTGCGATGCATAATGGCAGTGGAACAAGTATTTTATAGATTAAATATTGATCTTATACATATTGAATTAGGAGCTGCCGAACTATTCTCCGAACCCTATAGTGAGACTCTGAAAATAATTCAAACCGAACTCGAAGCTCTCGGCTTTGAAATTATAGATGATCGCCATAGCCGACTTATTGAAAAGATAAAAAATATAGTAATCCATCTTGTTCATCATTCGGACACGAAAATTGGTATCAAACTCTCATTTTATCTTTCTGATAATTTGAATTTTAATTATAAATACATTAGCAAACTTTTCTCGGAAATAGAGGGAATTACCATCGAACAATATTATATCCTTCAGAAAATTGAGAAGGTTAAGGAATTATTGGTTTATGATGATCAAACATTGAGCGAGATTGCATATATGTTGGAATATAGTTCCGTAGCAGCCCTGAGCAATCAGTTCAAAAAAGTTACAGGATTAACGCCAAGCCATTTTAAAAAGATAAAAGAATATAAACGAAAACCGTTAGATAAAGTAGAATGAAAAATGAAAGAAAATTGGAATCCATTTAATGTAGAATCGAATTTAGGAAAAAACCAATAAATATCCTTTCAATAAAGCTTCGTAAAGAGTTAGATAGAATTACTTTAAACTATTGCTCTATCTTTTTGCAGACTATTATTAGCACTTACTTTATTCTAAATAATAATAAATTTCTATTAAAAAATGTATTTTTATCCCAAATATTTCATTAGGCAAGAGAAAATCCCCCCTGCCCCCCTTTTTCGGGTGGGGGGTACAATAGAATTCCCCTCTTTGCAAAAGAGGGGTTAGGGGAGATTTTTCCTCTCGTTCCTAAGCAGGAGCTTGGGAACAAGTATAAAATAAGTTCTATGATTATTTCAAGAAAATCCCCCCTGCCCCCCTTTTTCGGGTGGGGGGTACAATAGAATTCCCCTCTTTGCAAAAGAGGGGCAGGGGAGATTTAAGAAAGCTCTTTATTAGCATATAATATCATTTCCTATTTGAAATTAATCGATAGAACAGACGAGGACGTCTGTTCTACTTTGATTTATAGTAGCTTAGACGTCCTCGTCTGAGCTTGATTTTATTTTTCTGAAATAGGAAATGATAAAATATTTCAATTAGGTTAAATCTTAATGAAATATTTGGGTTTATCTCATAATCATCATTTGTTTAATATTGTTATATTTTGATTATATCTCAATCAGATATTATCATATAACAATAAAGTTTTTCGAGATGTATTATCATTTATATTTATTAAAATTATCTCTAAATCGGATTTTCTGCTCCTTTTGAAGTAAATATTATGGAAATTGTTTTATATATAATCTTTAAATCTGTACTTAAGCATAAATTATTTAAATAATCCAGATCATATTTGAACTTTAAAAAGGCTTCTTCGACTTTAGTTGAATGTCCGTATTCAACTTGAGATAATCCGGTTAGGCCGGGCTTGATTTTATATCTTAAATTATATTCGGGATGGCTTCTTATTATTTGTTTATAGTAAGTTAAGGGCTCGGGACGTGGTCCAATCAGGCTCATATCACCTTTTAAAATATTAAAAAATTGCGGTATTTCGTCCAATCTATGCAGTCTTAGGAATTTAAGGGAATTGGGAATAATTCCATCGTCATTGAAAGTACGAAATTTGAATATTAGAAAGGGTTTGCAATCTTTTCCCGGTCTTAATTGACTGAATATTATCTTTTTTCCTAATATAATTGAGACATAGAGGAAAACCGATAAGAATAAAATCCCAATGAATGGAGATAATAGGACAATTATCAGTTTTTCGACTGTATATCTGAACTCCAGATATTGATTTGTGCTGATTTTAATTTGTTTTCTCATGGTTCTATCAATCCTTTCCTTTGTTAATGAATCTTTTTTGCTCATTATGAATTTTTTTGGGACATGTTAAGTATAAATGTAGATTTTATTTGCATTTATAGTAAATCCAAAATTCAATAATGACCAATATAATTTACTTTTTGATCTTTTGTCTTTCTCTTAATAACAATGACACAAAAAATACAGAAACATCTCAGGAATGAAGAAGAATTAATTTTTGATTGGAAAATAGAAATTTGAGATATATTTTAACCCAAAAAAAACCTTCCTAAGGTTCAAATCCTTAGGAAGGTTATATAATCAATTCCTAATTCACTCTCTTATGGAGAGGGTTAGGGTGAGGTTTTACTATGCTTTTACAATCTCTTCAAATTTACGGTCTGCCATATATTTGTACGATTGATAGCGTTCAATAACTTGTTGTTGTGCAATTTCATAAACAACTTTTGCTTCTTCCGGTTTGATTTTATTCAACATCTGGAAGCGTGATTCACTATTTAAAAATTCACTAATAGGAGTTTTTGGTTCTTTGGAATCGAGTTGAAGCGGATTCAAACCTTGTTTTAATCTGTCAGGATTAAAACGATAAAGCAACCATTGACCTGTTTCGACGGCAAGTTTCTGCTGACGTAATGGATAATCCATATCAAATCCATGTGCGATGCAATGGCTGTATGCTATGATCAATGATGGCCCATCGAATGCTTCGGCTTCTAAAAATGTTTTCAAAGTATGTTCATCTTTTGCTCCCATTGCAACTGAAGCTACATAACATGTACCATAAGACATAGCCATTAAGCCAAGGTCTTTTTTCTTGGTGAGTTTTCCACCTGCTGAGAATTTTGCAATTCCACCTAAAGGTGTTGATTTTGACATCTGCCCACCTGTGTTAGAATAAACTTCAGTATCAAGCACTAATAAATTTACATCTTTATCTTGAGCTATAACATGGTCTAATCCACCAAATCCGATATCATAAGCCCAACCGTCACCTCCCATTATCCAAACGCTCTTTTTAACAAGATAATCGGCAACTGAAATCAATGCACGTGCATCAGGAGTGTTGATTTGAGATAATTTATCTTTTAAGATTTTCACTCTTTCACGCTGATTGTAAATATCTGCTTCATCTTTCTGAGGAGCATTAACCAGATCAAGGATCAGATTATCACCAAGCTGAGAGGCAAGTTTATTTAAAAGTATAATTGCCATATCTTTTTGCTTATCGATAGCAAGGCGGAATCCGAACCCAAATTCAGCATTATCCTCAAATAAAGAATTCGACCATGCTGTGCCGCGGCCTTCAGAGTCTTTAGCCCAAGGTGTGGTTGGTAAATTTCCACCATAAATTGAAGAACAGCCAGTTGCATTTGCAACAACAGATCTGTCACCCCATAACTGAGAAACAAGTTTCACATAAGGAGTTTCTCCACATCCGGCACATGCACCAGAGAATTCAAACAGCGGTCGCTGTAATTGTTGCTGGCGTAAATTACCGACTTTAATATTTCTTCTGTCCATGTCGGGAATATCCATGAAGAATGCCCAATTTTCCGATTCGGCTTTACGAAGAGGAGGTTGAGGCCTCATGTTCAATGATTTCAATTCCGGTTGTTTTTTATTTTTAACAGGGCAGATTTCAAAGCAAACATTGCATCCGGTACAATCTTCGGGTGCAACCTGAACAGTATATTTCATTCCTTTATATTCTTTGTCCGATGCATCCATTGACTTAAATGTTGCTGGTGCATCTTTCAGTAATTCACTGTCATATACTTTTATTCTTATTGCAGCGTGAGGACATATTACAGCGCATTTTCCGCATTGGATACAAATTGATTCATCCCATACAGGAATCTGCAGTGCGATATTTCTGCGCTCGTATTGAGTTGTTGCAAGCGGATATGTTCCGTCAATCGGGAAAGCACTTACCGGCAGATCATCTCCGCGGAAGGAAATAATTTCACCCAATGTTTTTTTAACGAAATCCGGTGCATTATCCGGAACTGGTGAAGCTATGTCGAATGAACTTGTGACTTGAGGTTGATGCTCAACTTCGTACAAGTGTTCCAAAGTGTTGTCCACAGCCTTCAAATTCTGTTCTACAACCGCATCGCCTTTTTTACTGTAAGTTTTCTTGATTGATTTTTTAATTTGATCAATTGCTTCTTCACGAGGTAAAATTCCAGAAATTGCAAAGAAACAGACCTGCATAACGGTATTGATTCTGCGTCCCATCCCGCTTTCTTCGGCTACTCTCTGAGCATCAATTGTATAAATTTTAACATTATTGTCAACAATATGCTTTTGTGTTGTGCGAGGAAGTGTGTCCCAGACATCATCTTTTGAAAAAGGAGAATTTATCAGGAAAACACCGTTAGGAGCTATTGATTTTAGTAAATCAATTTTCTCAAGAAATACAGTTTGATGACAAGCTACAAAATTTGCCTGATTAATTAAATAAGCAGAACGAATTGGATTTGGGCCGAAACGAAGATGAGATACGGTCATAGTGCCGGCTTTTTTGGAATCATAAACGAAATAACCTTGAGCATAATTCGGAGTGTTTTCACCAATGATTTTGATTGAATTTTTATTTGCTCCGACAGTTCCATCAGAACCAAGTCCGTAGAACTGAGCACGTATAACATTCTCGGTTTCGATGTCAAGATGATGGTCATAATCAAGGCTGGTGTGGCTCACATCATCATTAATACCGATTGTAAAATGATTTTTTGGATGCTCCTTAGCTATATTATCATAAACTGCTTTAATCATTGTCGGAGTAAATTCCTTGGAAGATAGTCCATAGCGTCCGCCAACAATTTTCGGCATAGAAGTTAGAGCTCCCCAGCCATTATTTATACCTTCAAATAATGCATTGATAACATCCTGATAAAGAGGCTCACCAATAGCTCCTGGTTCTTTGGTACGATCAAGAACTGCAATGGCTTTGGTTGTAGCAGGAAATATTTCAACAAATCTTTTCACGTCGAAAGGACGGAACAAACGAACTTTAATAATTCCGATTTTTTCGCCTTTTGCTGTAAAATATTCAAGTGTCTCGTGTGCAGTTTCGCAACCCGAACCCATGAGAACAATCACTTTATCTGCATCCGGAGCACCTTCATATTCATAAAGCTTATATTGACGTCCTGTAAGAGATGCAAATTTATCCATTGCATTTTGGACAACATCAGGGCAATCCCAATAATATTGATTTGCAGTTTCACGATTCTGGAAGAAAACGTCAGGGTTTTGAGCAGTACCGCGTAAAACCGGATGATCCGGGCTAAGTGAGCGATTGCGGTGAGCGACTACTAATTCGTCGGTTACTAATTCATGCATAATTTCATCGTCGATAACTTCGATTTTTGAAACTTCATGGGATGTACGGAATCCATCGAAAAAGTGAACAAATGGAATACGTGATTCCAAAGTTGCTGCCTGAGCAATAAGTGTAAAATCCATAACTTCCTGAACGGAAGCAGAAGAAAGCATTGCAAAACCGGTCTGGCGGGCCGACATTACGTCGCTGTGATCACCGAAAATTGACAAAGCATGAGTAGCAAGAGTACGAGCTGAAATGTTAAAAACAGTGGAGGTTAATTCACCTGCAATTTTATACATATTCGGAATTTTAAGCAACAAACCCTGCGAAGCAGTGAAAGTTGTAGTGAGTGCACCGGCTTGCAAAGAGCCATGAACAGCGCCTGCTGCTCCACCTTCGCTTTGCATTTCCTGAACGGTAGGAATTGCACCCCAGATATTTTTAATACCTTTGGAAGCCCATTCGTCGCACCATTCGCCCATGTTGGACGAAGGGGTAATGGGATAAATAGCACAAACTTCGTTTACCCGATAAGCAACGTAAGCAGCAGCCTCATTGCCGTCGATGGTAACATATTTTTTTTCTTTCATAAAACTAATCCAATCTTTGATTTATGTTTAAACCAATAATTATATATATAAATATAACTAAGTCACAATTAATAAAATTTTCAATATGTTCAAAGAGCAAGTACAAAATTATCAAATTTTTTTCAATTGATAGGCATGATGTCGAAAAAAATGTAGAATGCAAAATTCAGAATATTTTTGGAATTTGCTTATGTTTGATATTTTCAAATTTTTTAATATAATAAATATGAAATTAATACGTCCTATCGTTTAATGACAAATGAAGAACATATTGAACATTGGATTGCAAGCGCGGATAACGATTTATCCTGTGCAGAATCAAATTTCGAGACAAAGCATTATGATGGGTGCCTTTTTATTGGTCACCTTGTAATGGAAAAAGCACTAAAAGCACTTTTTGTTTTTAACTCAAAAAATTCAAATCCACCAAAAATTCACAATCTACTAAGGTTAGCAGAACTATCAAAAATTGATCTATCAGAAGAACAGTCCAAGTTCTTTTCTTTGGTTAATAAATTCCAAATTGAAGCCAGATATCCTGAATATAAAGCTGAAATGTTTAGAATTGCAACACAAGATTTTACAAAAGAGAATTTTTTTCAAATCAAGGAGTATTATTTATGGTTGAAATCTCTGATAAAATTAGAGAAATAGTTATAAAGTTTATTCTTGAAGCAAAGAAGGATAATATATCTATTGATCAGGCAATACTTTTTGGATCTTATGCAAAAGGTACAAATCATGAGTATAGTGATATTGATCTTGCAGTTGTTTCTGATAACTTTGAAGGAATAAGATTTTTTGACAATGTCAAATTAATCAATGCTGCATTGAAATCAAGTATTGATCTTGAGACCCACCCTTACCGTCCAGAAGATTTTAAAGAAGATAATCCATTCGTTAAAGAAATTCTTGAATATGGTGTTAGAATAGTTTAGGAAGAACTTTCTTCCAGACAAAGTTCTTTTTCTTCGAAAATGATTCGCACAGGTATGATAAAAAGCCCTACCATTCTTTTGGTTTAAAATTTTCTTTGTTAATGATTTTGGCACTTTCACCGGTGGCTCTTATTACATAAAATCCTTGGCGTTCTGCTAATTTATTTGCAGAAGAATCCACAGAAATATAGGCGACAGCTCCATAGACCTTTTTTTCTCGATACTGTGGAAATACTTCTCGAAATTCTTTCATTTCTTCAATAAATTCATTAACATCCTCAACCCCCAGAGTTGTTTTCACTTCAACTGCTAACATTTCATTACCATTTATTGCAATAATATCAATTTCAAATTCTCTATTATTAAAATATTTTTTAGCTCGCATAGTTGTTTGCTCAACTGCAATACCTTTTGCATTCAATAATTTAATTAACTCACCCTCAACAAGAGATTCGACAAATTTAGCCCACCTACTTTCTGATTCCTTCATTTTTTTAGAAAGCTTATCGACTATTAATTCTGTCTTTTTTGTTTGATTAATTAGTTCTCTGATTTCCTTATCAATTGAAATCCTTGATTCCTGAAACTTACGGTCAGTATCCTGAAACTTACGGTCAGTATCCTGAAACTTGCGGTCAGTGTCTTTAGACTGCTGTGCTAATTCTTTTATTGTTTGATTCGTTGCCTGAATCAAAGCCCAAACTTTTTCAAAGTTGAGTGATTCTGTTGCAGGTATATACTCTTGCATAGTTCAACCGGTATAAATCAAAAATATATTGACGACATTCTTGATAGATTATTTTATTTTTTAATCATTTTCCAAAATGCGAGTAAGGTATCTGTGAGGTTTTTAGTTTAAATACATTCTATGATAAAAGGAAATAAATAAAAATCAACCTGTTGATTAAGTAATATTGTTTCCTACTTGAAGGCTGTCATTTGTGCGTATGAGACTGTGTGAAAACGAGGAAATTCCAATGGAATGTCATTCCCGCGCATGCGGGAATCTCCTTCCAGTGCCAATCAGGGGATTCCTGCATGCGCAGGAATGACAAGAAATTGAAGTTTTCACACAGTCTCGTATGCAGGAATGACAAGAAATTGCAGTTTTCACACAAGCTCATGCGCGGGAACTGTCATGATTTAAAAAAATCACAAATTAGGATGAAAATATTATTCATCCAATGAATCCCAAGTCATCGGATGAATTGATTATTTTCGGAAGAATGACAATAATTCCTAATTCATTAAGGAAATGAAATGATATAATTTTATTGCCATACAACATGGCATTTTTATAACTCCTAAGTTTTTTACTTTATTTTGCATTTACCTTAAATATTTTGTGATACTCTTATCAATCAGCAAATATTTTTTTAAAATAGTGTTCTTAAAAATATTTCCTCATTATATCCGTTTAATCTTTATTATTATAAATTATATTATTTATGCAAATTAATACTAATAAAGTAACACACTGGTCAACTAATGAGATTCTGACTCTATCCTTGATCAGCGGCATTAATTCTCAGACAATGAGGAAAATTCCTGAGGAATTCGATAGCTTTGATGATTTCTGTCATTTCGACAATCTTGTTGGAAGCTCCGTTTATGGGCTCCAGCCACAGCTATTCTTTGATTCTTTGAAAGCAGCAAAGGATGAAGCTGATAAGCAATTGAATATATTAGCATCCAATGACGATTACCATCTTTATCAGTTCTGGGACAAAGAATATCCAGAAATTTTAAGAAATATAGATTATCCGCCACTTATGTTATATGTTTGGGGCGATTTTTGTCCGACTGATAAAAAAGCAATTGCGATTGTCGGAACTCGGCATTGTACTCTTTATGGCAAATTAACCGCTGAAAAATTTGCAAGCTGTTTCGCTTTGAATAATATCATAGTCGTTTCGGGATTAGCTTATGGAATTGATACGGTTTCTCATCTTAGTACCATAAAAAGTAACGGTATAACATTCGCAGTCATAGCAAGCGGTTTGGATAAAATCAATCCTGCCATCTCTCATGTTAATGCACAAAGTATTGTCGATGCTGGTGGAGCTATAGTTTCAGAACATAAATTCGGAACTTCTGCACAGCCCGGTTATTTCCCGCGACGAAACCGGATTATCAGTGGTTTATCTATTGCAACTGTTGTCATTGAGAGTAAAGATAAAGGTGGATCTCTTATAACTGCCCGCTTTGCCTTTGATCAGCAGCGTGAAGTTTTTGCTGTTCCCGGGCGAATTAATGATGAAAAGAGTCAGGGAACAAATTATTTAATTAAGAAGAATATTGCATCAGCAGCACTTTCACCGGAAGATGTTCTGAAAGATTTGGGACTGATTAGTGAAGATGATTTACGATTATTTGCACCTGCAGAAATTAAATTTAAAAATGAAAAAGAAAAAATAGTTTATAATATCCTTACTAATGACCCTATGCAAATTGATTCAATCTCGACTGAAACAGGAATTGAAATATCGGAATTATTAGTTGTTTTGCTAAATATGGAATTTAGTAATCTGGTAAGAAAACTACCCGGACAGCATTATATTCGGGGGAATTGAGAATTAGGAAATGGAAATTGGGATTTTGATTAGTATATTTTGCTGAAAGCACCTTAGTTTATTTATGAGGCTGTCTCAAAAGCCTCATTTCTGTCATTCCTACGAATGCAGGAATCCCCTAAAGTGGCACTGGAAGGAGATTCCTGCATACGCAGGAATGACATTTTTGTTAAATATGTGGCTTTTGAGACAGCTTCCTATAATATTTCAATTGTGTCAAATCTTTATGAAAAATCTGGGTTAATATTTAATTATGGACAAATAAATAATAAAATCTGATTCCTATTTATTCGTCCTTACATCTTTGAACATTTTTGGAATTATTTTGATGGAACACTTAACAAAAAATACATTTATAGAGAAAATTTTCGATTATGAAAATGGCTCTGAATGGAACTATCTGGGCAGTTTGCCAAGTATTATAGATTTTTATGCCGATTGGTGCGGCCCATGCAAAATGGTTGGCCCCATCATGGAGGAATTAGCTTCGGATTTTGATGGTAAAGTTAATATTTATAAAATTAATACCGATCAGGAACAAGAGCTATCGTCAGTTTTTGGAATTAAAAGTATTCCTTCGGTTCTGTTTATTCCCACAGGGAGCCAGTTGCCCAGAATGTCCGTAGGAGCACTTCCTAAAGAAGGATATATTCAGGCAATTAAGGATATATTCAGTATTGATGTGCCGATTGCAGAGTAATTATTTTTAGGAGTCTGATTTTAAAATATATCAAATAAATTTTATTTTTACTCGTTCTATGATTATTGGTTTAATTAACTTGTATTTTACTGAAAATTCATTATGAAAAATATTCTATTCTCAAGTATAATTGTTCTCTTACTATATTCCTGTGGTGAAGAAACGGTAATTAATGCAACTTTCCCGTTTGTTGAAAAAATAATTATTCGCGGAGTGCTTAATCAAGGTGATGATTCAGTTTCAATAAAAGTTTATAAAACTCTTCCTCCACTTGAAAATTATTCCCCTGAAAGAGCGATAATAAAAGATGCTTTTGTTACAATTGACCATGATGGGGTCATAGATACATTGAAATATACTGGCTATAATTTTACCTATTCTTCAAAGAAATTAGCGGTTATTGCTAACAAGACATATAATTTATCTGTGAATTGGAATGGTAAATTTGCAACAGCCTCAACATTGATTCCTCCAAAAGTAGATTTAGGTAAATTAAAAATTTCTTATACTTTGGATTCAAATATGTACAGGAAACAATTTATTTTAAATCATAATTATTTTATTAAATCAGACCCTAACTTTGTTTATCTTTATGGATATACTAATATTCAATCTCCCGCTGTGGAATATGACAAATTTTATATAGACACTTGTCTCAGAGATTTGGATTCTGATCCGGCAAATAGTTTACTCAGATTGAACGTATATTCTCCGGAAGTAATTGACACTGTAACTCCTCCTCAATTATACAATGATTATTTTGCTTTTGTTGAAATTTACGATTACCAGTATTATCCATATTATTTAACCGCAGCTAATGCAAATAAGGAATTATCTCTATTTAGTTCCGGTAGTTCAATTGTGGGTTGGAATATTATTGGTGAAGGTATTGGGTTGTTTATTGGCAGAAGTTATTCATATAAAAAGATTGTATATTGACAAGTATTATTTAAAAAATATTGACAAATTATCAATAACCATCTCAGGACTTATATTTTTCATACAATTAAAATGACCAAGCGGGCATTTCCTTCCCCCATGTATAGCACAAGGCCGGCATTCCAACTTTTCATCCTGCAATACAATATCCTTAGTGCCCCGTGGGTAAAAACCGAAAATTGGCGAAGTCGGGCCGTAAATCATAATTACCGGACAAGCTACTAATCCGGCTAAGTGTGCTGGCGCACTATCATTTGAAATTAAAGCTCTTGATAATTTTAAAAGAACTATTGATTGGATTAGTGTGGTCATACCTGAAAGATTTATAGCTCCCGATTTATCTGCAATTCCCTCACATAGTTCACTATCCGCTGCAGAGCCCGTTAAAACAGGGCTGAACCCTTGTTTTGTTAATAATATACACAGGTCAATATAATTCTCTTTTGGCCATTTTTTTGTTTCCCAAACCGAACCGGGAGATAAAGTGACAAAATTATCAGTATCAACATTATTTTCTCTGAGAATATTTTGTACAAAATCAATATCTTCTTTGCTTACCCGTATTTTAACGTCGGAAAGATTCCTTATCAATTTGTTAGCCGAAAAATCATCGTTGTTGATAAAAGGAGATAATAAGCTAAGATTTCGGTCTATTTCATGTAAATTTGTATGGTATTTAACTTTTTTATCATATAAAAACGACAATGATGAAGTATTAAAAGAGACAGAATACTTTGGCTTTGCAAAATAATTCACCAGACTGCTTCGCATTGAACGGTGCGGAGATAGAATCAAATCTGGTTTCAAAGATTTGATTTCATCAGATAATATTTTAATGCCTTTCAAACCTTTGTGGGAGTTTCTTTTATCAAATATTATTACTTTATCAATAGCTTCGGAATAATTCAGAATTTGCAATGCAATAGGAGAACTTACAAAAGTGATAGTTGAATTTGGCAATAAATTTTTCAATGTTTGAACAAGAGGTAAGCTTAGAACAATATCACCTAAAAAAGCAGTTTGAAAAACAACTATATTTCGTAATTCAGCAAAATCTATCATGTAATCATTCTTATAAGTGCCAACTTTACAATCTTTCTTTTTGAGGCTGTCTTTTATGTTGAATTCCAAGCTTTTTTTCACCTGAGACAGTTTTTTTTTAGCTTTTAAAAATTCAGGGTTCGGAATTTTTAAAAGCTCCATTTTTTTAGCTTCTCAACTGATCTTTTTAAGCCAATCTT
>JAPLFL010000066.1 GCA_026390695.1 Candidatus Kapaibacterium sp. | reverse complement strand
GATGTGTGACTCAATTCGTCGCCTTAAGCGATGATATATCGGACGTATCCGTAAATCAGTTTTTGACATTCGGAACACTTTTTCTATTTACCATAAATTATTATAATTCTCTATCACTTGAGTATTATCTAATGAAGTATTGGTGACGTATCCCTTCAATCCGTCCCATTGCAGGTCTAAGTTAAATTTGTCATAATCTATTTCTATCTTGACATCTCACTGCATTTTTAAATATTTATTGTAACCTTTGTTGTTAATATTTGATTTAGTTAGATTTCCTGACTTCTGCTATGTCTTTTCAGAACTTGGCTTTTTCTATTTTTTGCCAAATTCTACGAAATGACAGGACTGGTCTATCAGAATAAGGATGGGCTGTGGAAGTCCTATTGGTGGGTTGGGGCTACTGGAGCGAATACATGTATTTTTTATAAAAAATAGTAGTATATGGGTATAGATAGAGTGGCGGCGGAGAGTTATGGAAATAATAGAATGGTATGAAAAGTGAGAGTGGCTGGTGGTGCTGTGCGGGAAGTTGTATCAAGTTAATATAATTTAAAATTCATTTTTGGAAAATAGCTGTAGATGTGAATTGAATGTCCTAATAGTCAATTCGTATAGTAAATATATTAAATATTCTATTTAATATATCTTCGGATTAGGTCATTTTAACTTATATTTGATAAATCTGTATGATCAAAAGATAGCCATAAATGTCTGTGAAAGATAGAATAGAAGCAGTATATCAAGAATTACTATGTTGATTTCTCGATTCATCTTCACATCTTCAAATTTAGAAATTATTTATTTTCTAACAAAAATAAGTTAAATTTGTAATTTGATTTGTTTCAAAATTGATATGATACAAGGAAGCAACTAAACACAAATAAATGAAAAATATATCTCAATGAATAGAAATGCGATAAATTCTAACTTATTAATTTTATTGTTGATGATGATTGTATGCTCTTGTGCTGAAGACCAGAAATCTTTTGATTATAAACCAATTATTGTCGATTTTTCTAATCAAATGAATGAAAAAAAAATCGATAATTCTGGAATTAACTTAAAACCTGTGGAGGTAGCAATAGCAGCTATGACATCTCCAAATGAAACTTACAAATATTATCATGAATTAATTCAATATTTTTCATTGAAACTTAAAAGGCAAATTCATATAATTCAAAGGAAAACTTATGCTGAAATAAATTCTCTCATTACTCAAGATAAAGTTGATCTGGCTTTCATTTGTTCCGGAGCCTATATCACAGCCTTAGAAGAAAATTTACCACTTGAAATCCTTACAATACCAATAATCAATAATAAAGCCTACTACCATGCATATATAATTGTTAATACTGAATCAAGAATATCAACTTTCAACGACCTTAAAGGAAAATCTTTTGCATTTACCGATCCACTGTCTAATACAGGTTTTCTTTATGGAAAGGCTCTGATTAAAGATTGTAATGAATCAGTGGATAAATTCTTCACAAAAACGATGTTTACTTATGGCCATGATTATTCTATTCAGGCTGTTGAAAGAAAAATTGTTGATGGGGCAACTGTAAACAGTCTTATCTTCGATTATATTAAGAAAAAATATCCTGAAAGAGTATCTCATATAAAAATAATCAACGTATCTGAACCTTTCGGAATTCCACCGGTTGTAGTGCGTAAGAATTTAGATAATAATTTGAAAATTCAATTTAGGAATTTATTTTTGAATCTTCAGCTCGATACACTTGGCTCAGAGATTCTTAAAAAGCTGATGATTGACAGATATAACATACCTGATAGCACTGACTATTCATCAATACTTCAAAAATCAAGATTTGTAGGAAAATGAAAAATATTTATTTATCGCTATTCTGGAAATTTACAATAGGAATAATAATTATTGTTGCAGTTTTTGGAACAATTAATATTCTACTTATAAACGAAAGTGTTGTAAAGTCTCTTCAATCCGAATCAGAAAAAAGGGGCAGATACATAGCGATAAATATGGCGAATCAAGCTCTCGACCCATTGCTCTATGAAGATTATATTGCTTTGCAAAAACTTGTTGATAATATTCATAACATTGATAGTTCAGTTATCTATGCATTTATTGAAATCGGACAAAAAGGGGATAAAATAATTCATAATTTTGAAGAAGATGTACCAGTTGAATTATTGAATGCTAATAACCTGAACTCTGATACTGAATTTAAAGTAACAATTCTTACAGAAAAAAATGACAAAAATAAAATTATCAGAGATATTGCTGTTCCAATTTTAAATAAAAATTTGGGTGTTGTTCGAATTGGTATTCTTGAAGATACAATAAGCCGTAGTTTGAATCAAACAACATCAATTTTTGTTCTTATGGTATGTATTTTTTTAATATTTGGTGTAATGGGCGCGTTTATTTTTTCTGAATTAATCACAAGACCAATAAAGGATATTAGCAAAGTTGCAGAAAATTTTGACCTTGATAGTTTAAGAGATATTGATAAGAATAATCAAATTTTAATAATAAAGAGATATGAATATTCTAAATTTTATATTTTTGATGAACTTGATTATTTTAATGACAAGTTCTTTTCAATGATAGAAAGACTTAAAGAAGCATATAGAGAAATTGATAAAACATATTCAAAATTAATTCAATCTGAAAAATTAGCATCAATTGGAACTCTTTCTGCCGGTATAGCACATGAAATAAATAATCCTAATACTGGTATTCAGTATTGCCTCAGAATTATTAAAAAAGATATTCCAAAGAATAATAAAAATTATGAATATATTGAATTAATGGAAGAAGCCTCTGAAAAAATTGAAAGAGTGGTTAAAGGTTTGCTTGAATACTCAAGACCTCAAATAATTGATTTTGAAGATATGAACTTATGTGAAGTTATCAATAAATCGATTGCTCTGTTAAAATACCGAATTGATAGACAGAATATTTCTATTTTAAATCATTTTTCTACAGATGATCATCTCATACAAGGTAGTTCTCATTTTTTAGAACAGGTTATAGTAAATTTACTAATTAATTCTATCGATGCTATTGAAGAAAGAAAAATTGTGGTACCTGATTTGATAGGAAACATTTCTTTACAAATAGAAAGAACACCAGATTTAACGGAATTGATTATTTCTGACAATGGCATAGGTATTAAACAAGAAAACCTGAAAGATATATATGACCCTTTTTATTCAAGTAAAGAAGTTGGTAAGGGCACTGGGTTAGGATTAACAGTTTGTCATAAAATAGTTAAATTACATCATGGTTTTATTTTTGTGAATAGTAGTTATGGATCCGGAACAACATTTAAAATAACTCTTCCAAATAATAATAAGGTTTAGAATATGCAAAAAATTAATATAATGATTGTAGATGATGAAAAAATACTACGTATTTCATTAAGAGACAACTTAACCGAAGCAGGTTACAATGTAAATTCATTCGATGACCCGTTAAAGGCTTTGGCAGACCTTGGGAATAAAAATTATCATGTAGTAATTACAGATATTAAAATGCCTCAAATGAATGGTATTGAACTTTTGAAAAATATTAAAAGATTTAATCAGAATATAAACGTAATTGTAATGACTGCTTATGGCTCAATTGAAACAGCAGTTGAAGCTATGAAGTATTCTGCTTATGATTATATAAGCAAGCCATTTAAAATTGAAGAACTAATTTTTAAAATAAAAAGAATTGAAGAAGTAGAACATATTAAATTTCAAAATGAAAATCTTAAAGAACAAATTCAAACGAACCTGAATATTTCAAAATTTATTGGTAATAGCCCAGCAGTTCAAAGAATTCATCAATTGATTGACACAGTTGCAGAAAGCAATTCAACTGTTCTGATAACTGGTGAAACAGGAACAGGCAAAGAGCTAATTGCTAATATTCTACATAGTAAAAGCAAAAGACAAAATCAACCCATGATTAAAGTTAGTTGTGCCATTCTTTCAAAAGATGTATTCGAAAGTGAATTATTTGGACATGAGAAAGGTTCCTTTACAGGAGCTATTAAAGATAGAATTGGGAGATTTGAACAAGCTGATGGTGGAACAATATACTTAGATGATATTGATGATGTTCCATTACACTTGCAAGTCAAGCTGCTCAGAGTTTTACAAGAACATGAGTTTGAACGAGTTGGTGGTAACGAAACCATCAAAGTTGACTTCAGATGTATTGCTTCAACAAAAGCAGATTTATTGGAACTTGTTCGAGAAGGTAAATTCAGACAAGATTTATATTATAGACTTAATGTGTTCCCAATTCACATTCCAGCACTAAGAGAAAGAAAAGAAGATATACCCGAACTATTGAAATTTTATTTGCACTATTTCTCTCCTAACAATGTTATCAATCTTGATGAAGATTGGTTGAAAGTATTTATTGAATTCCCATGGTTAGGTAATGTTAGAGAATTAAGAAATATTGCAGAGAGGATTTATTTACTCTCGCAATCGAATAAACTTGATATTTCGTATCTCCCTTTGGAAATTTCGCAATCTATTCCACATTCATCGGAAATTGAATTCAATAATAAAACACTTGACGAATTAATTTCTAATTTCGAAAAATCTATAATTAAAAAAGCATTGATTTTATCAAACGGAAATAAATCCAAAGCAGCAGATTTATTAAAAATACCTGCAACAACTTTAAGGAGTAAAATTGATAAACTAAAGATTTAGGAAAAAATTAACAACGAATTTTCGTTTCTTATCAACGATAGTTCGTGGATTTAGCTTTACTTAGATAAAGAACTTAATTAATAAAATTCTACGATCAGAACATCAATATTTAATTTAATATTTTGAATAATCAGTATATTACTTGATACATTATAATAATTATAAATCATTTTGCACATTTTGGCACAATTTTTTATTCTCCTTATATTTTTTATTATTTATTAAGGAGTTTATACAATGTTCAGTAAGTTTTCAAAATATCTATTATTCGCATTAGTCGCAATACTTATAGCAAGTTGCAGCGATAATTCTAATTCACCTATCTCAAATCCAGACCAAGATGCATACAATGCTGCCAATGGAGTTAAAGGTGCACAAATTTATGATCATGTACTAAATTATATTGGTGCTGACCAAAAAAACTATCCAAATGCGTACACCAACTTCTTTAGATGCAAAAGTTGTCATGGCTGGGATTTACAAGGTCAAAAAGGTGTGCTAATTGGAAAAACACCTACTGCTACATATCCAACTGCTTCGGCCATAAATCTTTATGATTGGGCTCATTCTCATACAATTAGAGAAGTTTTTGATGCTATTAAAAATACTGGTGGCAGAGTCTTTTCAGACACTTATGATTCTAAACATCCTGATTACGGAAAAATATTAACTGATGCTCAGATTTGGGATGCTGTTAAGTTTCTAAAAGTTAATGCACATAATTATTTAGATTTTTATGATATTACAACAACGGGATCATACCCAACAGGTACTATCACTTTTTCTAATATTGGTAAAGCTGGTAATGCAGCAGCAGGATTAGTTACTTACAAAGCTAAATGTGAAGTGTGTCATGGTAGCGATGGTAAGAAAATTGATGTTTATTGCCAAGGCTTATTTATGGGGGAAATGTTTAGAAAAGACCCACATGAAATGCAACATAAAGCAATTTGGGGTATGCCAATGGACAGAGAACACGTAGATGGCGGTTGCAAATTTGCAAATTATATGCCAATTCTGGATATTTCAGATCAGGATATTCGGAATATGATGGTTATGGGAAAAGATACAGTAATGTTCCCAGGGAAGTAAGTTTAAAATTATTAATAAATGTGGCTACTATAAATGTAGCCTCATTTATTATTCAAAAAGTCTAAATATTAATAAAGGTGTGAATTGGATAATTATAAAGCATTAGAAATCTGGACAGCCCAAACCTTACTTGATATTGGTATTTTACTGTCATTTGTTTCATTTTTATTGCATATCGGCAGACCATATTTTGAAAGAATTCAAGCAAGAATTTCGCTTAGAGTAGCAGCAGATATGTGGTGGTTGATTTTTGTTATACTCCGTGATGGTTCATTATTTTTAGCAGTATTTTTAACTTTTCTGAATATGAATCTTGATCTGATGGCTGATATAAAAATGGGTTTGCCTTTTGTTCCTTTAGCTACACTTACACTTACTGCTTCCCTCTTGATTAAAATATTTAGAAATGCTGAGGATTTTAACTTCTATTATAAACTAAATAATTACTTAATTTCGATTGGAGCATTGTTTAATTTTATAGGTTTCGTTTTTGTAATGGAAGCTCCGGGTGCTGAGTATGCCACTTCTAAATCTCCGTTTTGGCAGTTTATGACTTCGCTACGATCTAACAAAAATCCGGAGCTTGCTACAATGACTTTTTATTTTACAATTGTATGCATGATATTAGTAATTATTTTTGCATTAGTAAAATTTAAAAAATCCATACCTGACAAGAAATCAGATGTTTAAATTAATACTTCATGCAAAAGAATGTATATCATGTGCAATTTGCGTTGATGTATGTATTCCTGAAGTCCTATTGATGAGGGAATACACAGGTAAAACAATCGAAGGTAAAACACAATTAAAATCCTTTGAGTTTGATACTGAATTGATTTTTGAAATCTCTAAACTATCTTTCCCCTTTCTTCTAAATCCTAATGACTGCAATGGCTGCATGGAATGCGTAAATGAATGTCCTGTAATGGCAATCGAGATTCAACAGAGATAATTTTTCCTGTTTTCCGCAATGGGACACCCTAACAATATTTCAGCACAATTTTTAAGAGTTCTTCTTGCTGATCATCCATTTTTAACAAGATAGATTTTGTGTGTCTTGAATCCGTTAAAGTAATCGTTATTTCATACATATTATG
>JAPLFL010000047.1 GCA_026390695.1 Candidatus Kapaibacterium sp. | reverse complement strand
TTGAGAAGCTAAAAAAATGGAGCTTTTAAAAATTCCGAACCCTGAATTTTTAAAAGCTAAAAAAAAACTGTCTCAGGTGAAAAAAAGCTTGGAATTCAACATAAAAGACAACCTCAATTGATTATTTTCGGAAGAATGACATTCCATTGGAATTTCCTCGTTTTCAAACAGTCTCCCATACGGGAATCCCCTGATGAAAGAAGTATAAAATTTCGATTTTCTTCTTTAACTTTATGAACTTACAAGCTCCACCATTCTAATTGCAGTTCCGGGAATATACAATTTCTGCGTTCATCTTCTTCCAAGAATAATAGCTCTTCATTTGAAATTTCATTACCCTCGGCACATTTTTCAGCAAGATCACAATGTCTGTTAAAATCCGAATGATGAAACATGAAACGCTGCTCGGCATAATCTTTGGCTGATTCGGTATGTATAAGAAACTGCCAGTCCGAAGATTGCAATAACATTAATTGCCTCAACCCCTGAGTAAGAATCCTGCGAAATTGCGGATTTTCAAAATTTGAATTATTTTTTTCATAAATCAATTTCAAACGCTGTTCATCATTATAAATACATTCCCATGTCCATTTATTTTGCTCATTACTCCATACGTCGTGATTATTATTTTCACCCCAGGAACCTTCGGGCAGCCTGTAAATTTCTTTTGGTTGCATTTTCAGAAATTGCATAAAAGCCGTTGCGGATTTAATATACGGTGAATGAGAAATTCCTTCAATGACGGCTCTTAAAAATTCCGGTCCCTCAAACCACCAATGACCAAATAATTCAGTATCGAAAGGAGTGCAAAGAGTTCCGAATTTCCCATTATGATTTTGGTTCCAGTTCAAAGAATTTTCAATATGATGAATAAAATGATTAGCTTGTAAATCATATTTCTTTTGAGTCCAGTCAGGATGATAGAGAGATTTATACATCATATCGGCTTTGGTATCAGTAACTCGCCAGTACCTGAGCATTGAACCGAGATGCTTTTTATGAAAATCAAGATAATCCGGTTCACCGGGGTAGCCGACTTCTCCGCTCCAAACCTGCATGGCAATTTCTTTATGACGTGTGAATGCTACGGCAGTTCCATGGCCTACCTGTGTGCCGGATGCTACATTGAAAATACTATATTCCGATGCTCCGCCCAGTTCTGCAATATTATTTTGCGGGAAAAAGTATTTCTCAACAAAGGCATCTTTGGAATTATCTGTGAATATACCGATTGGATCAGCTCTTTCTGTTAAACTTTGATCAGTCACAAAATATAAAATGCCATTGCGGGCTAAAATTTCTTCGGTACCCGGTCTCAATCTTTCTTGATTAAACGGATAAACAGGAATAAGTGATTTCCAATTATAGGCAGGGCGGTAAGCGCACTCTGGTAACCATGACCCACGGGGACTGACACCAAAATGCTTTTTATAATTTTCGGTTGCAGCCTTGAATTGTAAATTCACTGATTCATCATAACCTAAGAGAGGAGAATAGCCGTGAGTAGCACCACAGGTCATAATCTCGATGGCTCCTATGTCTTGAAGTTTGCGGAATGATTGGACAATAGATTCATTGTATTTATTTTCAAAATCGCTAAGTCGTTCCGAGTACCACCACTGCCAAAACCTTGTTAAATATTGATGATGTTCGTCATAGCCCCATTTTTTAAAATCGGTTTCATCGCGCCGGGCAGCTTCAATTTTTTGCTTCATATAATGTTTGAACACCGCGATAAAATCAGGGTGCGCCAATTGCTCACAAAGTACGGGAGATAGTGCTATAGACACATTTGGGTTAATCCCTTTATCTTTTAAATCATTGAAGACGTTTAAAAGAGGGATATAGCATTCGGCTGCGGCTTCGCAAAGCCAGTCTTCACCATGCGGCCAAGCTCCGTGATGGAGAACCCATGGAAGATGAGTATGAAGAATAAGGACGTAATTTCCACTAAGCATTATATAATTATATTTTTCAATTTAACATACTACAAAGATACGTGAATTGAGTTTATAAGGTTCTTAAATTTTATAAAGTTTGTAAAGTTGAAGAGTTCGATATACGTTTCGCTTTTAAGTAAAACAAATGACATTTTTGGTAAATACTCTAATTTTGAGACAAGCTCAATTAGAATTAATCCCAATTTTCACAACTTAATAACTTTTGACATTATAACTTTATAACTCAATAAGAGTTCCAGCACTGCCAGACAGAGCTTCCATCAATTTATCGAAAGATGTTATAATAGCTTTCTTGCCACCATTGCCAATAAACTTAATAACAGATTCAATCTTCGGCCCCATAGAGCCAGCAGGGAATTGTCCATCAGCAGCATATTGTTCTAATTCATCTATTGTTGCAACGGTTAAACCCTTCTGATTATTTTTCTTGTAATTCAAGTAAACCTGATCAACTTCAGTGCAAATTACAAACAGATCAACCTTCGCAGAAGAAGCCAGCAATGCAGAAGAACGATCTTTATCAATAACGGCTTCACAACCCTTGAAAAATTTGCCATCCGAAATCACCGGTATTCCGCCACCACCTAAAGCTATTGTTATTATTCCCATCTCGGAAATTGTTTTTATTAATTCAAGCTCAAGAACTTCCACCGGTTCAGGAGACGCAACTACTCTCCTATAGCCGCGAGCAGCGTCCTCAATAATGTCCCATCCTAATTGACGTTTTCTCTGTTCGGCAACTTTCTTCTCATAAAAAGGGCCAATAGGCTTACTCGGATTTTTAAAAGCACGATCATCTGCATTCACTCTAACCATAGTGGGAAGTGTAACGACTTGTCTGATAAGTCCGGCCGCCTGAAGTTCAAATTGCATTGCTCTTTGAATGATATATCCGATTTCACCCTGAGTCGTTGCCACACACATATCAAGAGGATGAGTATAAACCTCCGTAGAAGCACGTTCAGAGCGAAGAAGCGCTGCTCCGACCTGAGGGCCGTTTCCGTGTGTGATAATAACGTTCCAACCTGAGGCAATCATTTTCACAATGGAATTAGCAGTAGCTCTTGCATTTTGGTATTGTTCATCAATTGTACCGCGTTGCCCAGCTTGAATCAAAGAATTTCCACCAATCGCAATCAGTGCACTTAAAGACATAAAAAATCCTTGTTTATAGCTTTTATTTCATCAAAGAATACATTACTGCTTTCTGTGCATGAAGCCGGTTTCCAGCTTCGTGGAATACGACTGACTGCTTGGAATCAATCACTTCGTCGGTTACTTCATCTCCGCGGTGAGCAGGAAGGCAGTGCATGAAAATCGCATCTGATTTTGCTTTTGCCATTAAATCAGAGTTCACCTGAAAAGGAGCAAAAATAATTTTACGTGCAGCAGTTTCGGCTTCCTGTCCCATCGAAGCCCAAACGTCAGTATAAACAGCATCAGCATTTTTTACACCTTCATTCGGATCATTTACAACTTCAATTTTAGCTCCGGTCGCTTTAGCGGCTTCACAAGCATCGAGATAAGCTCGCAGATTCGGTTCAAACCCTGACGGACATGCAACTGTAACATCAACACCTAATTGAGCTCCGGCAAACATCAAAGAATGAGCAACATTATTTCCATCTCCGACATAACAAAGCTTCAGCCCTTTAAAATCGCCTTTTAGCTCATTGATAGTTAGATAATCTGCCATTGCCTGGCATGGATGCGAATAATCTGTCAAGCCATTAATTATGCTGATTGATGCGTATTTTGCAAGATCAACAGCATTTTTATGACTAAATGTACGGAGCATAATTCCCTGAACCATTCTCTCAAGATTTTTTGCAATATCATGCACTGATTCACGCTTTCCAAAGCTAATTTCAGCAGGTGACAGATAAACAGAAAACCCACCTAATTGCTGAATACCAACATCAAAAGTAGTTCTGGTGCGAAGAGAAGGTTTCTCAAGAATCAGAGCCATTGTCTTACCTTTTAACGAAGTTGAATAGGGCTCATTATTTAATTTCATATCTTTAGCGATATCGAACATTTTCACAAGTTCATCTTTTGTGAAATCAAGAGTACAAAGAAAATCTTTTTTCATATTATTAGCTTTTTATAATGATTTTAAATTATATTTTTTATTATTTGCAATTATTAATTCTTCCAATATTGGCGATCAAGGCTACGATACTGAATAGCTTCGCTCAAATGTTCTGCCTGAATAGTTTCACTTTCCACCATATCAGCAATTGTGCGCGCAACTTTTTGAATTCTATCGAAAGCACGAGCAGAAAACCCGAGCTTATTCATCGCCATTTTCATTAAATCCTGAGATGCCTGATCAAGTACAGAAAACTTTCTTATCTGCCGTGGCCCCATATCAGCATTTTTAAAAACACCTTTAGCGGTACTATAACGCTCAACCTGAATATTCCTTGCTTTTAACACCCTGGAACGAATGGTATCAGAGCTCTCAGTCTGTTTCTGCGAAGTAATTTCAGAATATTTTACAGCCGGAACTTCAACATGAATATCAATTCTATCGAGTAATGGAGCGGAGATTCGACCGAGATATTTTTGAATTTGAGCAGGTGTACAAATACAAGCAGTAACAGGATTCCCGAAATTACCGCATGGGCAGGGGTTCATTGAGCACACAAGCATAAAATTTGCAGGATAATCAATTGACATTTTCGTTCGGGAAATTGTGATATGCTTATCTTCGAGTGGCTGCCTAAGCACTTCAAGGACATTCCTGTCAAATTCAGGCAACTCGTCTAAGAATAAGACGCCATGGTGAGACAAAGAAATTTCTCCGGGGCGAATTTTACTCATTCCTCCACCTACAAGCGCTGCATCGGAGATTGTATGATGTGGTGCACGAAATGGTCTTGTTGTCAGAAGAGCCAAGCCACTGGGCAATGTACCAGCTACTGAATGAATTTTTGTTGTTTCTAAGGATTCTTCAATATTCATTGGCGGTAAAATTGTAGGAATTCGCTTTGCAAGCATTGTTTTACCAGAGCCGGGAGGGCCGATCATCAGCACATTATGACCACCAGCGGCAGCTATTTCCAATGCTCTTTTAACATTTTCCTGTCCTTTAACATCCGAAAAATTATAAATATTATCGTGATCGGCGCTTTCAAACAGATTTTTTACATTAACTACTTTAGGATCAATATTAATTTCATTGTTCAAATATTTTATTGCTTGCGACAAATTATCAATCGGAATAACCTCTAAATCACCGGTCAGTGCGGCTTCGTCTGCATTAATACGAGGGAGAAGGATTCTATTAAATCCTTTTTTCCTAACTTCAAACGATATTGAAAGAGCACCGTGAATTGGTCTTAAAGTGCCGTCTAAAGCTAATTCTCCAAGAAATATTGTTTTTTCACAGGATTCCGGCTTAATAATATCAGTTGCAACTAATATTCCAACTGCTATCGGTAAATCAAAGGCTGATCCTTCTTTGCGAACATCAGCAGGAGCCAGATTCACAGTAATTTTTTTAATGGGGAACGGATATTCTGAATTTTTTATAGCAGCACTCACTCGTTCACGAGACTCTTTTACTGCTGCATCCGGAAGTCCTACGATTGTAAACGAAGGAAGTTGGGAATCAAGATGTGTTTCAATTTCTACCAAAAAAGCATCTATACCAAAAACGGCTGCAGAGTTAAGCTGGGAGTACATTTTATTAAATTTATTACTGAATAATTAAAATTCCGTTGTGTTTAAATAAAAAATTTATAGAGAATACGATGCCATATTCTCTATAAATAAAATAAAAAGATTTATAATTTACTCTGTATCTGCGTATTGTTCGAGTGGTAGCTCGAATGCAAACGTTGAACCTCTACCTAAAGTACTCTTTACCCAAACTTTGCCCTTATGAGCTTCAACTAATTTCTTAACAATCCACAGACCCAGTCCCGATGATGTTTCTCCGGCTGTAGGAGCTGCTGATAATCTTGCTCCGCGCTGGAAGGCACGTTGCACATCATCAATTGACAGACCAAGTCCGGTATCACTAATTTCAATAATAACTCTTTCATTTTCAAAACGAGAACGCAATTTAACCGCTCCGTTTTGATGGGTAAATTTAATGGCATTTGAAATAAGATTATCAATAACATCTTCAATCTTTTGGGGATCACACTGGCAATCCGGCAAATCTTCGAACAGCTCACAGGTCATGGAGATATTTTTATTTTTTGCAGCTACATTATTTCGAGTAAATATACTTGTAATCAGCTCATTCACATTTATTGGCTCCATGTCAAGTTTCATCCGGCTGCCTTCTAAAGCGAGAACACGAGATACTTCCTGTGACAGAGAAACAATCTTGGAAGTTGTTTCGACAATATCATGGATAATGTCCTGCTGCTCGTTTGCGGTTAAATCATAAGAGCGAAGTAGCTCAACAAGACTTTTTATTAAGGAAGCGGGATTTTTAATATCATGAATAATAATTGCAAAAAGTTCATCTTTCTGTTTCTGGAGTTCTTCAAGTTCACGCTTACTTATAGAAAGCCTGTTTATCCGCTCTTCAAGCTCTTTATTCTGATTACGCATTTCATTGGCTCTGTTCTGCATCGCGTCTATCTGACCACGGAGAGCTGCTATTTCTGCTCTTAAATTGCCAACTTCAATCTGAATTTTATCGTATTCATTTTTTGAAAGAGTCACATTATTATCCATTTTATCTTTAGGTTTATTTGATTTCATTTTTTTCAGTCTGCCAAATATAATCAATATAATAATGATTGCAAAGATTATTAAGGCTCCGATAATAATTATCGGCAATACAATATCGAAAGTTTTTGAACTTTTTAATTTTTTATTTACATCAACTATGATTGAATCTTTTGCTATTATTTTTTTTTCCAGACTATCAATATGTGCCAATAAATTTGCTTCATGATTATTGACTGTGAATTTTACTTTTAGTGGCTCGGCAAGCCACTTTCCGCGGGGATCAAATGCTTGAACTATCAAAGTCCATTTCTCTTCGAAAAGACTTTTATAGATTAGCAAGGGCTCATTCTTTGTTCCATAAGTAGAATCATTCCTCGAATTTTTAAGATTGTATTTAAACAAAAAATTATCACGACGGTCTTTAGGAGCGAGTAATGAATAAAATATGGTTAATGAATCATTATCTCGGATGATGATTTCTTTTTTGTTTGTATCTATGGATTTACCATTTATCTTGATTCCATCGAGCTTTGTGATAAATTCATCCGTAGCAGAAGCAGTTGATGAGATTACAATAGCAGATATCAAAATGAAGAATACTTTTTTTAATGGAAAAAGCGTAATATCGCATACAATCGATGTTTTCGTTGAGATAATGATTTTGTTGTAAAATTGTTTTATTTTTTCCATAAGTTCAATTAAAATAAAATTATTCAAATATTATTGCCTTTGTTCTGTTTAAATATGCTTGGTTTCTGATTTTTATTCTCTTTTTCACAGTAATTGTCTTGAACTTTTGTAATATATCGTCAAAATTACGAAAATTATGATAGGGAATTTTATTTTTTGTACAATGTGCAGCTAATCTATCTTTTGCAAATATTATATCGGCATGTTCGGCGGCACAAAAATCAGAATATCCATCACCGATATAAACAAAAATCGATTCCAAATCGGCTTCATTCAACATTCCGTTCCTTTTACACGAAGCACATAAACAATGACAGCTTTCGCTTGATAATGGAAAAATAGGAACAGGAGCCGTATTTGGTTGAAATATCATTTTATTTGAGACTATTTTAATTCCATTTTTTGAAATAGATTTAATTATTGGTTTTATATATGAATCAAAGCCATCACTGAGAATAACTAAATTAATCCCACTTGTTGAACAAAAATCTGCAAAATTAGCAAAATATGGATCTATTGCCTGATTTAACGCATACCGTTCAATAATTTCCTTCGTTATTTTTGATCCTAATGAACTGCATAAAGACTTCCAATATTCCTGTATGTTTATTTTCCCATTAATCAAATCGCTGTGGAATGGCTCAAACTGCCCCATTTCAATGAATAGTTCATCTCCGATATCTTTTATAGTAATTGTGCCGTCAAAATCAGTAAAAACTATGATTTTACCTGAATCTGTTTTCGTTACTTTAGCCTTTATTTTATCTAAACTTACTAAATTACGGAAATATTTCAAAAGTAAATACGTTCTTTTTAATTTTTTGAAAATCTATGATTTATTTTAATAATGGCGCATCGAGCTTTCCAAAACCTGAAATCGTTGCAAATTCAGTTTTAAGTTCACTATCCGAGCCAGCTATTTATAATCCCAATTCAGGAAATGAGAGGGATTTAAAAGATGTATTTTATTCTTGCAGATCCAGATTGGCTGAGCTGTTCAAGGCTCCTGAACCAAATAGAATATTTTTTAGCTCAGGCAGTACCGAATCCTTGAATCTTGCTTTACGCGGACTTGATTTTAGAAATTCTCATATAGTTTCAACAAAAACAGAACATAACTCGGTAATCAGACCTTTGATGAGGCTAAAAGAAGAATCTAATACTGATTTTTCATTCGTTGATTGCGATTATCGTGGATATGTTGACCCTGACATTATTAAAAACACGATCAAAAGCACAACTAAAGCCATTGTTATTAATCATTGTTCAAATGTAAACGGAACAGTGCAGGACATCAAAGAAATATGCAAAATTGCGCATGATCATGGCACTATTGTGATTGTTGATGCATCTCAATCTGCCGGTGCCGTTCCGATTGATATAAGCGACTGGGATATTGATATAATGGCTTTCACCGGACATAAATCACTATTCGGATTGAGTGGAACAGGTGGAATATATATTAAAGAGGGCTTAGATGTAAAACCTCTTAAAGTCGGTGGTACAGGCATTCTTAGCGATTTACTGACACATCCATCGGAAATTCCTCAACTTTATGAAGCTGGAACTCAAAATTATACAGGGATAGTGGCTCTGAACGCAGGTTTAGGGTTTATTCTTGAAACGGGACTTGATAAAATAATAGAAAAAAAGAAAAATCATATTTTAAAGATCATGCAATCGGCAGAGCAGATGCCAGAAATTACAAGTTATCATCATCCGAAAATGAATAGTTTTACAAATTTTTGTTTTAATATCACAAATATTGTTCCAAACGAAGTCACATATTTATTAGAAAGTTCTTTTGGCTTCAAACTCAGAGCAGGTCTGCATTGTGCTTCATTAATGAGAGAGCCGCTCGGAGTGATGCCATGGGGAACGGTTCGTGCCAGTCCGGGTTACTTCACAAAGGATGAGGAAATAGATTTATTTATAGAAGCTCTGAAGGCAGCAGTTAGCTTTTTTAAAGAGGTATAATATCATTTCCTTAATGAATTAGGAATTATTGTCATTTGTGCGCATGCGGGAATCCCATTCCAGTACTAATCAGGAGATTCCTGCATGCGCACAAATGACAAGAAATTGAAGTTGTCACACGGTCTCATTCGCAGGAATGACAGAAATGAGGCTTTTGTGGCAGCTTCACGAGGTCTCCAAAATTAACCATTATTGAACTCCAAGTTCTCCCATCAGAAAGCGCCAATCAAGGGAGATATTCTCAACTTGCTGATCAATTGATTGGCCGCTACCGTGACCGCTATCAAAGTCAATAAATAATAAAAAAGGATTTTTCTGACTTGGATTATTTTGCATGGCTGCTACAAATTTTTTAGCATGTAAAGGATCGACCCTTGCATCATTTTCTCCGGCTTTCACCAGTGTTGTCGGATAATTAATACCTTGTCGGATATTGTTGTATGGCGAGTATTTCATTATATTTAAAAAGTCTGATTTTTTATCAGGATCACCGTATTCTGGAATCCAGAAGCGAGCAATTAGAAATTTATGGTACCGCAGCATATCAAGGAGCGGAACAGCACAGAATACTGCTTTAAAAAGATCTGGGCGCTGAACTTCAACTGCTCCGACTAACAAACCTCCATTGGAGCCACCTTTAATTGCAAGCTTATTCGGATTTGTAAATTTCTCATTTATCAGATATTCTGCGGCTGCTATAAAATCGTCAAAAACATTTTGCTTTTTTAATAACATGCCGTTTAAATGCCAGTTCTCGCCATATTCATTTCCACCGCGAAGACAGGCAATGGCGTAAACACCGCCCCTATTGATGAAGGTGGCATTTAATCCAACATAACCCGGTGACATTGCAATATTAAATCCGCCATAGCCATAGAGGATTGTCGGGTTATTTCCATCGGGGGACACATCTTTTTTATGAATAATAAAAATTGGGATTTTTGTTGAATCTTTAGAATAATAGAAGCGAATATCTCCAATAATATCCTTTGTATCTAATGGAGATTTATCCTGATAGAAGAACTCCCATTCAAGTGTTTTGCCATTTAATTTATAGATTTTAGTTGTTGCTGAAAAACTATTTAAAGATACATAGACGCAATTATCTTCCTTCCTGTATCCTATACCTGCAACAGATGCAAGTTCCGGTAGTTTAATCTCACGTATGAATTTCCCATCCATGGAGTATGCTGAAAGTCTGCTCAAAACGTCAGCTTTATCTTGAATTATAACAAAGTCACTCGTTACTGCATAAGATTGCAGAAAACTTTTGGCTTCGGGATAAAAGGTCTTCCAGTGCTCAAATTCAGGTTTATTAGGATCGGCAATCATCAATTTATAATTAGGTGCTTCATAATTTGTATAGATGTAAAGCCGTCCTTTCTCATAATTTGCTGAGGCTGTAAATTTTTTACTTGTAAAAATTGTTTTGAAATCAGCATTAGAACCGGATTTTTTAAGTTTAAGGGTATTGGAATAAAAATCTCCTTCTGAGAAATAAGTTAAATCCGTATCTTCATCATCCCAAATACCGGAATGATCCTTGGCATCGGCGGGTGCAAACAGGAATTGATCATTTTTCATATTATCACCGATTTTATGCAAATATGTCGGGATTGGCACTTGCTTTTCTATTATCTCTTTACTTCGTATGCTTATGTAGGCATAATTTTCATCTCTGCACCATGAAAAACCATAAACATTTTTCATAATATCTCCCAATACTTTTCCAGTCTCGGTATCTATTATTCTGAAGTCATTAATTTCATTCCCCTTGAATTGCACTCCAACAGCAGCTTTTGATCCATCCTTGTTAAGATCGAATGCCGATATTGATGTTTTTCCGCTTGGATCAATCTCTTCAGGATCGAATATTTTTATTTCTTTACCATTGATTCTTGTATAAAGCTTACTCTGTTGCTCACCTTTCTTTTTTGCATAAAAAAATTCTCTTTTGGCTTTGTAAAATGGGGAACTTATAATATCCCTATCCAAATATTGACGAATTTCATCTTTTAAGCCTTTTATTTCCGGATAATGGGATTTAATGTAATTCAAAGTGAAATTATGTTGTAAATGAGACCAATCCTTGGTTTTAGGATCATCCTTATTTTCAAGCCAGCGATAATCATCGGTTATTTTAAAACCATGTTCAGTATCTGTTACCGGCATCTTAGGACTTGACGGAGGTGTAAAATCAGCTTGAGAGTGCATTTTAGAGTTTGTAAAAATAATAAAGGAAAAAAGCAAAATTATGGAACTGCCTTTCATGGCTTACTCCGATGTATTTATAAATTAATTGGTTTCATATAAAAAAGATTAAAACTATGCTATAAATTTAATTCAAAATTATTAAATTAATATCGAATAACTAAGTAATCTTTTACTAAAATGGAGAGCTTATAAAAAATATGTTTACAATATATTGGAAATCATTTATTATTGTTTTCCTTTTCTTTTTTCAATTCAACAAATTAGTTGCAGAAGATATAAAGTCAAATATTGAACAATCTGATTCCTTGTTTGAAGAATTGATGAACACCAAAATAAGTTCTGCCTCAAAATATGATCAGCAGATAATTGATGCTCCAGCGTCCGTTACCCTAATTAGCAGTGATGAAATCAAGCGCTTCAGTTGGCAGACAGTCGGAGAAGCAGTTAATTCTGTTCGTGGATTTTTTCAGAATTTTGATATGGACTATACTTTTATGGGTACAAGAGGATTCCTGCGTCCTGCAAGTTATTCCTGCGGCATCATTGTTTTGATAAATGGTCATCAGATGAGTGATAATTATTATGGACAGGTTTATTACGAGAATGAACTGAATATTTCAGTTGATATAATTGATAAAATAGAAATTGTTCGTGGTCCCGGTGCTGCCTTGTACGGATCAGGAGCCTTGTTTGGTGTTATCAATATTATCACTAAAGATGGGATGAAGATTAATGGTGCACGATTATCATCAAAAGTCGGCAGCATGGAAACCATATCGACGAGTTTTAAATACGGGCGGGAGTTTGATAATGGTTTAAATGTTACTTTCAGTTCCGAAATTGCAAATATAAGCGGTTCAGATCAATATTTCAAGGAGTTTGATAAACCGAAAACCAATTATGGAGTTACAAATAAACTTGACTGGGAAAAGTATCATGGATTCTATCTGAATGCTGTTTACAAAGGATTTAATTTCCATTCATATTATAATTCAAGATCACATGGCATTCCTACAGCGAGCTGGGGTATGTTATTTAATGATAAAGCTGCACAAAATACCGATGTGCGTAACTTTACAGAGTTATTGTGGAAAGGAAAATTAACTCCTTCACTTGATTTGAATGCCAAAGTTAGTTTCGATAAATATTATTATACTGGCACTTACCCTTATTCACCTTTAACAGCCTTCGACAGCCTTCAAGGGCATTATCTAACTTTCGATGACTCTAAAGGAATATGGTTCGGTTCAGAAATTAATTTCAATTGGGATATTTTGCCTTCAAATAGAGCATCATTGATTTTGTCATTTACTGATAATGTCGAATCATCATATAAGAGCTGGGATCGCACAAGCTCGAATTATTATAATGTTCCTTTTAATATCTATTCTATTTACATTTCGGATGCATGGCAATTATTAGAAAATTTGAACATTATGGCAGGATTAAGGTACGATGATTATTTGGAAATAGTGAATCATTTCTCTCCAAGATTTGCTTTACTATTTAATCCTTTTGAAAAATCCGTTATCAAACTTTTGTACAGTCAATCTTTCAGAGCTCCAAGTATTTATGAGGAAACATCTTTCAATCCTAAATTTCATCTCGGAGATTTATCCCTGAAGCCGGAATTAATAAAATCCTGTGAATTAGCATATGAGCAATCTTTTCTTAAATATTATTACGGATCATTTTCTATTTTTTATAATAGACTTAATGATTTTATTGACTTAACTCAGGTTGGCTCTGATTCTCTTAACATGCCTATTTATTCATATAGAAATGTTAATAAAATGACCTCTTATGGAGTTGAAATGGATTTATTCGCCAAATTTCCTTTCGGCCTGATCACTTACACAAACTTTGCTTATACTGACTCACGAAATGATTCTGATAAAATAAAAATAGACTATTATCCCGATTTAATTTTTAAATTCGGAGCATCCCAGTTTATCTGGGAATCATTTTTAATGTCTGCTGAATTCAGATATGAATCTCCACGATTATGTCTTGATTATACTACTAAGTCAAAATCAATTATTCAAACTGATTTTACATTCGCTTATAAACCAAATCTCAAAGGAACCGGAGCTAATGCTAATTTTATAAATAATACCGAATTTTCATTAATAATAAAGAATCTACTTGATAATAAAATGAGTCTGCCTGCAGATCCTAACATGCAGCAAATTCTATTATCTCAATACGGCCGTCGCTGGTATTTAAAAATTACTTTCACTATATGATTTATAAATTTCTTACATATATTTTTTTACTGTGCTTATTATTTAATTTTATTGATGCAGATGATATCGCAACAGCACCCGATATTCACATCCCAATTTTTTTAAAAGTAATTACTTTTGATAAAAAATATTCCGAAAAAACTAAAGACGGAATTGTTTTACATCTGATTTATCAAAAAAATAATAAGAGTTCCTTAGTGATAAAAAACGACGTTGTTAATTATTTTAATGAAAATAATCTTACTAATTTTGAAGGGAAAAATGTATTTATTAAAGAATTTTGTTTTGATAATATCAAGGAAATTGAAAAATATATTCATTCAAATAATGTCCAATTTGCTTATCTTTCATCAATTAAATCAATAAGTGTGAAAGAAATAAATGATTTGTTCATTGACAACGGGATTCTCTCATTCAGCGCTTCTAATGCTTATTCGGAAGAAGGTACCATAGTAACATGCTGGAATCGGGGAGGCAAGCCATTGATAGTTATTAACCTGAAAGCAGCCAAGAGAACAAATATTGAGTTTAGTTCACAATTATTAAAGATTTCAAAAATATTAGAATAACATAAATGAAAGAAAGCATTAAAAAACTTATTATCAAATTTGATGACTTATCCTTATCATATAAATTAATTTTACCTTTTTCATTTCTTGTGTTTATTCTTTCAATTGTAATTTATTTCTATTTCCCTCAGAAATTTGAAGAAGTTTACTTTGATTCTTTGCAGGATAAAGCTAAAAGTATCGGTGAAATTTCAGCGTTTAGCATGTCTTCTGCTCTTTATTTTCAAGATAATTCTGCAATTGACGATGAGATGCATGGTTTGTTATTACTTCATGATATATCCTATATTGTAATTACTGACAATCAAGGTCATATATTAGGAAAGCATAATTTAAAGTTAGCAAACGAATGTCAATACAAAGATATTTTTGAAGATAGTAAAACGTTGATAAATAATGTTTACAAAACACGACACGAAGTGCATTCAAATTTGAAGGTTATAGGATATTTGTATATCGGGATTTCAGTTGATGAAATGATTATTCAATCCAAACAATCAAAGAAAACAATCGCCTCAATAAGTGTAATCATTTTTCTGATAGGGTTATTGTTTGTTTTTTTAATAAGTTATCTACTAATAGCTCCATTAAAGAGATTTAAAGTGTCAGTTGATAAAATCAGAGAAGGTGATCTGTCATTGAGACTTAAAATAAAAAGTAATAATGAAATCGGCCAACTTGCAAGAGCTTTTAATAAAATGATAAAAAGACTTGAAACCTCGCACAAAAGTTTAAAGGAAGAAATCAAAATGCGAAGGGATACGGAAATCGCACTCAAACAAGCCCGCGACGAAATGGAATTTGCTTTTATTAACGAAAAAGAACTAAATAAACTGAAGTCCAAATTCGTTTCAATGGTTTCGCATGAATACAGAACACCTTTAACAGTAATTTTATCTTCAACATATCTCTTAGAGCTTTTTTTCAAAAAAAATGCTGAAACCGAATTTATTAAACAAATAGATAAAATCAGAATCTCTGTTCACAATATGACAGCTCTTCTGGAGGATGTTTTATTTCTAAATAAAAAAGATTTAAATAAACTTGAAACAAAGAAAGAGCACATTAATCCGAATATCATTATTTCTGAAACTATCAAAGAAATAGAAGCAATTAATAACTATAGCCACAAAATTATTTTCGAGACTGAAAATCCTGACCTTGAAGTATATATCCAGAAAACACTTTTCAATCACATCATTTTAAATCTCTTAACCAATGGTATAAAGTTTTCACCTCAAAAGACCGACATAATGGTGGAATTATATGATAAAGAGACGGTTTTTATAATAAAGGTTAGTGATCATGGAATTGGAATACCCGAAGAGTCATTAGGTAGCATATTCGAGCCATTTTACCGAGGTGAAAATGTAGGGCAGATACAAGGCACAGGTGTAGGAATGTCGATTGTAAAGGACTGTATTGCATCATTAAAAGGGGAAATACACGTTGAGAGCCAATTAAATGTAGGAACAAGTTTCGTAACCATATTTCCTAAACTTGATATAGGGTAACTTTATCAGCATTTAGCAGCCTCCTGAACCCAGCATCAATCTCATCAACCGTGATAGATGCAATACCCCAGCTTCCCGGACTTGACCTAATTATTTCCTTTCTATCAGATCTTGGTTCAAAACGTAAGTAATTTTCTTCAAGCCCGGAATATAAGCCCAATAAATCAATATTAAAAGCCGCCGCAACGTGTACAAGTGAAGTGTCAGGGCTGATAAGCATCCTTGCACTTTTAATAAGGGAGATAGCATCATCAAAAGATCGTGAAAGAAAGCTAAGGCTATTCTGAGTTGAATTTATTATTGTTTCGGCAAGAACTTTATGCTCAGGCGAAAAACTAATAACAAACCTAAAATCTTTATTCCGGTTCAAAAATTCTGACCACTTCTCAGAATCTAACATTCGGTAAGGCTCACCAGCAGATATATTTAAAACAATCGGCTTCTGCAAATTGTTCTCCTTAAAAAAATTATCAACGTATATATCCGAAGCCAGCTCTGTAAAAAGTTCGGGAATTAGCATTTTGTCAAGATGAATATTAAAAATACTCAGGGCAGATGTGTAAATATCCGAATAATGCCTTGTTTCTGTTTCAATCAGATTATGATTATAATAAATTTTATTTTTTGCTCTGACTAAACATGCAATCAGAGCGCCTTCCCGTGAATAATGATCTTTTGGATCCAAATAATAATCATAATACTGCTTACGCAATCTGAAAATAAAATTGATAATTTTTTTTGGTGATTTTTGTAAAATGATAATATTGTCAATATTAGGATTATTCTTTATTATTCCGCTATTGTGGCGGCTTGCAAGAACATCAATTTGAATATCGGGAAACTTATTTTTAAGCAATCCGAAACTCGGTGAAGCCAGAATCATATCACCTATTCTGCCCAATTGAATAAATAATATTTTCAAACTATTTATGTGCAAAAATTAAATCACTGCCAAAAGCCGTATGTTGAGTTGAATCAATTGAAAACCATGCTTCCTTCAACATGAAAAATAAGTCTAACAATGTATAAGTTTCGCCATGAGTAGTATTTACAAGCATGTTGATATTAAAAACCGCATTTGCAGGCGGAGTTACCTTATCTTCATTGAGCATCATATCATGTATAATTAATTTACCGTTATACTTTAAGGCATCATAGCAGCGTTCCAACAATTTTATATTTTCCCAAAGCGAATAACTATGTAAGATATTAGAAGCAAAAATCATATCATAGCCTTTCCCAATATCATCAGTGAACATATCACCGGATAAAAGCTCGATTTTATATGAAAAGCCCGCATCTTCAAGGATTTTTCTCGTATGAGGTATCACCTCTGGCAAATCAAAAATTGTACATTTAAGAAGTGGTTTTGCCCTCGAAAATTCCATAGAATATGCACCTGAACAGCCTCCTAAATCCAATACATGTATAATATCGCTGAAATCAATAAGGTCTGTCAATTCTACAACGTGCTGTTTAGCCCTAAAGTGCATTGACGAAACAAAATTCTCAAGATTAGTACTGTTTTTTTCAAAATCAATTTCCGACGGTTTTCCTTGTTTAATGACATCGGTAAGGTTGTTCCAAATATCCCAAAGGTGGTTCAAATGCTTTACATTGCCAAAATATTCCGAAGCACCGTTTACCAAATACTTTTGAGCCGATTTGTTGTTGGAATAAAGATTTTTATTCTTTTCAAGTATATTGAGCGCTACAAGTGCATTAAGAAGCCTACCAGTAGCCCTTTCATCAGTCTGAATATCGGAAGCTACCTGACCGGCTGTTTTTGAGTCTTTGCCCAGAGCGTTAAAAATATCCAATTCACAAGCGGTGAGAATTATCCGGCTTTTTTGAAAAGCGGTAATAAGGTTCATCAGAGCATCGGAATCGTAATTGTAATAAGGATTAAAATCAGACGACATAATTTCACCACTCTTAATTGAGTAAACATTATATAACACGTCAGCAAATTACAAATAAAAAAGAAAAATTCAAATCTAATCCCGATTCTTTTTTTTCTTTTTTGTAATACCTCTAAATTTTTTTCCATCAGGCAGAATCATATCATATTCTGCTTCATAATCACCTTTTTTAATACCTCTTAATTTGTTTTTCAGCAGAGTTCTGCGTATGGCACTGACTCTTTCGAAAAATAAGATTCCATGTAAATGATCAATTTCATGCTGGATAACCCTTGAAAGAAAATCATCGTCTTCTATCTTATGCTCCTTCATATTCCGATCGAAATAACTAAGCTGAATCCCCTTAGGCCGATAAACCTTTTCATATATTTCAGGCACACTCAGACAGCCTTCGTTGTATTCATTTTGATCATCAGAAAAAAACTCAATTACTGGATTAATCAGTGCTATTGGCACAAAATTGGGATTATCATCATCTTTTTTTAAATCGATAACAATTATGGATTTTGAAACTCCAACTTGATTTGCAGCCAATCCTACACCGGAATCCGTTCGTTGAAGTGTATCGAACATATTATCTATGAGTGTGATCAGTTCGTCATTAATCTCGGTTATTGGTTCTGTTGACTTTTTCAAAACCGGATGGAAACAATTATATATAGGAAGAATCATGTTTGAGCAATAATAATAAATTATCAAAGAGAGAAAAATAATTGCATTTAAAGTTAATTATTGACGCTATTAGAAATAATCTGTTGTATTTAGCTATTAAAATAATGATAATTTTGTACAAATGAAATTATTAAAAAATAAATAAATAAAAATGAATTATACAGTTATAGGTGCAGGTAAAAGTGGAATAGCAGCCGCTTTATTAGCAAAGTCATTAAACAATAATGTCTTTTTAACAGAATCAAAACCAGCTGAAGATTATATTAATGAAATCATTGAGTTGGAAAAAGCTGAAATTGCATACGAATTCGGTGGTAATACCGAACAAGCCTTCAGTAGCTGCGATTGCTTTATAACTTGCCCCGGAGTACTCCCTTCAACTTGGATAATCAGCCAGGCAGATAAAAGAGGTATTCCGGTAATAAGTGAACCGGAATTTGCATCACTTTTCCTAAAGAATCCGATCATCGCTATCACAGGCACGAATGGTAAAACAACAACAACAACAATCATAACATTTATATTAAATAATTCAGGTAAAAAAGCCATTGCATGCGGAAATATTGGCTTGCCACTTTCTTCATTAGTTGGTAATATTGATGATGAAACAATTTTAGTAGTAGAAATGAGTAGTTTTCAGCTCGACAGAATTGATAAATTTCACCCGGACGTGGCTATGATACTTAATATTACCCCTGATCATTTATATTATCATCAGACAATGGATCAATATTCCGAAGCTAAGTGGAAAATTTCTTTGAATCAGAATGAAAATAATTTGTTAATTTTAAACTTCGATGATGAAGCAATTCGCCCGAGGAGGGGAAATATTCAGGCGAAAATTGCTTATGTATCGACCCAATCACGCGTTCAGGGGGCTTTTGTGCGTGATGGTGAAATGATGATAAATTATTTTTCGCAGCAAGAAGAGGAAAAAATTATGCTCACTTCTGAAATCGGGATTCCCGGTACTCATAACTATTACAATTCAATGTGTGCTGCTCTGGCAGCTCGTGCTTTTGAAGTCACCAATGAAAATATCCGTGACTCTCTTATTGCTTTTCAAGGCGTAGAGCACCGTTTAGAGCATGTACGCACACTAAATGGTGTAGATTTTATAAATGATTCCAAAGCAACAAATGTTAATTCCACATGGTATGCTCTTTCAAGTTACGATAGACCGATAGTATGGATTGCTGGCGGGCGTGGAGATAATAATGATTATACTTCACTAAATGGATTTGTCCAAGAAAATGTTAAAGCAATCGTGGCAATAGGTGAAGAGCAAGACGCTATTTTCAATCATTTCGCATCAATGGTTCGGTGTGTAAGGAGTGAAAATCTTGAGGATTCTGTAAATACCGCAGTAGAACTTGCATCCGAAGATGATGTAGTGCTATTTTCGCCATCATGTAAATCATTTGACATGTTCGTTAATTTCGAGCATCGTGGCGAGTCATTTAAGGAGATTGTACGGAATTTGTAATGGAAGAATCATCATCAAAGGGGAGAATAGACTGGTACATACTTTTACCGGTTGTAGGATTAATGCTTTTTTCACTTGCGTTTGTCTATAGTGCAAGTGCCACACGAGCTCAAATGAAATTCGGCAGCAGTGAGTACTTTTTTCTTAAACATTTAGCAAGAATCATTGTAGGACTCGTTGTAATAATTATTTTCGCAAAAATTGATTATCATAAATGGGTGAAATATTCAAAAATTGCTTTGATTGGCTCTATGCTACTGCTGTTCTATGTTTTGCTCACAGGTCAAGCAATTCACGGTGCTTCCCGCTGGATTAATTTAGGTATTATTAATTTCCAGCCTTCAGAACTTGCTAAATTCACTCTGATACTACATCTTTCAACCTTATTAGCACAAAAGCAAGAAAAAATAAAAGATTTTAAAGAAGGGCTATTACCGCTTCTGTTCTGGAGTTTGAGCGTTTGTTTTTTAATCGGACTTCAACCTAACTTTTCATCTGCTTTGGTTATTTTTTTAATTTCTTTATCACTCATGTTTGTTGGAAACGCTAATTTATTTCAATTAGGAACAATTGCATTATTCTGTCTGGTTGGAGGCTTAGGATACGCTCTCACAGCGGAATACAGATTGCAAAGGATATTATCTTATCTTGGATTAGCCAAAGGTGATGAAGGTGTGGTTATAAACTATCAGTTAAAACAAGCCCTGATAGCACTCGGAACCGGTGGTTTCTTTGGTTTGGGACCCGGACAAAGCAGGCAAAGTAATTTATTTTTACCCGAGTCATTCGGTGATTTTATTTTTGCTATTATTGGTGAAGAATATGGCTGGTTGGGATCAATCGCAATATTACTTGCTTTTGGATTTATCTTTTGGCGTGGTATGCTTATAGCCAAAAAAGCAACTGATGATTTAGGCTATTTTTTAGCATTCGGAATTATTATAACTTTTTCGATTTATGTTTTCGTCAATGCTGGTGTAAATTGTGGAATACTTCCCACAACGGGTCTGCCAATGCCCTTTATCAGCTATGGTGGAACTGCCGTTTTATTCTATGCCGCAGCTATTGGTGTATTGCTTAACATCTCGGCACAGGCTGGAGTTTATCCGAAATCCAAAAAATAATGTTCTGCAATTTATTCTTGTAACCAAGCACCCACTTGGTTATATAAAGTTGTGCTATCAGGAATATTCTTAATCTCTATAAAATTGTGAAATAACATTCTTCCAAATTTATAGCTTAAAAATTTTCTTTATACTAAAAACTACGATATACGCAATCAGAGCACCTATCAAAGCTCCTGCCATAATATCGAGAGGATAATGAACGCCTACAAACACCCGGCTCAGTGCCACCAATGAAGCAATTATGATAAAAATATATTTTTGTTTTGAGTAATAATTTAATAGAAATACTGCTGCTGCGAAGTTATTTGCAGCATGGGAGGAAGGGAATGATTTCCCTGGGCCACATGAAACAAGCAAATGAATATTATTTAAAGTAAAGCAAGGTCTGAGCCTTCCCACAGCTTGTTTTAAAAATGAACTGCAAAATTGATCTGTGATAATTATTGTTACAGCAAGTCCTAAAGCAACAATCCTACCTTTTTTACCGCTAAAAATTAAAAGATAAACAAACAATAGTACATAAACCGGCATCCAGTAATGCTCATTTGTTATTATAGGCATTATGAAATCAGTTATAGAATTAGCTAAGGTTACATTAATAAAATAAAAAGCTGATTTATCAAAGGAAACTATTAGCCCGATAAAATTGTCTAACATATTTTTTCTATAAAATTAGTGATACTGCTTAATCCTGTCATCTCAGTTCCACTTATAAGTCCAAGTTTGATGTTCATATAGTTATCGGTTGATTTTTTTTGTCATTACATAAAGGAAAGTATATTATTAGTTTTAGAGATATTAATAAACGTCTATCAATAAATATGATTGTTCATAAAATAATCATTAATTGTACAACTTAAAAACATCGAAAAATTCACTAAATTATATAATACTTGATTACAATTTGAAAAATTTTATGAAAAAATATATTCTAATTTTATTATTACTTATTAAATGTTTTCTTCTACAAGCTGAAAATTTTACACAAACTGATCACTATAACGGCAACGGATTTTTTAATCTTGATTCGGGGTCATTTGTAATTTGGGATTTTCTAAAGTGGCAGCTTGAAGGAAGCCCCAAAGGCTTGTGGTTCAAAGATGATAACTTTATATATCAGCCAGCACCTCCTAAAAGGGTGTTTGGCAGCCAGCTTCGTGCAACTTGGATTAACCACGCAACAGTTCTGATACAAACGAATGGTTTAAATATTCTTACCGATCCGGTTTGGTCTGAAACCATCGGGCCAGTTTCATGGCTCAACCCTGCACGTTATCATCTCCCTGGTATAAAATTTGAAGATCTTCCGCCTATTGATATAGTTCTGATTAGTCATAACCATTTTGATCATCTTGACATCCCAACTATTGAAATGCTTGTAGCCAAACATAATCCAAAGTTTATTGTACCTTTGGGGCTGAAAAGTTTACTTGAATCAGCCGGAGCTAAAGATATTGTCCCGCTCGACTGGTGGCACAATTCAAAGATCAAGGATTCAGTTTCGATTTATTTCGTTCCCGCACGTCATTATTCAATGCGCGGATTGTTTGATTCCGGTGAAACACTATGGGGTGGTTTTGTGGTGCAGGCAAGCGGTGGAAACATCTATTACACCGGGGATACGGGAATGGGAAGACATTTCAAAATGATTAATGATAAATTCGGACATATGCGTTTTTCATTAATTCCCATCGGCCCTTATCGTCCGGCATGGATCATGCACTGGGTACATATATCACCAATGGAAGCTGTACAAGTTCATAAGATTGTAAATTCAAAGACCAGTATGGCAGTTCATTTTGGTACTTTTCGTCAAGGTGATGATTATCAGAATGAATGTCCGATTTTACTAAATCAAACCCTCAAACAGCAAAAAATAAGAAAGAAAAACTTTTTTGTGCCCGAATTTGGCAAAGGATACATTATTGAATAAGGGTTAATCCCAAATATGTTATTCGTTTCCTACTTGAAGTCTGTCATTCCTGCGCATGTGGGAATCTCCTAAAGTGTGTCTGGTAGGGGATTCCCGCATTCGAGACTGTGTGAAAAAGAGGAAATTCCAATGGAATGTCATTCCCGCGCATGCGGGAATCTCCTTCCAGTGCCAATCAGGGGATTCCTGCATTCGCAGGAATTACAAGAAAAGGTAGTTTTCACACAGTCTCATCGCGGGAATGACAATTTAAGCAAATATTCTACTTTTGAAAAAGCCTCAACAGAAAGGTTCTTGAACTTTACAAACTTTATAACTTTATAAACTTATAGATACTGCTGCTGCGGCTGTGTATCATATATATTCCACTGCTCATTCCACTTGTATTGAGCGAAATTATACCTGTTAAATAATTAGATTTTCTTTCTTTTATCAAAAGATTTGCGTTTGCCGAAATATTCTCTTTTTCTCCATAAGAATTATAAATTGAAAACTCGGAAAGAATATTTTCACTGGCAACAGGTGCTACGAATGAAATATTTAGCACATCATTGGGTGGATTAGGATATACCTGCATGATCATCAATCCCAATTCATAAAATGATTCAGGAATATCAAAGTTCAAAGGCAGACTACATGAGCCTTCTCCCATTTTTGTTTGTGGCGTTATTAATACTTTAAAAGGTACAATCAGTTTACAAGCACCCTTAAATTCAAGAGTATCTACGACAATACCGAGCAAAGTGGACTTAACGCAAATATTTAATTTCAGAGAATCTTCTCGGTGCACGATAAGTGGGAATTGGCTCTGAGGCACAGAAAATGCTGTATTATGATAGAAATATGCATCTTCAATCAATTCATCGGAAAATCCATGATTATTTAAAATTAAATCCCTGCAATTTTGGTCAGAATAAAATAATGTATCGAAAGTAAATTCACCGGAACTTGTCAGTGGCCCCGCAGTTAGATTAGAGCTGGAGCCGCTCTGATTCATAATAATATTTATCGTATCAGAAAAAGCGGAGCAGCCGTTTTTATCCACTACTTTCAGGAAATATTTCCCTCCGAATGTCACCGGAAAATCTTTAATCGAGCTACTGATCTGCGTTCCGGTGGAATCATACCAGAAATAATTAGAATATTGATTGTATGTTGAAATAATTACGGAATCAGAAGTACAAACTCGTTTATACCTGTTTTCCGTTAAAACCGGCTTAGTGACATGATTAACATTAACTTTAACAGAGGATGAACTAATGCAGCCAGAACCATCAACTACATTAAGAGTATAAGTCGTTGTTGTGTCAGGATGGGCATAGTTAAATGGAATATCATCATTACTGATTCCGTATTTGGTTGACCACATATAAAAGTAAGGCATGCGTCCACCCATAGCTGTATCACCGATCAGAACCGAATCACCGAAGCAAATTGTTCTCTCGGAGCCAAGATTCAGCTGAGGAACCGGACTTTTAATTCCCCGTTCAATATCAACCACAAAAGGAATAGGAAGAGATGTGCAGCCACTTCCATCTTTAACAACTAATAGGTAAGTGCCCGACTTTTTAGGGTTGAACACAATCAATGTGTCAAGTAATTTACCGCTTGAATCAGACCATTCATAATATTTATAAATTCCACCCGGAGTCATTCCAATACCAACAATGACTGAATCATAATCACAGCGTCTTGGATATCGAGCAGTAAGAATAGTTGGAGATGTTAAGTAACTGACAGTAACCTTCAAAGAATCAATATATGAGCAACCGTTGGAATCACGTAAACTTAAAAAGTAAGTTATATCTTTATCTGGCTTTGCTATTGGATCCGGTGAACTTGGATCATTCAGGTAAGATGATGGAGTCCAATTATAAGTAAACGGAGGAGTGCCATTTATGGGTAAAGCCCCAATGTGAACAGATTCACCTACGCATATTCTTTTCGTAGATCCCAGATTGACTTTTGGAGAAGGATATATTTCAATATCAACTCCATTATCCGTGCCGGTGATTGCGGTATCAGTTGAAACAATACGTATTCTGTATTTTTTTCCGGCTGCTGAAACTGTAGGGATTTGCCCGTTTATTTTACCTGATCCAGTTGAGTTAATCGAACCAATTGGGACAGGGCTATTAAATTTCCCATTTGCATCGGAAAGTTGAGCGGTAAAAACATTGCCTTTATTAAAAGTACCTTTTGCCGTAAAGGCAATACTGATCAAGGAGCCAGGACAGAAGCTGCCATAGACACTTGTAGTAATAGAAGTTCTTGGAGTTTGATTGGTTGATAAGCAGAAGATCGCAGCATCTAAACTTCCGTTAGCAGTTATATCGAATGAACCCGGAGTAGTTGGGAAATTGCTTGAAGCAGTCTGACTCAAGCCATAATAAGCACTATTTCGATATATGACATCACATGCCCATTCTGATGAATTTCCGCCAATATAAGTTGAATAATTTAATAATGTTAAGTTTGGAGTCATCAAGAAAAAGAAATTATCAGAAAATTTATTCATGGTCGATATAGCATTCTTTGTAATTGGAAAATCATAAGACATTGTCCAACCCGCAGCAACAATATTTCCATTATCATCAATATCAAGACTTGAAATTCCTTCTTGATCGTTCCCGCCGATAAAAGTTGAAACAATAGGCTGATAATCGGTAATTTTTATTGAACTAATATAGCAGTCATTTAATCCACCGGAATATTTATTATTATAAGACCCGCTCGCAAGTGGAAATGTGCTTATATCTGTCTGACCACTTATATAAAAGTTATTTAATTCACCCAACATTGGAGAAAAGCAACTGCTCCAGCTGTTGTCGCAATAATATGAGGAATAAATTAATTTGGATCCCGTGCTATCTAACTTTGAATATGCTCCTACTGCAGCATTCACTGGTTTAATATAAGTTTTTGAAGTTACAGGATAATTATCTGACCATGTTTGAGCAGTAAATAAAAAATTTTCATCGGGATCAAGTATTATTCCGGTAATTTGATCACGGTTTGCACCGCCCATATAAGTCGAAAATATCAGACTACTTGCGTCTTTACTCAATTTAGAAATAAAAAAATCTCCAGAATCCTTTAAATTTTTATCGTTATATTTTGATAAATATGCACCGGCAGTTGTAGGAAAATCATTGGAATATGTAATTCCGGTAATTATTGGCTGGTCACTTTTATCTAAAATCAAGCCTGTATAGTTATCTGTTCCGGATCCACCGATAAAAGTTGAAAAAATTAATTGATTTCCTTTTGCATTTAAAGACAACAAAAATGCATCTCCATTACCTGAATATATTTTTTGATATGGGAACTTTGATAAAGGGAAATCATCCGAATATGTGGTCCCACTCAGATAAATATTATCAAAAGCATCTAACTTTAATCCGTAAGCTGACTCAGAGATTGATCCACCGATAAAAGTTGAATAAATGAGAGCAGAACCATCATTTGATATTTTGCTTATTACTGCATCAAGATTACCATTAAGATTTTTATTATATGCACCGTTAGTTATCGGATATGTATTTGATGGTGAATAGCCACAAATCACAGGGTTATCATTTTTATCTAATTCCATTCTAAAAAGGGCATCATAACCGGTACTTCCCAAAAAAGTTGACCACACAATCTGCGGAGCCTGCCCCTGAAGCAGACTAACGCTTATTAGGATCAGAAATATAAGATAACAAGAATAATAAAGAGCTTTCATTTTAATTAAATTAATAATTTATCAATAATTCAAGTTATAACTTTTTCAAAATTATTCTTGATTAAACAATAAAAACAATACAAAATCAAAAAAGTTTCACAAATAATAGTTATTATATCGTTTCCTACTTGAAGGCTGTCATTTGTGCGTATGCAGGAATCTCCTAAAGTGTGTCTGGTAGGGGATGCCTGCATGCGAGCCTGTGTGAACACACGAAATATTAACGTATCTGTCATTTGTGCGAATGCAGGAATCCCCTTCCATGGCGCAATTGGGGATTCCTGCATTCGCACAAATGACAGAAATGAGGCTTTTGAGACGGCCTCATGCGCGGGAATGACAATAATTCCTAATTCATTAAGGAAATGATATTAATCTAATTTATCCCCAAATAATTTTAATTTCTCTCTTCATCTATATTTGGTAACGAAAAAATAAATGTACTTCCTTTGCCAATTTCGCTTTCTACCCAAATTTTTCCTCCATGTCTTTCAATAAATTCTTTACACAGTAATAATCCTAAACCCGTACTTGGTTCGTTCTCCGTGCCCGGTCGGGATACTTTCTGGTCAAGTTTAAATAATTTACCTATTATATCATCACTCATTCCAATTCCACTATCCTTAATATAAATTGACTTCAGTTGATTTAGAGAATTTTCAGTTTTTAACAAACCGATTTCAATTTTTCCTCCTCTCGGTGTAAATTTGATAGCATTTGAAATCAGATTCCTAATTACAGTGTTCAGCATTCGAACATCAGCCGTAACTATTTCATCTTCATTTATATAACAAGTAAGTTCAATATTTTTTTGTTTAGCAAATTCGTTGACGATTCCTAAATTTTGTTCCAAGAGATACTTTAAATTACATGTTTCAGGATTGAATTCGGTAACTCCCCGCTGCATACGTGACCATTCAAGTAAGTTATCAAGTAGCTTGTACAAATTATTGGCAGATTCCTGCAAACTCTTACCAAATTCCTGAAGTTCCTTCATTGTAAGATCCTGATACTCTTCGGCAATAATTCTGGATAAACCTAAAAATCCTGAGAATGGACCTTTTATATCATGTGCGATAATTGAAAAGAACTTATCCTTCTGGGAATTAATTATTTCAAGACTTTCTTTGGTCTTGGTTAGCTCATCAATAAGTGAATTTTTTTCAAACAACTCACTTTCAATAATCTCATTTGATATTCTAAGTTGTTCAAGTAATTCTTCCTTTTCGTCTTCTGCTTTTTTTCGATCCGATATATCTCGGACAACATGAATTATCCCAGAAATATTGCCAAATTTATCATATCTTGGAATTGCCCTTATTTCAATATACATATCCAGATATTTTTCATATAATTCAATAGTACAAGCATCACCGCTTTCATAAGATTTGCAGGATGCACAATCCTGATGTGGAACGTCGGTGCCATGAAAATAATGGAAGCATTTTACTTTAGCCAGTGAGTCAATTGGAAGTTTTAATATTTTCTGCGCAGCCTGGTTTGATCTTATAATATTAAATTCGTTATCGTGAACAGTTATCATATCGGTAATTGTATTAAAAGTAAGTTCCCACTCATTTCTGGCAGAAATAAGTTCATCCTCAACTCTTCTAATTTCGGTCATATCTGTGGATATTCCAAGAATGCAGGGTTTATCCCAACCCGGATATTTGTACGGTAATTTAATTGTTTGAATGTAAATTTTTTCATGTGTATCTAAAGTAAAAATTTCCTCATTAATGATTTTCGGTTTGTTTGAATTAATCACCTCTAAATCTTCAATTCTATAATCTTCAATATGCTCTTGATTTAAATTAAGTTCTACATCTGTTTTATTAAGTATTTCGCTTGGGCTTAAATAAAATAGTTCTGCAAAGGCTTTATTTGCCATGAGGAAAAATCCGTCAATATCTTTTACGAAAATGTAATTAGGTAATTTATCTATGATAGTTTGTAGTTGTTCACGGTGTAAAAGATTAAGCTGTTCAAGCTTTTTTCTCTCGCTTATATCTCTTTGAACAGATAAAAAACCGATTATATCACTATTATCATCTAATATGGGATTAGCAGAGCTTTCAATAGTAATAAATGATCCATCTTTAGTTTTATTTACTAATTCACCTTTGACAACTTGTTTATTAAGTATTGTTATCCAGAAATTTTTATAAGTTTCTTGGTCAATTAATCCACTTTTAAGGATCCTTGGTGTAGTTTTTCCAATTATTTCTTCTGACGAATATCCGTATAAATTTGTGAACTCAGGATTGATATATGTAATAATTCCGGTAATATCAGCAAGAAAAATTGCATCCCCTGATGTTTCAACAGCTCTTTTGAATTTTAGAATTTCTTCATCCGACTTTTTCTTTTCAGTAATATCCTGAATTACACCAAAAGCAATTTTTTGAATCGGATCATATTCTTTCTTAGAATATATGTCAACAATTCTGCCATCTGATTGTCTTCGTATTTTAAATTCGACTTCATAAGGAATATTATTTTCTAATAGATCTTTTAGTGCTTTATCTAACATCGGTCTATATTCGGGTAAAGCTAATCCTTGAATCATTTCAAGTGAATTTTCGTTTTTTTCCAAACCATATATATTTTTTGCACCATCAGATGCTCTTATTATTTTCTCATCAATATATAAATTCCAATATCCGAACTTTGCAAATTCCTCAGCTCGGCGTAACTCCATTTCATTTTGAACAGACTCTGAAATAATATTTACATGCTTTTCGGATTCCAAAATACTGTTTCGGACTTCTAATTCATTTAAATCGCGCTTCAACTCCTCCAATTCAAGTAAAAGCTCTTCTTTTGTTTTATTTATTGAGTCCATTTGATATTTAAAAATATTTTCAATTAGTTAAAATGAAAATTACGATATTTTCAGCAAGTTACAAAATAAAAATATTAGTCTGATATTAATGAAATGAAATGAAATATTTTTATCTGAGTGAATATAAATTCACTTTTTTTGCTTAAATTTGTATTTTTTAATTGCTTTTTTGATGACTAATATATAAAATTATGGCTATAAAAACTTTAGATGCTTTCATTCACAAAGCAAAAATAAAACCGATAAAGAAAATTGCAGTCGTATGTGCTGAAGACGAGCCAGTGCTGCAATCAATCAAAGAAGCTTATTCTTTTGGCATAATTGAGCCTATTCTTGTTGGTGATAGCGACAAAATCCGCTTCATTGCCGATTCTATCAAATTTGATTTGAGCAAAATAAAAATCATCAGCCAGTCCGATGAACGTAAATCCGCTGCTACTGCAGTAAGTCTTGTTCGAGATGATGAAGCCCAGATTCTTATGAAAGGTCTGATTAATACGGCAGACTTTCTTCGTGCTTTACTTGATAAAGAAAAGGGATTGCCTAAGACCGGCATTCTGAGCCATATTGCTTTTTTTGAAACAAAGTATTACCATAAACTTATTGCTCTGACGGATGCTGCACAGAATATTGCTCCAACTCTCGAAGATAAAATAAACATTATTAAGAATTCTGTTGATTTCTTCCACAGAATTGGTGTGAGCAAACCTAAGATTGCTGCTATTGCCGCTGTCGAAACTATCAATACAAAGATGGAAGCAACTGTTCATGCCGCAATCCTAACCATGATGAATCGGCGTAAACAAATTAAAGGCTGCATTATTGACGGACCTCTCGGATTCGATAATGCTGTCTCGAAAGAAGCAGCAAAGCATAAAGGGATTGACAGCGATGTTGCAGGAGATACGGATCTGATTTTAGCTCCAAATATTGAAGTCGGTAACGTAATCTATAAAGCCCTGACATATTTCGGCGGTGCTGTTGTTGCCGCAGTGATATTAGGTTCACCTGCTCCGATTGTTCTGACATCGCGTTCCGATTCTGACCGTAGCAAATTAATGTCTATTGCACTTGCAAGTGCTTTTTAATTTTAAAATATAAATTAGATCAAAATGCGAATTTTAGTTATTAATCCGGGTTCAACTTCTACAAAGATTGCGATTTATAATGACTTAAATCAAGATTTAACTCAAAATTTACGACATAGTATCGACCTACTTTCAAAGTTCAATTATATCAGCGAACAATACGAGTTTCGCAAACAGGTTATTCTTGATTTCCTGAAAAATTCTGAAATTTCACTTGATTCTCTCGATGCAGTTGTTGGCCGCGGAGGCCTTGTTAAGCCTATTCCGGGTGGTGTTTATAAAGTTTGCGACAATATGATCCGTGATTTGCACCGCGGAGTTTTGGGTGAGCATGCCTCGAATCTCGGCGGGATTATTGCAAGTGCAATTGTAAAAGAAGCTAATCACGAAATTCCGGCTTTTATCGTCGATCCTGTAGTTGTTGATGAAATGGATAATATTGCCCGCTTCTCCGGCTATCCTCAATTGCCGAGGACAAGTATTTTCCATGCTCTTAACCAAAAAGCCGTTGCCAGACGCTATGCCCACGACATTGACTCCAAATATGAAGACCTTAGATTGATAGTAGTGCATCTTGGTGGTGGTATTACTGTTGGAGTTCACCGCAAAGGTCACGTTGTAGATGTAAATAACGGCTTGGATGGTGATGGACCCTTTTCTCCCGAAAGATCAGGGACACTGCCAGTGGGGCCATTAGTCAAATTAGCTTTTTCGGGACAGTTCCAATTATTCCAATTTAAGAAGATGATCACTGGAAACGGCGGTTTAGTTGCATATCTTGGAACAAATAACGCCACCGAAGTAGAAAAGAGAATTGAAGAAGGTGATTATTATGCCCGCCAGGTTTACGAAGCAATGGCTTATCAGATAGCTAAGGAAATCGGAGGAGCAGCAACCGTGTTGTCAGGCCGGGTTGATGCTATACTGATTACCGGTGGTTTAGCTTATTCAGAAATGTTAGTCAATTGGGTTCAAGACCGGGTTGGATTTATTGCACCTATAAAAATATATCCGGGCGAAGATGAAATGCAGGCACTCGCTGAAGGCTGCTATTATGCCCTGACTGGCGAATTAAAAGTTCAAACTTACGAATAAGTATCTGAGTTCATAAAGTTTGTAAAGTTGAAGAAGAAAATCGAAAATATGTACTTCTTTCATTTGGGGATTCCTGCATACGAGACTGTGTGAAAACGAGGAAATTCCAATGGAATGAGATTCCCGCGCATGCAGGAATCTCATTCCAGTACCAATCAGGGCATTCCTGCATTCGCACAAATGACAAGAAAAGGTAGTTTTCACACAGTCTCATGCGCACAAATGACAGCGCTTTTTCTCCCGTCGGATATTTTATCTAACGTGTTCCCATTTCTTCCATTTTGCATTCTGCATTCTGCATTCTGCATTTTGCATTCTGCATTCTGCATTTTGAATGTTTCACAAAATCATTAATGCAAATTATGAATAGATATTTTAAAATACAATAACAAAAACAATAATTTAATCAATTAATTGTTTATTAGGATTTCTTTATGACTAATACTGAATTTAAAAAGTATGGCTACCAAATGATTGACAGGCTCGCCCAATATTTTGATGAAATTGAGAATTATCCTGTCAAATCCAATCTAAGCCCCGGAGATATTAAAGCACAACTTCCGCAAAATGCACCTGAAATGGGTGAGAATTTCGATGATATTCTTGCTGATTTTGAAAAGATTATTCTTCCTGGAATAACTCATTGGCAGAGTCCTTCGTTTCATGCATATTTCCCGGCAAATAATAGTTTTCCATCAATTTTAGCTGAACTTCTAAGTTCTGGCTTGGGACTGCAATGTATGGTTTGGGCAACATCTCCTGCTGCCGCTGAACTCGAAGAAACAGTGATGAACTGGTTACGCGATGCCATTGGACTGCCAAACTATTTTTCCGGTGTGATTCAGGACACTGCATCAACGGCTACACTATGCGCTATTCTCAGTGCTCGTGAACGTCACTCGGATTACCAAACCAATATTCATGGAATTTCTAATAATAAATATACTGTCTATTGTTCAGTTGAGGCACATTCATCAATAGAAAAAGCTGTTAAAATTGCCGGATTAGGCTCGAATTGTCTTCGTAAAATTCCCGTTAGAAGCGATTTTTCAATGGATACCGTAGCTCTGAGTTTGCAAATTGATACTGATGTTTCAAAGGGTTATATTCCGCTTGCCGTGATTGGGGTACTGGGTACAACAAGTTCCTTGGCTTTTGATAATATTGCTGAAATTAACAGAATATCCAAACAGAAAAATATTTGGGTACATGTGGATGCTGCCCATGCCGGATCTGCTTTTATCCTGGAGGAGTATCGTTATTTGATTGATGGAATTGATGGTATTGACTCTTTTGTATTTAATCCTCATAAATGGCTTTTTACAAATTTTGATTGTTCCGCATATTTTGTCAGTGACAAGGAATGTTTGACAAGAACTTTTGAAATAATGCCCGAATACTTAAAAACCGGAGTCGATAAACTTGTAAATAATTACCGAGATTGGGGTATTCAATTAGGACGACGTTTCAGGGCGCTTAAACTTTGGTTTGTGATACGCTCTTATGGAATGGAAGGATTGAGGCAGACCCTCAGAAAACATATTGAATATGCACAAATATTTAAGGCAAGGCTGAGTCAGGATACGCGTATTGAAATACTTGCCCCCGTGACCATGAATCTTATTTGCTTCCGGCTGCATCCAGTCGGTATTGATGATGAGAGTAAGCTTAGTGATATTAACAATAATCTGCTAAACAAATTAAATGATAGCGGGAAAGTATTTCTAACTCATACAAAATTGGATGGTAAATACACATTGCGAGCAGTTTTTGCACAAACAAACCTTGAATTAACGCATGTTGAGAAGCTGCAAAATCTTATATTTGAGCAAATTGAAATTTAAATCTTGCGTTATATAAGTCCAAGTTTAAAGTTCATTAAAAATATGAAAATTCAAAATTCAGGATCCTGAGTTATGGATTAATAATTGCAGTGAAAGTGAATGTGAACAGCAAGTTAAGACAGTTGATAAAGCTATTAAACTGATTCATATAGGTTGAATGAAAATCGAAAGATAACACTCACAATTTCATTTCCGAAAAATAATAGACGAGACCATTACTCGATGAATTGACCTTATATGATCTGTAAGCTTACTATTTAGCACTTCGCAATATCATTTATCCACTCTTCAGTAGTCAACACTCTTGAAAAACGAGATGCCTGAATTACTAAAATCGTATTATGTAAGGTTTCTGCTTTTACCGAGCCAGCATAATTATCAATGTCAAGGGTTCCTGTAGCATCTGACAAAAACTCAACATTATAGAACAAATGAAATGCTTGCCGTGAAGTTGTATCGCAGCAAGTTTGTGTCATATATCCGCAAATTACGACTGTATCTATTCCCTTGCCTTTCAGAATTTCGTCAAGATTTGTGCCAGTAAAACTCCCAGGATAATTTTTCTCAATTAATGCTTGACATTTTCTTTTTTTAATTTCTGGATGAAGCTCCCACTCATCCGATTCTTTTACAAAAGCTTTTGCATTAGTTGCAGATGAAAAATGTTGGACAAAAATTGTAAATATTCCAGCTTTGTGTGCTGAATCAATCACTTTCAAAATATTATCAATACTATCCTGTGGATAAGAAACTGGTAATTTCCCAGAAAAATATTCGTTTTGTACATCAATTACAAGGAGTGCCTTTTTCATACTAAATCATTCAAATAATTTGTAGAAATACGGAATAATGGTAAAAAAGTTTTATCCGACGATTTCCCATTTCTTCCATTCTGCATTAACAAGCATTATTTTAAATAAATCAGTTCTCTACTCAGCAGCGTTCCGTCTATCTCGGCATTCAAGAAGTATTTGCCTTGCGATAAATGCTCTGGCTTCCAGATCAGTTCATTATTGCCAATGTTGAGGGCATTATTTGTGATTATTTCTACTATATTGCCGCTAATATCAACAATACTCATATTCACTCTCGCTGCTTTTTTAAGATTTAAGGTGATTCTCAGTTCACCTGCAAACGGATTCGGATATGCGCTCAGGCTGCCGATTTCCGGGATATTGTCCCGAACAGATTTATTGATGTTCGATTTTGTTGTGAATGAA
>JAPLFL010000002.1 GCA_026390695.1 Candidatus Kapaibacterium sp. | reverse complement strand
GACCGAATCTGCCGGTGAAGCCAGAAGCGGTACTTTTATACCGGTTGTATAACTCCAAGGATCGCAGAACTCGCCATAGCCGTCGTCATTACCTGCTTTTATCTTCCACCAGTAAGTTTTATTGAATTGCAGGAGTGGCATGCGGTGTCTATTATTCTCATCTGTAGTACCTTCGTAAATAATAGAATCAGGGCTGAAATCGGGTGATTTTGAGATTAATATTATATACTTTGTCGATGCAACGGAAGTGTCCCATGTCATAACAACCACGGTATCAAGATTAGCGGATTGATCAGGTGGACTTTTAAGCACTGGAGGTGCTACAGCCGTAAGATATGCATTATAATTTGACCATGGGCTCTTAACTCCATACTTATTTGCATGCCGTGCCCGCCAATAATAATGTGTATAATCTTTTAAGGAAACCGGAGCGCTTGTATCAGTTAAATTAGCCTGAGTTGAGGCTATTGAGCTGAAAGTGCTATCAATGGAAACCTGATACTCATATCTTGCTGTACTATCAATCGAATGCCAGAGCAAGTTGTGATTCTTCCTTATTCCCCTTGCATTATTGGCAGGATAAATCAATACAGGTGGTGGAAATATCGTTACAAACGAACTAACATTAGACCATTCGCTTACATGATTATTGTATTTAGAGCGAACCCGCCAGAAATATTGAGTAGAAAAATACAAATCTCTTTCGATATTAACTGAATTTTGAAGCTGAGTCCTGTATTCTACTATTGCAGAGAAATCTTCAGCGTCGGAAATCTGAAATTCATAAGCTTCAACATCTTGAACGGCTGTCCAAGTAAGTTGAGGAAGTACATCAATTTCGGTGGTGCCGCTTGCCGGAGATAACAAAGTAGGAATACTTAATTTATTGGAATCTCTTGTCATATAAACCGCATCGGTACAAACATAAATATTACCATTTCCACTGGAAGCAATGGTTAAATAGTCAGCATACATAATATTTGAATTTGCAGAGCGCCATTTATTCGTACTGATTTTTGAATAAATTCCGGATCCGTCAGTTAAGGCTACATAAGGAATATCTATAGAATTCAGAGCAATTTCGGATACCCGATGACTAAGCAAACCGAGCGTATCACGGTTCCATGAGGTACCGTTATTTGTTGAAATATACATACCTCCCCATGAGCTTGCTGTATAAATATGACCTGAATAATTGAAATAAATATTTAAATTCTCTGTTTGGGCATATAAATTATTATTTGATATAGTCCAAGCGCCAAGATTAGGTGCTTTATAAATCCCAAATCCCGAAACCGAAGCATAAGCATCATTATTTCGATTGATTGCTGCAACTGTTGCCGGAATAGGATCGCCCTTCGGGCCGGTAACAATAACAATAACTGACCAGCTTGTGCCTCCATTAGTTGATTTATATAAATCAGGAGCATTGGCAAAAATTACTCCATTCGATGCAATACTTATATGATTTATTAATGAATCCTTCAAGCCAAATAATGACCAGTTCAAACCATTATTTGTAGATTTATAGATCCCGTGTATTGTTCCTGCAAGAACATTTCCACTGGAATCGAAAGCAAAAGTTCTTATCATAAATGTATCAAGACCTGCGGCAGCCCAGTTTTTTCCATAATCTGTCGATAAGAAAGCACCTCCGGTTTCCCGTCCGGCATAAATTATTCCGTTTTTATATGCTGTTAAACCCATCAATCCATAATTTTTCATGCCAAAGGAATGCTTTGTCCAGTGAATACCATCGTCAATACTTCTGTAAATGCCTTTCATTGGAATAGCAGCATAGTGTTTCCCATTAGATGCCCGAATAATTGCTTCCGGGCCATAGCTTTTCATATCAGACTGAGTCCAGGTGCTATATACCAAGTCATTATGAAAATAAATTCCGTTAAATCTTGTTCCGGCAATAACATAACGTTCATGATCAAATGCAAGAGCATAAGTATTGAATGTGGGCATACCTGTTGTATCCTGCTCGTCCCAGCTTAAGCCATTATCGATAGAATAAATAACTCCACGGTTTGGCGAGCTTGCATAGACAGAGCCATCGGTCTGCAAAATCATTTTGTAAGCATAATCAAGATTGCTGTTTGTTATTGTTGTTTTGGTATTAGCTTTTCGCCACGAAATTCCACCATCAGTTGAATTATAGAAACCGCCGCCATTCGTAGCTGCAATTATTATACCGTTTCTGCATAATAGTAATGCATTGACATCTCTGAACCACAGCCCTGAGTTTGACTCAATCCAGCTCGTACCGTTATTAGTTGAACGGAACACACCGGATCCGTTTGTTGCGGCAAGTAGCTGATTATTTACATTTTTAATAATAGCTTTTATTTTCAAATTTGAAATGCCACTTGAAAGTTGAGTCCAGTTTACTCCACTATTTGAAGAAACGTTCACACCGTTGCCATAAGTGCCGACATATATTTTATTTGTTGAATCTATAAACATACATGTTATATAAGGATCGGCAAGATTTGTGCTTACTTTTGTCCAAGTTGAGCCATCAGAGGACAACTGATACAAACCATCACCCCATGAACCTGCAAAGAGCTTTTTATTCAAATCCTCACCAAAACAAGTGAAGTGCCCGCAGAAAGGCCCTTTGACAAGTTCCCAGTCGTCATAGGCAAAAAGGTTAGAATTTATTAAGATAAAAATCATTGCAATAATGGCTATGGCAGTGTGATATGGGTATCTATTGTACATCTGTTGACCTAAGAAAATTGTAATTATTTAATAATGCAGTAACGGAACTTTAAACATTTTATTTTATAAATCTTGATAAAAAAAATTCAGCTCCTAAAAGAAATAAAACAATTTATTATTCAGGTGAATGACGGTTATCAAAGGTAGAATAGAATTAAAGCCGCCCCATTTTATGAGATTGACTCAAAAGTAGAATATTTTCCAAAATTGTCATTCCTGCGCAAAAGACAGTGTGAAAACACGAAATATTCAGGTATCTGTCTTTCCCGCGAATGCGGGAATCCATTCCATGGCGCAATTGGGGATTCCTGCATGCGCAGGAATGACAAGAAAAGGTAGTTTTCATACAAGCTCATGTGCGGGAATGACAGGGAATTGACGTTTTCACACATTCTTCAATGCAGGAATCTCCTGATTGGTAATGGATTCGGTTATTTTATCCCAAATATTTCATTAAGATTTAACGCGATTGAAATATTATATGCTAATAAAGAGCTTTCTTAAATCTCCCCTACCCCTCTTTTGCAAAGAGGGGAATTTAGTTAAATCCACCTTTGAAAAAGGGGGTAGGGGTTTTTCTATTGCCTAATGAAATATTTGGGTTTATCCGACGGTTTCCCCTTTCTTCCATTCTGCATTAACAAGCATTATTTTAAATAAATCAGTTCTCTACTCAGTACCGTTCCGTCTATCTCGGCATTCAAGAAGTATTTGCCTTGCGATAAATGCTCTGGCTTCCAGATCAGTTCATTATTGCCAATGTTGAGGGCATTATTTGTGATTATTTCTACTTTGTTGCCGCTAATATCAACAATACTTATATTCACTCTCGCTGCTTTTTTAAGATTTAAGGTGATTCTCAGTTCACCTGCAAACGGATTCGGATATGCGCTCAGG